>NZ_JBXWPK010000004.1:0-400270 GCF_059611825.1 Ruegeria sp. CDSA221
TGTCACAATCGCAAACGCAATGTGCAAAGCTCGCCAGAAATGGGCCATTCAACCTGCCTGAGAAATACAGTTGCTAACATAGATCCAAGCGAAAGCTTCCTTCGCACCAAAAGTCAATTCATGGCAAGCGTTGTTGAATGGCCGCTAACCGAGACTGTGAATGCTTTTTATGCGAGAGTAGCGAACGGCGGGTAGGCTCGCATCAACGAAACTGCAAATTCCTGTCTTGAAGGTCCGCTTTGGGCTGCTAGCGGCCTATCATGCTTGCTGCGGAGAATGGCAACACTGAGCCCAAGGTGTTCATGTTGCAATAGGAATGAGCGGCAGCGACAAATCAGGGTACAGACATCAACGTTGTGAGTAGCGGTTCGTTTTGACCATGCGACGTGCTGATGTCACGCAGCGAACGTAGCCCCACCGCGATCTTGGAGATCGTTAGGCTTCTTGGTCGCTTTGTCTGCAAATTCAGGCGATGTTCAATGTCCCGAATTGGTTTTCGCTATATTGCAAAGCAGATCAACATGTTGATCCAACCAATCTTCGTCCAGTGCCTCGTGACGTATGAGTTTGCGGAAATAAGGTGCTGCGACTGCTAGTTCTATGAGTTGGTCAACCGGGACGTCAGCGGTGATCTCACCGCGGCCTATTGCGGCTGCAAATACTGCTTCAACACTTGCGAACCTGTCTTTCATAAATTCAGTGATCACTAACCTCGCTTCTGCATCGTTGGACGCAGCAGCGACCACCTGAGGCGCAATTTGGCCCCATGGTGTGTCATTCAAGGCTCCAATCAGTACACCGAGTAGCCAGCGCAGGTCAGATCGTAGCGGGCCATCGGTTTTGGGCGGTATGTTCGGCGGTGTTGCGATGCGCCTGAACGCTGCATCACGCAGACTGCGCGCATCTGGCCAGTGTCTGTAAAGTGTGCTGCGCGAAATGCCCGTTGCCTTCGATACTGAGCCATGAGTTACGTGCAGCACGCCCTCATCCATTAGTATCTTTTGCGCAGCATCAAGCGCGGCCTGTCGTGTGGCGATCAGCCTAGGATCTTCTTTCAATCACCCCTCCTATAGAACATTTTGTTGCATAGTAGAGCATTTTGTCCTAAAAGTATGGCAAGCTAAAACTAAATCCCAAAATTCAATTTCGCAAACACGTCTTGTCAAAATGGGAGCGTATCAATGTTCAAAGTGGCAGCAACCCCGCTGGCGGTACTCTTATCGATGGGCGCGACAACCGCATTGTCCGAGAGTGGCACCTACGAGCTGGATCCTGGACACAGCCAGGTATTGTTCAGCTACAACCACATCGGGTTCTCAGAAACATATGGAATGTTCTCAGGTTTTATCGGTGAGATTGAGTTCGACGAAGATGATCCGTCTGCCTCATCTGTCACAGTGTCTATGCCTGTAAAATCCATGATCACGGGCTGGGATGCCCGTCTGCAACACTTCATGTCCGATGACTTTTTTAGCGCGAGTGAAGGTGACCTAGTCACATTCGCCTCAACCAGCATTGAAGTGACCGGCAACAACACCGCGAATATTTCTGGCGACCTGACCATGAATGGCGTCAGCAAACCTGTTGTTCTGGAAACAACGCTTAACAAGTCAGCACCATACCCGTTTGGCCCAAAAGAGGGCACGCCAACCTTGGGGCTGGCAGCCACGGCGACTATCGTGCGGTCTGAATTCGGACTTGGGGCATTTGCGCCAGCGGTGAGCGACGAAATAGAGCTCTTGATCAATATCGAAGCGTTAAAGGCTGCGTGATGTGTGCAAGGGCTCTGATACTGCACGGAGTGCTCTTTCTTAACTTTTGACGGGGTCGCCAACAATATGGATATTTTCCCGAAAATATTTGCTGTTGTCGCAGTAGCGGCGGTCACGAGCCCTTTGGCATATGCGCAAGAGTACGCGTTCCCGGAGCGCACCTCGCCCCGTCCGGAAACAACAAGCGGCGTACCGCATACTCAGATTGGTGTCGAAATTGATGCCGATTTGTCCCAGCTATTGCTGGAGCGAGTTGCGCAATTCCCAGGGGTCACACTTGGCCCCACACGCATATCACTACCTGGCGCGATTGGCTTTCAGCTTGATCCCGGCATGTTGTTGTCTCGACCGAGCTCTATCGTCGGTGGGTTTGAGTTTGCGCATATGCATCCTGATGGCAGCTTGCACGCTTCGCTCGACCCAGCATTGGCGCGAAAAGCAATTGAGGCTGGCTGGGCCGTAGCTCACCCTTGGGCTGATCAACGCCCCGGATGGAGCGGCTTTGTCATGATCTATACTCCAACCACACCAGAAGAGTTGGAAGTCGTCATCGATCTGGTCGAAAGTTCGTACACCTTCATCACCGGCAACACCTTGGGTTAAACCTGTTTTGCCCGAAAGTGTGCGGTGGCGCCTGCTTCCTTAAAGAGTGCTGTTTCAGCCGCCTTGCTTTTCACGGTCAATTTCTTTCTTACATTCTTGCCGTGGCGAAGCGCTCGGAGCGTGCGCTCAAACCTTCAGCACCAATAGTAACTCCCGTCCCGCGCAGTTGAATTTGCAAAGCTCAGTGGCAAATGCCCGCTTTGGGCTGCGACCAACTAATTGAACTGATCGCAGAGAATGGCGTATCTGCGCCCAAAGCGACCATTCCGGTATCTAATTACAAAGTGGGTGTTCATGTCTTTGGGCTCACTTCACGGGTTTTTCGGTGAACCGGCGAACTGCGAGGACCGAAGCAGCATAATCCCCCAATGAAATCCCTCTGAAAGCAAAAGCCGCCGGTTTATTGCGTGCTCGGACATCGACTTTGCCAGCGACCAATTCCGTCAAGTCGGCAGCAATTTGCTCGTATGGCAACATCGGCTTGTCGCTTTCCAGCTCCTGCAAACGGTCGTCGACAATTACCGTTTTGAAACCAATCATGTGCGCCGGCACCCACGGGATGCACGCATCAGTTATGGTTGCGAAGGCAGTCGGCTTCAGCCATCGGGCATCCAAGAAGGGTTTAATGGAGTAGTCCAACGTTATCGATGTCACTATCAGATCGGCATCACTCAAAGCGTCCTTGGCATTGGCGCATGTTTCAGCTTCGAGACCCATGCCCCTAGCATAACGACAAAGCTTGTCGGCATTCTCTTTACCACGCCCGAACACGCGGATTCGTTTCAAGGGAAACAGTTCTGAAAACGCAGCTAGATGGGAGTGAGCTTGCACACCCGCGCCCACAAAAGCCACCGTCTCGGCATGAGGATCAGCAAGCCGACGCGCTGCCACCACTGACAGAGCCGCAGTTCTGATTGCTGTAATCCAATTCGCTCCCAAGACCGCGCGAAGTAGTCCGGTTTGCGCATCCATAACCATGATGGCACCGTTTATCGCGGGAAGACCCCTCGCCGGGTTTTCCGGACACACTGTAACCTGCTTGGTCACGATGAATCCATCATCTCCCATTGCCAATGTAGACATTGCGTAGCGCCCATCGCCGGGCAAGATGACTGTCTTGGGAGAAGTGTGAAGCTTTCCGTCTGCCTTGGCTATTAAAGCAGCCTCGATGGCATCGGCAACTTCCGAAGGTTGGATGCCTAAGCCCCCGAGGTCGTCGTCAGACAGGTAAATTACGGTGTTCTCAGAAGTCACAGAGTCCCTCACTTAAGCAATTTGGCTTTTTGACTGAATACATTGTCTTCGGCAGTTCTTCCTATCGGTTTACCTTCACAGAAGTATTTTGGCTGTAACTTTTGATCGCCCGATCCAATGCGCAAAAAAATGCGCCTTCATTTTTCTGAAAATGTGAACCTAGCCGAACGCCTGATTTGTCCATTAGGCCGACTTTGTGCGGTCTGAACCAACCCGATCACCTACTGAGATCGTCAGACGACAGGTTCGGGCCCATCGGTAGTTAAAGTTGCGAATTGTTCAAACGACACTTTGCAGATCAGATTCCGGGCGACTTCAGGTCGGGATCACAATCCGACACACCAACCCACCCAGCGATTCAGAGCGGTCCAGATCTAATCTGGCATCGTAGGCTTTCAGTAAGTCGACCGCGATCGCCAGCCCAAGCCCGCTACCAACGACCGAGGTGTCCAATCGTCCGCCAGATCGCAAGGCTTCGCGGTGGGCGTCTTCTGGAATTCCCGGACCGTCATCCTCGATACTGATTTCGATACATTTCTGCTTACGTTTCGCGGTCAGCCGTACCGTGCTTCGACACCATTTGACAGCATTGTCCAGAAGGTTGCCCAAAATCTCTTCTATGTCCTGCGTATCCATGCGCACCCAAAGACCCGGATCGCCATCGATCTGCAGCGATTTGCCTTCGCGGTCCGCCATGGCCGAGAACAGCCGCGCCAGGCGCTCGATGGAGTTAGACAGATCGGTCCGCGAATGGGTCAGGTCAGCAGCGTTCAAAGCCCGCAGCCTGGCCAGAGATCGACCAAGTTGAGCATCGATCCTGTCCAGCGCCTCTTGTGCGGTATCTGTCACCGCTCCGGCGTTGGACAATGTCACAAGTTCATTGCGCAATATGGCTGTAGGAGTTTTCAATGCGTGTGCCAGATCTGCGGCCTGGCGGCGCGAACCCGAGACAATCTCGCGGTTCCGACGCAACAGCTGGTTCAGGTCCTCGACCAATGGCGAGACCTCTTCGGGGTAATCTGTTGGCCTAAGGTCTTCGTCTTGATCCCAGCGATGGGCCACATCCGTACGCAGCTTTCGCAATGGTCCCAGAACAACTGAAATCAGAAACAACGAGCCGGCTAAACCGATCAGGCCAACTAGGCCAAACACCGGCAGCAGGCTTTTCTGCGCCGCGCGCCGCTCGGCCACGAGTTGAGCCTGACTTTCGGCGACGCTGACGCCCCATACCGTGCCATCTTCATAAGTGATCTTCTGAAAAGCGCTGCGCAGCACTTCATTCTCCGGGCCGCTTGTGTCCCAGAGTGTGGGGATATCGGGAATGCCGGGGGGTTCCGCGATGACCTCATCAAACAGCGAGCGAGAGGTGAAGACCACACCGTCGGCGCTGCTGACCTGCCAGTACCGTCCGGAATAGGGGGTGCCATAAGCCGGGTCAAATATCAGATCCCGTAGGGCGTCCGGGTTTTCGGTTGTGACATTCAGCCCGACAACCAGCTGTGTGTGACGATCCAGCAGCGCAGAGTCGAACCGGTTGGACACCCGTGCATCAATGTATGAGAAAACCGCCAGTGTGCCTACGCCCACAGACACTGCCCCAGATGCAATTCCCCCCAGCAATGCCCGTTGTCGCAGCGATAACATCAGGCCGAATCGATCATATATCCACGACCCCGAACCGTTGTGATCAGGTCAGTGCCAAGCTTCTTGCGCAGACGGGTAACAAATACGGCGATAGTGTTCGAATCCCGGTCTCCATCGTATTCATAGATATGCTCTGAAAGTTCTGATCGTGAAATCATCCGACCAGAATTATGCGCCAGATAAGTCAGCACCGCGATTTCTTGAGCAGTCAGGTCAACCGGCACGCCATCGGCTGTCACCCGGCCGTTACGGGTATCCAGAATGACGTTTCCCATTTCAATCACGGGATTTAGCTGTCCACTTTGCCGTCGCAGGATGGCGCGAACACGCGCGGCCAGTTCGGGCATGTGGAACGGTTTGGTCATATAGTCATCTGCGCCCGCATCCAGGCCGTCGACCCTTTCGCTCCAGCCATCGCGGGCAGTCAGAATCAGCACCGGTGTTTTGACACCCTCGTTGCGCCATTCGCGCAGAATCGAAATGCCGTCGCGCTCTGGAAGGCCGAGGTCAAGGATGATCATGTCATATGGTTCGGTCGCACCCAGATGCAGGGCGTCGAGCCCACTATTGGCGACATCCACAACGCGGCCTTCTGCGTTCAGGAGTTTTTTGATCTGTTCGCAGAGGTGCGGTTCGTCTTCTGCCAGCAATACTCTCATACTTAAGGACTATAGGCGAGCAAATGGAAGTATAACCATTACTTTTTGCCCCCGCCGTTACCTCCGCCATTACCACCGGAGTTACCGCCGCCGTTGCCACCGGAATTACCGCCACCGTTACCACCGGAATTACCGCCACCGTTACCACCGGAATTACCACCACCATTGCCACCGGAGTTACCGCCGCTGTTGCCTTTGTTTGCAGATTTCCCCTGCGAAGCGCCCTTGCCGGATTTACCCGGCGCAGCGCGGGCAGCTTCAGAAATCTGGCGGCCAACAACGGATCGGTTGGACACAACAACACCCGTCTGAGCGTTGACGATGACACTGACGATTTTACCATCCGGTTTCTTGACGAGAATACGGTAATATAGCCTGTCAGCCTGAAAGGCTCGCGCGTCAACTGGCGTTCCACC
Organism: Ruegeria sp. CDSA221; assembly: GCF_059611825.1. Taxonomy (NCBI): domain Bacteria; kingdom Pseudomonadati; phylum Pseudomonadota; class Alphaproteobacteria; order Rhodobacterales; family Roseobacteraceae; genus Ruegeria; species Ruegeria sp. CDSA221. The sequence continues at coordinate 6,349 of NZ_JBXWPK010000004.1, forward strand.
AAAAGCCTTTTCAACGCCTTTGATTACTTTTTTCAAACGAATGGCACTGCCTGAGGTTGTCGCCTTGCGCAACTCGGATTGCGTCAACTCACGTGCAGCAGCCTGTCCCTCTCCGGGGTGGAGAAAGGCAAGTAGACAGGCAATGGCAATAAGCTTTTTCATCCTTGTCACTCATTACTGCGAAAACGCCGGCTCAATCTACCGATTTCTATGTGAACCTACGGTGAACAGCCAGTTACGCGTGGGTTCAACGATGATGGGTTTAGATCAGGGGTGTCGGATTCTGTTTTCGACACCCAGTTTTTGCGTCTGCTCGCCGCTGATTACCGTGACAGACGAGAATCGCACCTGATGAACGAGGACCATTATGAACACCAAACCGATCAACCTGCTAAAAGCCTCTGCTATTGCCATCGCCCTGCTGGGCTCGACCGCGATTGTCGGAGCTGTCGCGTTTCCTGATGCTGCTTATGCCAAAGGAGGCAACGGCGGGGGTAACGGAAACGGCGGCGGCAATGGCAATGGCAATGGCGGTGGAAACGGCAATGGTGGTGGAAACGGTAATGGCGGATCTGGTGCGTCCATTAGCGATAGTGATAAAGCGGCCGGAAAATCTAACCGGAAATCTTCCAACGCTGGTAAGTCAAAGTCATCGGGAAAAAACAAGTTTTCCTTGAAAGACCTGTTTGGGGGCAAAAAGACCAAAGCCAAAACCGCAGCCGTAAAGACCGTACGCAAAAGTCAACCAGTGGATCAGGTGACCAAAGCAATTCGCCCCGCCCCGAAACCGAAAGGGTACAAGATGGCGGATCTGCTGGGCGTGCACCCATCTGAACTAGGCGCTCTGAACGCCGCCAACGCTAATGAGAATGCTCTCAAGAACGCCTCTCCTAATTCCCGTGTGGGCCGCATCGCCGCATTTCGTGACGCAGTTCTGGCCGGAGATGAATTGCGCGAGGAGCTTGCGGAAACACAGGCACAGCTGGATGGCATGACCCCGCCGGACCGCCCGGTCTCTGAGATCGAAGAGGACCTTGATGCGGCTCTGACAGATGTTCAGGAGAAGCAGGATCGCGTGAACGAGCTTGAGGACGCTCTTGCCGATGCCGGGGGCACAGATCCGGATATAGAAGCAGAGCTTAAGGACGCCAATGACGAACTTCAGGGAGCCCTCGATACGGCCGAAGACCTAGGCGCTGAACGGCAGGCTGCGGTCGACTACAACGATACTGTGGCAGAAGTCGATGCGCTGACTGAGGCTGTAGAAAATCAACCGCAGACCGAGCGTGAAGCGTTGGAGGCTGCCGCCAACAAGCCTGTGACGGATGAGGTCGAAGCTGCCGTAAAAACTCTGCTTGGTCTTGATAGCTGATTGCTGATTGTCCAATCAATCACCAGGTCAAATAGACCCGAGCCAGCAGGCATAACAACATCACAAATAAAAAAACCCGCTCCGATCCGGAGCGGGTTTCACTACATCCCAGACAACACCACGTGACTTGGGATATACGCAGACGTTCTGTTGAGAGATCAGACGCCTCGTTTCGCCTCTTTTAGCCGCTCATTGTTGAATAGTTCAGACAGTGCATTTTCGATAGGAGGGAAGCGACCGTTGCTCGAATTCGTGATGCTTGACAATTCACCGCCTGAGACGGTGCGCGAGGATTGCATTGCTGTAGGAATGCTAGGCGCACCCTCATTGGCAGTATTGATCATGCTATTCCCCTTCAGTGCATCCGGGCACGCATTGATCGGCCCTGAGTAAGGAAGTATGAACGATAACGGTTGAACACTCTGAGAATACATTGTTCACGTTCGGTTAATGTTGTTGCGTATGAGTGGACAAACTGGGGGGCATTGACCGCCATATAAGAAAATGCTGCCATTTTGATTTTATTTCCCGATGGCAGCTTTGTCCGTATGGCCACTGTCCAAAGCTCCACAACACTGCATATTGGATTAAGGGTCTGCTTCAAGTGCATTGCCGCCGTTTGTAGGTCTTGTTGATGCATGCGCGGCGAAGGTCTGCCGTTTGGCCTTCCTGCCAAGTAGCCTGTGGCACGGCGATTAGAGGCCATCGGTCTGGATGCACGTTGTCAACAAAATTGGGCGGCAGCTTTATTGGGATTCACGCGGCAATTCACGGGGAATACGCAGAGCAGGCAGAAAAAGCCCTGAAAAGGGCGTTGGATCGTGAAAAACACCACAAACGGAAGCAAAATCGCGAGTATCAATCTCATCTTAAATTACCTTCTGATAGTTAGACCGCTATGTTCTCACGAACATGGGCGTTGTTGCATATCTCTCGCAGCGAGGGATTCACAACGCGAATCCATAAGGTTAAACGGTGTGGATGAGTAAGCCATCTTCCGCCCGTTAACGCGTCACGAATTGGTCCGACTACAATGCTGCGCCTAAGGAGCGCGGCTCACTTCTTGTCTGGCAGGACAAGGACATGACCTGGCTCGCGGCGCACGAAGGTCGGCCTTGTCACAGCCGGTCTTTTCGAATGCGACGATTCAATTCTGCCTGTCGACCAAAGTGCTATTCAAGCTGCCGCTGAGACAGACAGCGGGGGTGACCGCCGGCGTTGATCAGCTTCGTTTCGTAGCCGGCTTCTCTGACTACATCGTTGATAAAATACGCAATCTTAGCCGTTTGGCCTTCTAGGGTACCGTAGGCAATCAGCACAGTCATTCCGATCCTTCTGCAAATCGGTTCGAAAAACGCACCAACTATGTCGAAACTGCTCGTTTCGGCCCTTGATCCCAATCAAAAGTGCCTGTCTTGCCAAGTTATTTGGGCGCGGGTGAGGCACCCGTTGGCTGGCTTATGCGGTTTTGGAAAGCGCGAAAGCTACAGTTAACCAGAATGCACTGCGTATGGTCATTGCGCCGACCGTTCGCCATTCAAACGGCGTTCCACTAAGTGCCACTAGTATCAGAACAACGAACACCAATAGCGTAGATAAGCCAAGCAACCAGGCAATTCGTTGTGCCCAGATTGTGGATTTATAGAGCGCGAAAGCGCCTAACAAATAGATAAATCCAGCCAGAAAATTGAACCAAAGCACGAATGGAACTACATCTCCGACTGCAGCACTGGCAGCAGCGCCCCCAAACAGGGCTGTTCCTCCTGAGAAAATTGTAAGGAGACCAAAGAGTGCTGCGGCTATCGTAACTGGGCGAACCCAAGGCGGAGAGGATGGCATCGTTGTTTTCCTAAGGGATAAGATTGAATCTCGTGTCGTGGGCAATCTGCCAACCTTGCCAAACGAACTGAAACGCACGCCCCTAATAGCAATTCTTCTCGCCATTTCCCTTGATCTTTATCATTGGGCTTAACTTGATACCCTTTGAAAAAATGCAGCGTTTGCGCAAGGTTTTTCGCAACAATTATGCGCTGTTGCCCCTCTGGGATGACCCGTTTGCAACTCCTAACATTTTTCAAAATTGGTTCAGTTACCGTATTTCTTCTGGAAATAGACGGACGACTACGCTCGAACCTGCAGTGAAAAGTGTTGATTTGAGTCAAGGTTAACTACTTCAAGCTCGCCCATACTAACCCCTCACTAAGGTGGGAGTGCAACATGTTCAAAAAGATCGTAGTTGGCTTGGATGGATCTGAGGCGTCAGAAGCAGCTCTGCGCGTTGCCTGTGATATTTCAAGCAAATATGGCTCCCAAATTCACCTTGTTCATACACCTCAGCCCCAAACCGTGGCGTTCGCAATGGGCGCATTGGCTGGCTATCACGCCGTCACGACAATGCCTTCAGACGAAGAGGTGCAGCAGGCAGCAAACAAGATCATTTCCGCTGGTAGAGAGATTGCCAAAGAGTACAATCAGACGGTTTCGCAAACGTATACCCAACGCGGTGATCCCGTAGACCAGATCATCGCATGTGCCGAGCAATGCAAAGCTGACCTGATTGTGACGGGCCGCCGTGGATTGGGAAGCATTAGTAGCCTCATTCAAGGGAGCACCTCTCTAGGCATCAGTCGGAATGCCACTTGTGCTGTTTTAACCGTTGCCTGAATTTCAAACTTGGCCCCAATCGGCGCTAAACGATGAGGATCGAAAAGTTCTGCGTTGAGATCTCGCGAAAGCGGAAGCCGAAGTAGACCTCATGGGTACCTATGGCCATGACCGCGCGCCAAACTGTGTTAGGTGGAACTATCCGAACTCAGAGGGAACAGATAGGCTTCCGGTTTTATTTGCGCGTTAGTTCAAGGTCAGAAGACAGGCTTAAACTACCTGCTACGTAAACTCGTGCCAACTCTGGAGCGCCACATGAACCCCCCGGCCCTGTTCGATGCTCATAAACCCGCTGAAATTGCAACGTTAGTTGAGACTGCCGGGGTCGCAAAGGCAAAGCTGCCACTAGCACCCATGTTCGTTCTTGCGATGCTGGCTGGAGCATTCATAGGGTTTGGCGCAGCGGCCTATACGATGGCGGTCACGGGGGCAGACAGCGCTTCAGGGCCGATCCGCGTTCTGGGAGGAGCAGTGTTTTCCCTGGGCCTTATCCTGGTGATCACAGGTGGTGCGGAACTGTTCACCGGCAATGTCCTGATGGTGATAGCAGCGGTCGATCGCAAGATACCGCTGCGGCTGCTTTTCCGAAGCTGGGGCATCGTCTACGTTGGTAACTTCGTGGGTGCCGTTGGGCTTGCATTAGCTTTCGCCCTGACCGGCTTGCTTGATGGGCCGATGGGTAGCACTGCCATAAGGGTAGCCGATGCCAAAGCGGGGTTGGAACCGATGGAGGCTTTCGCCCGCGGCGCATTGTGCAACGGGCTGGTTTGCCTTGCCGTATGGCTGTCCTTCGCCGCCCGCAGCGTCGCTGGAAAAATTCTAGCGGTCTTGTGGCCCGTCTCTGCATTTGTGCTGCTGGGGCTCGAGCATTCGATTGCGAACATGTATTTCTTCCCGCAGGGCTGGGCTGCGGGAGCAACTGTGCCGGTTTTCGCAGCGGCGGCCAATCTGCTATGGGTCACTCTGGGTAACATTGTCGGCGGGGCGGGAGGAGTTGCCTTGGCCTATTGGTTTGCTTATCTTGGCGGATCCAAACGGTAAGATCCGCTTCTTCGATTTCAGCACCCGCCCGAGAGAAATGATCGGAAACAGTTGGTTCTGAAAGCGTTGTCTAATAGCGCACTGGCTGAAGACGGCGCCGGGAATTGGGCCGCTCATTTCCACTGTGCAAGTCGTCCTCTCGATCCCGATCTGAATCCTTCGCGAACCTCTAACTTTATTGATCCCTGTCAAGATTGGCAAAGGTATGATGTGATAAAGTTGAGGCTGAAATTGGGGGGCTATCATGGAAAAATTAGTCGAGATTGGACGAACATTCGTTCAGGCAATGCGTGATCGCAGAGGTCTTGCAAACGTTGGTGAAATGTATGCCGAAAACGCTCAATCTATTGAGGCGGTTGTGCCTCCGGTTCGACAGTTTCGCATCACCAAGGGCCGGGATGCTATCAAGGGAAAAAGAGAGGACTGGCTGGCAGCTCATGAAATCGTCGAATTCGACGTGGATGGCCCCTATGTTCATCCCCCAAACCGCTTCGGTGTACGATATAAGGTTAACGTAACGCAGAAGGCTACAGGGCAACACATGACCTTGAGCGAGATCGCAGTCTATTCGGTAGCAGATGGAAAAATTGTACTTGAAGAGTTCTTCATGTTGCCGAAGTAGGAAAGACAGCCAGCAACGCTGACGCAGTGTTGGTTTTATCTGCACGTTGGAAGCGTGACTCGTAAGAGCTTTGACACGACAGATGGACAACTGGGCATTTATTTCGACTACGGGATGCTTGCCCTTGCGCATCATTGCGACCAATTCGGCGCAGCCGTCATAGAGAGTCACACCCCGAAAGCCTCATTGGGCCATGGATGTGGGTCAACAACCAGACCTGTGCCTCAATTTCGTACCCGATAAGCACTTGGACAATCATCAGATAGAACCTGTTTGATCCAACTCAAGGCATCACTTCGAGAGCGAGCTAAATTAGAATAGAAAATTAACTAATGTGCGCGGGGCCATGAGAAAGAACGTACGCGCAATTCTGATCGCCATAGCGCTCCTACTTGCAGGTGCAGCTGTTTATTTTTTCGTCGCAGAAGACAGTGATGAATTGCCGGCTGGGTTTGTACAGGGCAATGGGCGGATCGAGGCTGAACAAGTAGAAATCGCTCCAACCTTTGCCGGGCGCGTTGCTCGGGTCATAGCAGCAGAGGGCAGCCTGGTTGCTTCGGGTGAACTGCTGGTTGAAATGGATACAGATGAATTATCTGCAGCCCTTGACCGTGCCAGTGCCCAGGTTGCGCTGGCGCGCCAAACCAAGGCCGAAGCCGAAGCCGTGGTCATCCAGCGAGAAAGCCAGCAGCGTCGCGCTTCGCAGGAGCTTGACCGGGCAAAGGCGTTGCTGGCCGGTCAGAATATCTCGATGACTGTCTTTGAGGATCGTGAAACCGCGTTTCAGGTTGCGGATGCCGTGCTGGGCGCGGCCAAGGCCCGGGTTGCAACGGCGGATAGCCAGATTGCCGCCGCAGAAGCCGAGGTGCGCCGGATTGCGGCACAAATAGAGGATGGTTCCCTCATCGCTCCCATGCCGGGGCGTATTCTGTATCGACTGGCCGAGCCCGGTGAGGTCGTTGGAGCGGGCGAACCGATCTTGACGTTACTCAGTTTGGAAAACGTCTATATGGAGGTCTTCCTGCCTGCACGCGAAGCGGGGCTATTGCCCATCGGTGCCGAGGCGCGCATCGTGCTTGATGCGTTGCCGGAATTTGCCATCCCAGCAACCGTAACCTTCGTCTCTCCCGAAGCTCAATTCACTCCCAAGCAGGTAGAAACTTTGAGCGAACGGGAGCAGCTGGTGTTTCGCGTTCGGGTTCGCATTCCCAGGGATTTGGTTACGGCGCGGATTGAGCATGTGAAGACCGGCCTTCGCGGCATTGCAGTGATCCGACTTACTTCCGATGGCGCGTGGCCAGACGATCTGGATAGACGAATTCCACCCGAGCTGTTCGAATGAGCGCCGAGGGGGGCTCATCTGGTTTCTGCATCAACGGTGTCACACACACGTACCGACAGCATGTTGCGTTGGATAACCTTTCGCTGGTTCTGCCAACTGGCCAGCTTATCGGATTGATCGGGCCGGACGGGGTTGGCAAGTCGACGCTGCTGGGATTGATTACCGGCGCAAAGCAACTTCAGTCCGGGGAAATTGATGTTCTCGGGGGATCGATAGGTGACCGCGCGCACCGTCACCGCGTGTGCCCGGCGATCGCATTTATGCCGCAGGGGTTGGGCCGCAACTTATACGCGGAACTGTCTGTGCGTGAGAATCTCGAGTTCTTTTCACGTCTTTTCGGACAGGGGCAACAGGAACGTGAAATCAGGATCGCGGCCTTGCTGTCAGCGACCGGACTTGCGCCCTTTTCGGACCGGCTTATGGGCAAACTTTCGGGCGGAATGAAGCAGAAACTTGGACTGTGTTGTGCGCTGATCCACGACCCTAAGTTTCTGGTACTGGACGAACCGACGACCGGAATTGATCCCCTGTCGCGGCGCCAATTCTGGGCGCTGATAGACGCGGTCCGAGAAGAAACGCCCGGTCTCTCCATACTGGTTTCAACGGCCTATATGGAGGAAGCCGAACAATTCGATTTTATCGTAGCGATGGATGCCGGTCGGGTGATATTTCACGGCCCCCCTGCCAAGCTGAAGGGTAAAGCCCGGGATCTTGAAACATCTTACAGGCAGCTACAGGCGCGAGGAGAACCCCGGTTTGTGTCGAACAAGGTACCCATGCATCATCAAGGTGCAGACCCGGTGATCACGGCGCGTGGGTTGACCCGGCGCTTTGGCGATTTTACTGCCGTCGACAACGTCGAATTCTCGATCCACCGAGGCGAAATCTTTGGCTTCCTCGGATCAAACGGCTGCGGCAAGTCAACCACCATGAAAATGCTGACAGGTCTTCTGCCAGCAAGTGAGGGAGAGGCGCTGCTGTTCGGCAGACCGGTGGATGCGCGCGATCTAAGGATGCGCCGCGAGATCGGGTATATGAGCCAGGCATTCTCGCTTTATGGTGAGCTGACCGTTCAACAAAACCTCCAGTTGCACGCTCGTATCTTTGCGATCAAGGATCGTGTGGAACGCATTGATGAATTGGCCGAACGTTTCGGCCTGAAGGCACATAGGGGCACGCTGGCGTCGGCGCTTCCGCTGGGTATCAAGCAGCGTCTTTCCCTTGCCGTCGCCGTGATCCACAGGCCTCGGGTGTTGATCCTGGATGAGCCAACCTCGGGCGTGGACCCCGAGGCGCGCGACTCGTTTTGGGCGCTGTTAATCGAGCTGTCGCGAGACGATGATGTAACGATTTTCGTCTCGACACATTTCATGACCGAAGCAGAGCGCTGTGATCGCGTTTCTTTCATGCATGCAGGCCGGGTATTAGCTGAAGGTACACCAGATGAGTTGATCGCAACGGCGCAGTCGGACAGTCTGGAAGGTGCGTTCATCTCTGTCCTGGAGGCCGTCGAGCCGCCTGAGCCGGTAGCAGCACCCAAAATTTCGGTTGATGCTGTCAACCCGGGCGCTGCCGGAAGTATCGGGCGCATACTGGCCTATGCACGGCGCGAAACAACCGAGGTTCTGCGCGATCGCGTCCGTTTGGCTTTTGCTTTCCTTGGCTCGGTGATCCTGATGTTGGTCTTTTGCTATGGGATCACTTTGGACATAGAAGACCTGGATTTCGCGGTGCTCGACCTGTCTCAATCGCCTGAGAGTCGTACCTATATCGCCGAGATTTCTGGTTCCCGCTATTTCAACCCCACGGTGCCTCTGGCCAGTTTTGAAGACGGCCGCGAGCGGTTGGCCAAAGGAGACATCTCGCTGGTTGTCGAACTCCCACCCGATTTTGGTCGCAAGTTGCGCGCCGGCGAGCCATCTGAAGTCTTGGCAATTGTGGACGGTGCGATACCGTTCAAGGGTGAGACAATAGAGGGCTATGTGGCCGGGCTTCACAGTACGTTTCTGGAAGTAATGGCCCGCCAAAGTGGCGAGCAGTCGGTCGAAATCGCCCGCATCGAACCGCGCTTCCGATACAATCAAAGCTTTGAAAGTATCGCTGCAATGGCCCCTGCCATGCCTGCGATCCTGTTGATAATGCTGCCGGCCGTTTTGATGGCTGTTAGTGTCGCGCGGGAGAAAGAGTTGGGCACGATCACCAATTTCTACGCAACGCCAACGACGCGGCTCGAATTTCTGGTTGGCAAACAGATCCCCTACATTGTGATAGCGTTCGTCAATTTCCTACTTTTGGCAGCGATGACGATCTTCATTTTTGGCGTGCCCCTAAAAGGAAATCCGGTGCCGCTTGCAATTGGTGCTTTCCTATATGTTTGGGCAACCACATCTTATGGACTGCTTATTGCGACTATAACGTCGAGCCAGGTGGCCGCAACTTTTGCCACCGCTATCGCGTCGGTGGTGCCGACCATTCAATTCTCCGGGCTGCTACAACCGATCTCGACGTTGGAAGGCGGCGCTCAGACGATTGGATCGCTTTGGCCTTCATCATATTTCCTGCATCTAAACGTCGGCGCGTTCACCAAAGGTCTTAGCTGGGATGCACTTGCCCCCGACCTTCTGGCCCTAGCCTGTTTCGGGCCCGCGCTAACCTTGATCGCTGCACTGTTACTCCGAGCGCAGGAGAAGTGAATGCAACGATTGTCCCGCATATTCTGGCTTGGTTTGAAAGAAATGATGAGCCTTCGGCGCGACTGGGTGATGATGGCGCTGCTTGTCTGGTCATTCACGCTGGCGCCCGTAATGGAGGCTACGGGCGTTTCAAACTCGGTCAACAATGCATCCATTGCATTTGCCGACGAGGATGGCTCGCCTCTTTCACGCTCGCTTGCCTCAGCGTTTTTTCCGCCTGAATTCCAACCCGTTGTCCAGATCGCACCGGGTACCGGGGCCGAAAAGATGGATGCAGGGCATTTCCTGTTTGTAGTCGCAGTACCCCCAGGGTTCGAGAAAGATGTTCGAGCCGGGCGCGCGCCTGAAATTCAGGTTTTGATCGATGCGACAGCGATGGAGCAGGCCGGAATTGGAGCGAACTACATCATCAATATCTTGAGCGCCGAGATCCGGCGCTTTGCCATCGGTGCAGAATTGTTAGACCCGCCGCCCATCGATATCATTGTGCGCAGCGCATTTAATCCAAACCGCGACACTGTTCGTTTCGCCGGTATCGTCGCGCTGATCGGCCAGATCATGTGGCTGACCACAATCCTTACCGGTGCTGCCATGATCCGTGAGCGCGAGCATGGAACAATCGAACACCTGCTGGCGATGCCGCTTACTCCATTTGACATTGCGGTCGCCAAGATCTGGGCAAACGCGGCGGTGGTTCTGGTAGCGACCGCCCTATCGCTGACCTTTGTTATGCAAGACTTCCTGGGGATCAGCATTGCGGGATCGAAGGTGTTGTTTTTAATTGGCACAGCTCTCTTTCTCTTCACGGCGACGGCGCTTGGGGTGTTTCTTGCGACGATTGCGCGCTCAATGGCTCAATTCGCACTTTTGGTTATGCTGACGGTGCTTCCAATGTTGATGCTGTCAGGAGGAGAGACGCCAATCGAAGGGCAGCCTGGCTGGCTTCAGATCGGAACATCTATCCTCCCATCCCGCCACTACATGTCAGCCAGTCAGTCCATCATTTTCAAAGGTGCCGGGATCGAGACAGTCTGGGCAGAGTTCGTATGGATGGCGTGCTTGGGCGCGATCCTTCTGGCAACAAGTCTGCTGCTTTTTAGACGCTCGGTTGCGCAAGAGACCTAATTAAGTTTTTGCACCTGAGCCAAACTAGGCGGCTGACAGAGCACCCGCTTGCGTAAGATCAATGGCCGCGCCCGTAATTTGGCATAATACTGCCTCGCCGTTATAGCATTAAAGGAGGAGGTTCAGATGCTTGAAGGCAAACAGTCCCCGCAAAACATCCAAATCAAGGACCATCGATTGACACTACGTGGCCAGAAGAAGATCTCGCATTATGACACAGGTGATCTGCGTGTTAGTGAATGGTGCTGTGGCAGCTTCGCCCGAGCGATGACGCTGCCGAATGCAGATGACGTCGAGAAGATTTCCGCCGCGTTCGAGAAGGGTGTCTTGCACATCAACATGCCAAAAACCGAGCCTCAGGATCCCAGCCGAAAGATCAAGGTCTCATCCAAGTAAGCAAATTTGAAGCGCACGCACGTTCACCAAGATCGGGTCAACATGTACAGAAGGCTGGTCGGTCGGTGATTGGACCTCTCCTGATAGCATCACCTATTTGCAATTAACTCGACGGTAACAATTAACCGCCGGAGAACCGCTCCCGGGCATACTCTGAATGTGTGCTTTATTGCCAAACGTGGAAGTTTCGAGGTTGCCCATGATAGAGTGGGTATAGCGCTATTAAACAGAGATGGGCCATGCGGACACCGGACCAAGGCGACACAGGAGTTGATACAGGTAATGTCCGTGCATTCCTGGAGAGCTTGACCGGCCCGTCCCGCGGGACCGTAGTCTGGCTTGCCGACAACGCTGTGTCGGCCTCGGTCAGTCCGGACCGTACCTTGAGGCTGAGACCGAAAGAAGATGTGCCAGCTTATGACGAAGACATTGCGACTCTTCAGTGGTCAGATGACGGTTACACGTTAAACGCGTTGTCTGATCGGAATATCTGGGTCAACGGTCACAAGGTCGCTTCGGCTTACCTCAGGCACGGCGACATGATCGAATTCGGCGAAAAAGGCCCGATGTCCCGCTACAGGGTGTGCGACCACTCATTCCCTGCACATCGCACGGTCGAGGATATCCTAAGCGACGCGTACGCATATGCGAGAACAAGCCGTCGACCCTTTCCAAGAAAAATTTCCGGTGCACTACGCGACAGTGGGCGTCGGCTAGCATCACAAACCACAATTCTCTTCAGGATCACCGTTATTGGCGCAATCCTTCTGATCGCCGTATTTGGGTATTTACTGTTTCAGAACGACAGGAAGCTGGCGGACAGCCTGGAACGAGAATCCCATAAGATCGAAGCGGTTGCCGTTATGCTGGCACAGACCCGGGAAGACTCGTTGACGCCAGAGGATTTGGGTGCACTCAAAGATGCTTTCGAAAGTCAGGTGCTGTCCACTGAGCAGCGTCTTGGCTCGCTGGAGGAACGCGCAGGCGCATCAACGCGGATTATCACAGCCTCTACACGTTCCGTCGCGTTCGTCCAGGGCGCCTATGGATTGCGGCAGATCAAAAGCGGGAAATTGCTGCGGCATGTGGTTGGCCCCGATGGAAAGAATCTGCAAACGCCATTTGGACAACCGTGGCTCGAACCAGATGCGATGGGCGAACCTGCTGAGTTTCAGTTTACCGGAACCGGGTTTCTTCTACAGGACCCGCCTCTGTTGGTGACCAACCGTCATGTCGCCTTGCCCTGGACCACTGGCGACCGTGCACAAGCCCTTCAGGCCGCAGCGCTGGAGGCCGAGATGCTGAGTTTGCTGGTCTATTTGCCTGATCAAACTGTACCAATTAAGGCTGTCTTGCATAAAGCAAGCGAAACCGCAGATCTGGCGCTTCTCTCTATCGACTCCACACGCGTTCGGGGACTTGGGCTGTTACTTGCAGATGAGCCGCCGCGAGCGGGAGAGGAAGTTTTCCTGCTTGGATATCCAACCGGCCTGAAGGCTCTTATCGCACAGGCCGGTCCGGGCTTTCTGAAAACGCTAGAAAATAAAGGCGCCGTGGATTTCTGGACAATTGCGACCCATCTTTCGGAACAAAATAAAATCCGGCCCCTGGCCAGCCGGGGAATCGTAGCCCAGACCAGTCCCGGCGCCATTGTTTATGATGCAGAGACCACAAATGGAGGAAGCGGGGGACCTGCGTTGAACCGAAACGGTAAGGTGGTTGCGATCAACGCCGCGATCTTACCCGAGTTTGGTGGTTCGAATATTGGCGTTCCGGTGTCGCACCTCAAGACACTTCTCAATGAAAGCGATTGATCCGCGTATTCATTCGCCTGTCCGATATGGTGAATTTTGCACAAGAAAAACCATAATCAGTGGGACTATGACAGAGATCAGGCCCACGGTAATCAGCAAATTCCCCAAGTGGCTATAGTCAGCGATGGATGCAACTGAACCCGTTCTGGGTTCGGTCACGACACGTGTCACGACAAATACCTGATTTAGGTATTTTGTGCCCAAGCTGCTTGCCGACAATGCCATGTTGGTGAAAGACGCCATGACAGCAAAAAAGGTCGCCTTGAGATGTGTCGGGGCGTTGCGTGCGATCCAGGCCAGCATCGGGACCATCGCGATCTGACCCAGCGGTGACTCGACGGCTGTGTCGAGTATGGCGATGAACCTTGCATCCACAACCCCGCCTGTGTGCGCGGCCGTCCATTCATGCACTCCGTAGTACAAAGCAAGGTTAGGCAGGGCCAGCACTCCGGCGGCAATGGTGAGCAGTACCACCACCTGCGCGATGGAACGACTGGCCATAAACGGCCTGAGGATGATCAGGCCAAGCAGTGCTAGTAGTGAGGTCAGGAGCGCCAGAATTGCCAGAAACTGTTCGTCGAACCCAAGCTCGTCGATTTCGAACCAGGTCAATCCCGGACCAGGCAACGGGACCGCGCGAAAAACGAAAATGATTGTCGCCGTCCCGATCAGAACCTTGGCCTGTTTCGACTCCAGTTCCCTTAGCAGCCGTGACATGAGATAGAGAATGACGGTGAGCGAAACCGCAAAAACAGTTTCTTGCGCAAAGGCGAAATTTGCGGTTCCCAACACAACGCTGAGTACAACAAACGCGAGACCTCCCAGCAGTATTGGCCACCTTACTTCGGTGGCTTGATCCGGTTTGTGTGGAAGGTGCCCAAGACTAACGAGGCGACGCTGTATCAGAGCATGAAGAACCACTCCGCTGATCGACAGTAAGGGGACAACCAGAGCGACGAGATAGACCTGACCGTAGAGAACCAAACGATCGCTTTTATCCAGATCCTCCGCGCCCGAAAAAATCCAGATGTTAACCGCTGCGACTCCCGCAAACCCGGATATGATCGCAATCCTGCCCAGGGTCTGCATGGTAGTGTGGCGGGCACGAACTTCTTCATGCGTAAACGCGTACCCGTCTTGGTTGGTTTGTGGTACCGCTTCGACCGTCATGGCATCTGCCACGACGTCCTGAATGGCATAACCAGAAGGTGCCAGGATCAAGGCAACGACATACCAATGCTCAGGCAGCATGGCCCCGGCCATCTGGGCAGGCGCGGTCACAAGTCCATACATGATAAGCAACGAGGCCGTGATAAGAGACGCGCCAACCAATATCAGCAGCGATTTCCAACGCCAGAACAGATCCACCAGATGCCCAAGCGGCATTTTCAAAATCCAGGGCAGACCGGCCCAAAATGCCAAGCCCGCCACGAAAGCAGCAGATAGATTCAGATAGTCCTTGAGGAAAAACGCGCCAACGACGGATGTCAGTCCCGAAACTCCGGCCGCGAAGTACACCATTAACGGTGGCATGTAGGACCACTGTAGTTGCGCGACCAGATCAACGAATGTCCGGTGCCACCATTCAGATAGCCGCCTTCCAAGTGTAGGTCGATCAGTGTTCATAAGTCATTCGGATCCCGTTCTGGCGACCTAACGCCGTCGGATTTTCTCTCAAAGAAACCCGGCGCCAAAAAGCAGGGTGCTGGTCAGCACACCAAGGATTGGCACGACAAGAGGTACGTGGAAATGTTGTCGGGTTGAATCCGGTTTCAACTTCAAAAAGATCAGCGAGAAATTGACTAGAACAAACACCCCCAAGACGATCTGAGATGTGCGTTCTGCTAGGGTGCCGATCGGCAGTGTTTGGGTCAGTAGAAGGATTAGCGCCACAACCAGCAGGGTTGCGACGACTGGTGTCTGGGTTACCTGCGGGACACTCGCCAGTATTTTCGGCAGATGATCCCGGTCGGCAAGGCCGTAGATTACCCGCGACGCCATTATCATCTGGATCAGGACGCCATTGACTGTTGCAACGACTGCGACTGCGGCAAACCCCTGTTTGATTACTTCGGGTGCATTTGAAAAAACCAAAGCAAGCGGGGCAGTCGACGTCGACAAGGTATCGATAGGAACAACAAGCAGGACCGTAATTGAGGTCGCCAGATACAGACCCGTCGCCAGAACGAGCGTCAGCAGAATTGCCTTGGGAATTGTGCGAACTGGGTCTTTTACTTCTTCGGCGACGTTTGCCATATCCTCGAATCCAACAAAGGCAAAGAAAGCCAGAAGCGACGCCGCGAAAATGCCCCGCCAAGCGTTGATCTCAAAACCTGGAATCGTCTCGCTGAACGCATAGCCTTGCGGATCCTGCACGGACATGCCCCAGCCAATCACAAACAGAAGCCCCGAAATCTCGATGATTGTGATCACTGCAGCCACAAATACTGATTGCGCAATGCCCCAGAGTGCAATCAGTCCCATAACCGACACGATGCCGATCGTAAGCAACGTGGTGCCAAGGTTGGTCAGGGTGTGAAGATAAGAGGCCGCTCCAATCGCAACGGCCGAAGCCGATATCACTCCCGAAGCAGCGACGGCGAGACCCACCAACACGGCAATCCAGTTTCTTTGAAACCCCGCTTCGACGTATGCCGCTTCTCCCGCGCTTACGGGATAACGTGTCGCGAGTTCGGCGTACGACAAAGCCGTCAGCGAAACGACGAGCGCTGCAATGAGAAACGAAACAGTGGCGTAAGGACCAGCGACCTCGGCGGTAGCACCGACAAGCACATAGACTCCCGCACCGACGGTGACACCTAGCCCGTAAAGCGTAAGCAACGGGGCAGTAAGCGCGCGTCGGAGTTTAGGTGTCGGTGGATCGGCCGTATGCATTGGCTTCACTCCTCAATGAACAAACGCCTGTGTACCGAAGCTACAGCGCGGTTAAGTACACCAGTCACTAACGAGGGGCTCGCCACCATTCATTCCGAGCCCTTGCGGTGGAATTTCCACGCTTTTGCAATTCCGCTTATCACCATGTTTGATTTGGATGCAGGTGATGAACGGCAATCCCGCTGAAACATTCATGCTTTACTATGTAATGTACCTTTTTGAATTGATCTATGTCATTGGTCGCCAAGAACCGACCAGCCAAGCGGAACCGACTGTAGTGTACTTACTTTCGTCGCAGTTTTTCCCAGCTGGTACTCAAAGGCTGAATATGAGCGAGATCAATGAAGCGTTCGCTCAATACCGCGTAGTCTAAACGCGAAATGCTGACGTTCGAGGAGGAACAGATGCCAGTTTATCGCGGACTTCTTTTGTCAATATTTGCTGCAAGTGCTGCACTGGCGCAGGATATTGACCTTCAAAACGGAAACAATCTCTACAGAACCTATTGCTGGCAGTGCCATGGATTTGAGGCCACTGGGGATGGTCCAATGGCGGAGATGCTGGCAATAAGGACACCTGATCTGACCAGGCTTGCGGCCCAAAACGACGGCGTTTTTCCGATTGAGGCGGTGGCGCGTCAAATTGATGGTCGCGCACCATTGCTCGCGCATGGCGGAGAAATGCCCATTTTTGGACCAGCTTTGGATTCGGACCAAAAAGTTGCGCTGACCATGCCTGACGGCCAGCCGATGTTCGCAGGTGTGCCGTTGGCAAATGTGATCTATTATCTGGAGTCTCTTCAAATCGAGTAGGTTGGTACAAATGCTGCCATTAGATTGTAGAGGACCACTGCCCACGTTTCTTGACGCCGGTTGATCTACATTAAGGTTATTTTCTACGGGATTTGGTAACATTCAGCATTGGGAAGATGAGGAGGAATCTCCGATGCCTGAAGAGAAGCCAAAATCAAGTTACTCCAACCCACTTGTTGATGTTTTCAAGCAGATGCAGCCGACTACTACGGCCAATCCGGTTTTAGGCGCTCAGCTTGAGCAATTCTGGGACACGCAGGAGAAATCACTGAAAGAGGCAGAGGCCTTTGCTCAACATTGGTTTGAGAGGCGTCACGAGGCTGTTCGAACCGCGCTAGAAGCTGCGCGCTCGGCGTCTGCTGCAGACCCGACTGATCCGGCGAAAGCACTGCAATTCATAGCAGAGTGGCAGAAGCATTCAGCCGAACGGCTCGTGGCTGACGCTCAGGAATGGTTCGAAACAGTTGCCCGATGTGCAGCATTTGCAGCGGAAACCGAAGCCGAAGCTGTGGAAAAAACAATAGATGATGTTGCAAGCACAGCAAAGAAAGCGGGTAGGTCTTCGAAATCCGAACCGGTTTAGAGTGCCGTATCACCGCGGAGGCCGGAATGATCGTAGCTGGAGCAATCGAAGGTGACTAACATGTATAAGAACATTCTGATTCCAGTCGCGCTGGACAACGATCACGATACACAGGCCTCATTTGAAGCTGCTCGTTTGCTGGCGAGTGCCGATGCGGAATTCACAGTGCTCCATGTGCAGGAGCCGATCCCTGCATATGTGGCATCCCAGATACCCGAGGAAGTTCTGGCCAACACGCGAAAAGAGCTTCAGGAAGGCTTACATCGGAACGCTGCAGAGCTACCGGGGGCGAAACCGCGGCTTATCTCGGGGAGCGCTGGCCGAGCGATCGTTGATTTCGCAAATGAAAATGGCATCGATTGCATAGTGCTGGCCTCACACAAGCCGGGGATCGAGAACATGTTTATTGGGTCGACTGCGAACCGGGTCGTTCACCACGCCAATTGTTCTGTCCACGTGATCCGCTGAGTCGTTTTGTGGCAGGTGCTCCAAGTCGAATGCTGGATGCCCAGCATGGGACACAAAGACGACGGAGTGAAATTGGCGTTGCGAGCACGCGCAGCGTGAAAATCGTATTCACGCTATGGGCTCGCTGCGGCCGATTGCCAATGCAGTAGGCAACTTGGCGCAGATGGAACGGAACCAGCCATCGGCAGAATAGGTCAAGCCTCTTATCTTCCACTGTCACGGTCGATGTACTGTCGTTCGCATGGCAGGAGCGAACTTTGGCGCCGCAAGCGGCGAAACCTGGCTCTGCGCCCAATTTGCACAATACAGCACTAAACACTTATGACTGCTTTGCGCGGCAATTGAGCTTTGCAGGGGCTAGTGCTTCCTTTTAAAGGCCAACTACAATTGCATTTGACCTATAGGTTTTCAGCATTCGAAAGCACATCAAGGCAAAACCTCAATGGGGTGCTTTTCGGCATCGAGCAGAAACCTTTTGATTGCAAGGGGTCCAGAGGAGAGTTTCCTCCTCCGATCAGAATAAGAAGGAAATCCTCCAAAGGCGGCAAAAGCTCATGTGAGATTGCTGCCGTCTCCTCCAATGACAGTGTTTGGAACACGCCAAAAAGTGGAATTTCGATAGTCCCGTCAGCGCCCTCGGGGTACTCGTGCAGGTATTGCCGCGTTCCCCAGACAGGCTCAGTGAAAAAATCGCGATAGTAAGCCCGGTCCAACTGACCGAACTGAATCTCTAAACCTTCTTGTTCAATCTTCCCGCTGCGGACACTCTGATAGATTTCCTTTATTTTCTCATAGATCTCTGGCCATCTTACCGCCTCAACTGTTGCGCTCAGTGAGATAATCGCCTTTCTCTTCCCCATGACAACGAAATCTGAACGTGGATCGTAAGCCGCACGCATTTCCTGGCGGATTATCCGAAACATCTCAGACCCTTGGTTTGCGCCAATGTAATCCACCAAGACATTTGTTCCAACTTGGTCAGCCTCGTCCGCAAACTCCTCTGCTTTGACAAAAAGGATCAGCATCTCGGAAGAGTCGGGATCGGCAAAGTGAATGACACCCGCTGGAAGGGTGAAGTCATCCACATCCGTGCCAATCAACGCTTCAGCCCATTTTGCAAAAGGCAGTTCCCACTTTCCCTTCGGGCGGGGAAGATTGTTAACCAGTCGAATGGTGCGGCGTTCTACTTCTTCATCTCCAGATCTTAGGATTGCCTGAATGGGTTGACCGAAACGAAATTGGCCATCCCAAACCTCGGTTTCTGCTTCGTCAGGTTCGTACTCTAGGAAATCCGCCACTTCATCCAGAACATGTTCTGGCATTCTGGTCCTGGTAGACTTGATTGGGCTGGAATACCGCAGCTCTCTTGCATACCAGCCGTCGGAGTATTCCGGCTCAAGCAATAGATTTTCGAGGTGGACGATGGTCTCTGGAAAGACTTCATTTGGCGCCGAAACAGTGAGCATCAGACTATGGCGACTTGTTTCGACGTAATACCTGATCCCCTTCAACTGCTTGTATTTAGCAATTTTGTGGGAGGAACGGCTTGATGTTCCTCCTGACACGATACTTGCGAGACCAGCGCGCAACGCGGCCACCCGTTCTGTTGTTGGCCGATCAATTGGCCAAACCAAGGTGAGTTCTGAGGTGCCGTTTTCTAGTGGCATCAGATAAACAATATTCGCATCGCCAGTCGTTGCGATCTGCTCTGCTCGGACCTGCTGCGCTGACAGCAGGCTGAGAACCATTAAGAGAGAGGAAGTGAACCGGCTTTTGAATGCTTGCATGTTACTCTGCTTTTTCGGCCAACACGACTGATGTGGCTGATGGCTTGATGACCTTTTCGGCAAAATCAATAACGTCCTGATCTGTCGTATCGTTCAAGATCTCGACAAATACTGACGGTGTGACAGGTGGGAAGCCATCAGAAGCCACATTCTTCAGAAATGATAGAAACTCTACGGGTCGGCGCGCGGCATTCCGGGCTCCAACGACCTGCGTCTGGCGTGCTTGATTGATTTCGTCCCTGGTGATTGGTTCGTTCAACAAATTCGCCAGAGTTTCTGTCAGATGGCTGTGCGCCGGGTCCAAGCTGAAGCCGGGCATCAGGTGCAAATCTATGGTAAGTTCCAGATCAGCATTCTTGGCAAAATACCAGTCTGCATCGACGCTGAAAACGCGCTCGTCTTGATAGTACAGGGCCTTGTATAGCCTTTCGTTCAAAATATCGCTGGCGATGAAAAATGCCCCCTGCATCTCGATGCTGGTTGACCGATCTTCGAAGTCCACGAATTTCGCAAACTGGACTGTGTCATGCGCCAGCTTGTCCGACCTAATGCGCTCAATAAACTTGAGCTCGGGATCCGGTTTGTGGTCTAATCAGGGCTTCTGAGGAACCTCAGAAGGTTCTGTGTCCCCAAATATACGTGCAACGAGTTCTTCGGCTTTATCAGGGTCAATTTTCCCCGACTCGATTAACGTCACATTGGATGGCACATAGTGTGTTTCGTGAAACTGATAGGCCTTCTCAAGGTTCAATTTGGGAAGATCTTCAATGGTGTTATTTGCCCGACCACGCAGAGTGCCATAGAGGTTTTGAAGCGCAATTCTTCGGAGCCAGCGAAGCGGAGACTGTCTTTCGCGTAGCAGTGTTTCACGCTGAACGATATCAATTTCGCTTTCCGCAAATCCTTTCGGCAGTGTTGGGGTGTCAAGAACCGCCCGAGACAGCCGCAACAGCATTTCTATGTCGGAAGGAACGCCAGAATTAGTGTAGACAGTAGATACGTTGTGCGTTGTCGCATGGATATCACGCTCTCGGGGCTTTCTCAGAATGGTAGCATCCGCTGAAAACGCGGCCAGATGTTCAGTCAGATGCGCCGTACCGGATGGTTCCGGATCGTCATACGCCCCCGAGAGAACAATTAGCTGCACGTCCACACGGTCGAGGTCGTCTACCGGAACTACGTAAGCTGCGTGTAATCCGCCTTTCTCAGAAAGAGTGATAACGCTCTGAGCTTGAGCAGCTCCAGCAAACACCAAGAGGACAAGCGAAAAAAACAAAACGACAGCGTGCATTATTATCCTTTAAACTATTTCACTTAAGCCAAATAACGTCCGTCGTTAGGCGTTCAACGAAAGCGAAAATGATTTGCTGAATGCTTGTGGGATACGAGTTGCTATTTCAAGTCGCCAATTGAAAACTTGTCGAAATGTTTTCGGTTTGCTGCAAATCTACGACCGCGAACGACTGGTTCGGCGACATGCGCTGCATCGTATCAATGGTGGTGCCGCACGTGCGAGAGAATGCTGCATCAGCAAAGCAGGAAAATCCAATGTCGGCATTGTCCTGCATAGCAGGCCTTCATACTGTCTGAACCGAACCGATGACCTACTGAAACCGTCAGATGACTGGTTTGAGCCCCCACCAGTCGTTGCTATTTTTTTCTGCGTGCGCTCGCAGCTAGGATTTTTCGGCACCCGCGCAACTTCTCATGTTGCGGTGCGGCGGCCATTCTGGCCGTTCGCGCACCGCGCAGCATTCTTTAAGGTGGGAATTTACAGGTCGCGGACAATGCCGACTTTTGCTGAAACGGTGCCAAAGTCAGCAACTGACTTCGGTTGGGGCATACCAAAGTGGCCTGGATCGCTATTTCTCCCAATGGGGCACCCAGTCACCATCCGTACGCAGTGACACACCGGCGGCATCTTCTTCCAGCTTGATTACGTGCAGTTCGCCCTTGTCGCCGCCGTAGGTTTTTCGCGCTTTTTCAAATTGCGCGCAGACCAGACGTGTCGCGGGGGCCGGTGTTCCTGCGTCATCGCAGGCCTCGACAATGAGCCCCAAGTCTTTTTGGCACAGGTCTAGCGTGAAAGATGGATCGTAGTGCCCTGCAAAGACCGACGGCGCATCATGGTGCATACACCAGCTATCGCTGGCCCCAATTTTCAGAGCTTCCCATGCTCGGGGCAATTCAACGCCGGATTTTACGGCCATGACCAATGCCTCTCCCATCGCGGTGGCGTGGATCGCCCAAAGTTGGTTGCTGGCAAGTTTGGTGATTGACCCGTTGCCGCTTTGGCCCATGTAGTGCATCGGCCCCATCAGCTCCATCACGGGGCGGATACGCTCGATCGTGTCCTCGTCGCCGCCAGCAAATTGCGGCATATTGCCTGCACGTGCGCCATCAACCGCGCCTGATACCGGGGCGTCGACCGGCTGGACGCCCTTGGCTGCCAATGCGCTTCCAAGTGCTCGTGCCAGGGTCGGTTGGTTGGTTGTCATATCAACCCAAACCTGCCCCGCCCCCATCGCCGACAGTAGACCGTTTTGACCCCGAACCACCTGTTCGATCTGCTTGGGACCAAACACCATAGTAAAGACGATATCGGCATCTTTGGCGGCCATGGCGGGCGTATCAGCCCACGTCGCCCCAAGCGCCAGATGCCGTTCGGCGCGCTTAGCGTCCAGATCACAAACGGCCAGCTGATGCCCGCCCTTGATCAGGTTCAGGGCCGCCGCCCCACCCATCGTGCCAAGCCCGATAAAACCAATGCGCATGTGTGCGTCTCCTGAAATCAAGCGGCGAGGATTTCGTCGGTCGATTGGACCGCACCAAATTCGCCGTGAAGGTTTGCAAGGGTCACCGAGTGGATTTGCGCGGCGGTATGGGCAACCCCGTCTGGACCGGTTGCGTCATAGGCCCAGACCGCATCAGAGGCATAGATCATATCAAACCCAAGGCTGCTGGCCGAGCGTGCGGCGGATTCAGCACAATGATTGGCGGTCGCACCGCAGATGACGACCCGTTCAATGCCCGCGCCCTGCAAATCAGCTAAAAGCGTGGTGCCACCAAATGCACTAGAGGCGTGTTTGACGATCACTTGTTCGCCGTTCTGAGGTGCGGCAAACGGTTGAACGGCAGAACCCGGTGCATCTGGGTGAAACGGATCATCCGCATCTGTGCCGTGGTGGTGGATGTGGATGATCTTGTCACCAGATGCGCGGAATTGCGACAGCAAACGTCCAATATTGTCAGACGCTTCAGGGCAAGACCGCGCGGCCCCAGCAGCATCGTCATGGGCGAGCGCCATTTGCACATCAATAACGAGGAGAGCGGTTTTCATTGTGATATTCCTTTAGCCTGCGCCAGTGCGGCCCTACGATCCTCAAGGATTTTTTCAACGCGTGTGCCATAGATGCGTACGTTGATGTCGTCGCTGATGACACGACCTTTTTGTTCATCATAGGTCATAATTGCCGTCATTCTGGGATGCGCGCCGAACACTTCGGTCACACCGTGCAAGGAATATCCGCCACGGAACAGTGTAAACGTCCCGGCCCCACGATCGAATTTATGCGCATGGGACATATCCCCCGCCAATAACCGGTCCACGGCGTCACGGTCTTCGGCCTCATCTGTGCGCGAATTTGGCAAGAATGCAAAATCGCCACCGCTTTCAGCTGCTTTCAAAAGCAACGTCACGGTACATTCGGTTGTATCATAATGCCATGCATGCCAACTGCCGGGGTAAAGTGCGACAACATTCAGTGCCTGAAACTCATCTGCACAACGATGCAACACGGTCTTTTTCTGCACACGGCGAACGAAGTCCGTCAGGACATCCGACTTATATAACTGCTGGATCAACGTATCTGCCGGTATCTGGTCATCGGCAAGCTGAGTAGCCACATGGGTGTATTCGCGACGTCGCGGATCATCTTCTGGCAAGGACGGATCAATCGCACCTTGATAGATGTTGCGTTTGATTGTCAGCACCTCGGCACCGGGCAAAAGGCTGCTGGATTCGTCCTCAAGGGCGGCCAATGCGTCCGCGCGAATGAAGCCATCCAGATTGCACCAGCCGTACGCCTCCATGTGGTCCTGACAGTCCTTCAGGAACGCCGCACCCGCGCCCTTATCCAGATCAGCAATTGGATAACGCGCAAGATCGACGAGGTTCAGGGCCATGTCAGCATGGGTTCCAAAATCGGTCTTTGACATCGCACTCTCCTTTGGAAATCGGGCAGACGCGGGCCCGTTACCCATTGATAGACGAGCAGTTGGCAGAAGATAAACGAAACGAATTGCCCTCAAGCACATAAATATCTTATGCCACACGGGTGAAACAGAATCTCAATCTGAATTGGCTGCGCACGTTTGAGGCCGCGGCCCGCCACCAGAGCTTTACCGCCGCAAGCCATGAATTGGGCCTGACGCAAACCGCCGTCAGCCAACATATCAAGGCGCTGGAGACCAAGCTGGGGCAAAACCTGTTCATCCGCCGCGCCAAAAGCCTGCAGCTTACGGATATCGGGCAAGCCTATCTGATTTCGGTGCGTGAGGCGCTTGAACACATCGCGTTTTCGACCAGCGGGCTTTTTGGGCCGGAGCTAGAAACGACCATCGTTGTGCGCGCCTCTGCGGCGATGATCATCTGGCTGACGCCGAAGCTGTCCACCTTTCAAGATGAACACCCGCAAATCGTGATCAAGCTTGAAACGTCGCTGTGGCAAAATGTGCTGGAAAAACACCCCGTCGATGTCGAGATTTTGCTCGCCGCGCAGACCCACGCAAACCCATGCATGGTCAAGCTGTCGGACGAGAGAATCCTGCCCGTCTGCGGGGTGCAGACATCAACGAAAGTCCAAAGGCCCGCGGATCTGATGCAACTTGATGCCATTCACGTTCTGGGCTTTGACGACCATTGGGCGCGTTATTTATCCGCCAACGGCCTGCCAATTGACAGGATTTCTCCCCGCATCATTGTTGACACTTCGGTCGCGGCCTGTGAATTGGCCGCCGCGGAGAACGGCTGCGCGATTATGTTCGAACGGTTCGCACAACAGGCCATCGCCGCAGGGCGCGCCATCAATATTGTCGGTGACCCCATCGCGAATGGTCAGTCACATTATGTCATCCAACGAAATACGGGCCTCCGCGAAAAACAGGCGTCAGCGGCATTTTGTGAATGGTTGGCCGCATGCTTTTGACGTTCGCCTCGGAGCCAAAGGGGCTTTTCTGCGAACGGTTGGAAACATCTCTTTAAACCCCATGAGCAGCCGTTCTTCGACTTTGCAGCCTTGGCCGAACTGGGCTCTTCACGGCCATGCGGTGCCGCAGAAACCCGTGGTCCCTTCGCGGTCTGATAGCGTCCCTTCGTCTGGACAACGCATTTCCGTCCGAACCACCTGTATAAATTCGTGTTTCTCAGGCCGCAAAAGTGAGCATGCGTCGTTCGCTGTCTGGCAGCGGGAATTCCGGCAACGGGTAGCGACCATCGCTCAGAGCCCAACCTGTACCTTGGATTTTTTCGCTGCGTGCGCTCGCAACACGGAAAATTTTGGGCACGCACAAATTCTTGTGTCACGGCGCAGCGCTGAATTCGGCCATTCAAATATTGCATAGCAAGAATGTGCGCCCGGATTCACGGGATGTAGACTGAAGCAGTGATCCGTGAAAATCTGTGCAAGCGTCGGCCCACCGGACCGGTGCTTCCACGGTGGGGCTGACGCGCCTTGATTCCGTTCTGGGGTGCATCACAACCTATGTCCGCCAACGAACTCAAAGCGGTTCAATGCCTGCACCGAGAACTCAAGTAGAGTGGGCTTCGGACAGCAGGCATCCGATTCGATTGTACAAGTGCCTCGTTGGCGCGGTGCCGATGATTGGGTGCGGAGGGCGGATTGGAGGGCACATTATGCCTAGAGCTCAACTTCCCGCAGTCACCCCAAAGCGCAGAGCATGGAACAAGGGGCGGATCATCGGCCAGAAACGCCCCTTGTTTCCCAAGCAGGTCTGGGCGATCCGTGCTCGGCTCGAACTCGCCGGAAATCTGCGCGATCTTGCGCTGTTCAACGTCGCCATTGATAGCAAGCTGCGTGGATGCGATTTGGTTAGGCTTGCCGTGACCGATCTGGTCAAAGATGATCGTGCTCGAGAACGGGTTTCAGTGGTCCAGAGCAAAACCAAGAAACCAGTACAATTCGAACTGACGGAAAACACACGGGATACGGTTCATGCTTGGGTCAAGTCGCCAAAGATGATGGGCTGTAGCTTCATGTTTCCGAGCCGTTTCCTCGAGCGACCCCATATCTCAACGCGTCAGTTTGGTCGGCTTGTCCGGGATTGGGTGACAGCGATTGGATTGGAACCGAGCGGTTACGGAACCCATTCACTCCGCCGAACCAAAGCAGCGGAGATTTACCGTAAGACAGGGAATCTCCGTGCAGTGCAGCTTTTGCTGGGTCACACTAAGATTGACAGTACAGTGCGTTACCTTGGCGTTGAGTTGGAAGATGCTCTCACTATTGCGGAGCAGATTGAAATCTGACCCGCGTCGGTGAATGGCACTTGCCGTTCGCCGGTTTGGAACAGACTTACGGCCTTGAAGCGGCGAAACCGGTTATGAAGGGAAGAATAGTATACAGATCACCCTGCCATTGCGTACTACAAAGACGTGCTTGCGGTCAGCTTTTCGAGTGATAGTTCCGGCTTTCGCGCGCTCAGTTTGACGGCACCGCGCTCCATCACGACGAAGGCATCCCCAAGATCATAGGCGAAGGACAGATACTGTTCGACTAGGACGATAGCGATGTTCCCGCGTTCCTTCAAAATGCGGATGGTGCCGCCGATCTGCTGGATGACGTTCGGCTGGATACCTTCGGTCGGTTCATCCAGAAGAAGCACTTTCGGGTTCGACACCAGCGCGCGCGCGATCGCCAGTTGCTGTTGCTGGCCGCCTGAAAGGTCACCGCCCCGCCGTTGCAGGAACTTCTTCAGAATGGGGAACAGATCAAAAATCTCGTCCTTCACCTTGCGTTCGCCACTTGGCAGGCAGGCAAATCCCGTCTCAAGGTTTTCCTGCACCGTCAAAAACGGAAAGATCTCGCGCCCCTGGGGCACATAGGCAACGCCCTTCCGCGCAAGGTCAAAGGCCTTCAGCTTTCCGATGCTTTGGCCGTCCAGATCATAGTCGCCCCCCGACCGGGGATGGGTGCCCGCCAGCGCCTTTAACAGCGACGTCTTGCCTACGCCATTGGTGCCCATCAAGCAGGTGACCTCGCCCTGGGCCGCGTCGAAATCCACGCCGTTCAGAATTTGGCTGCCGCCATAGTGCAGCGTCAGATCGCGGATGCTGAGGAAACTATCGGCCAAGGTACACCTCGATGACTTGCTGGTTCTTGGTGACGTGATCGATCGAGCCTTCGGCCAGAACCGAGCCTTCGTGCAGCACGGTCACTTTGCAATCCAAACGCCGCACGAAATCCATGTCGTGTTCCACTACGACGACAGCGCGGGTCTTCGCCGCGTCCCGCAGAATTTGCGTGGTCTTCTGACGTTCTGCGGTCGTCATGCCTGCCGCAGGTTCGTCCACCAGCAACAGCTTCGGTTCCTGTGCCAAGAGCATCCCGATTTCCAACCATTGCTTTTGCCCGTGGGACAACTCGCCAGATTTCCGTGACAGAACCGCGTCCAGCCCAATGACATCCGCCAGTTCTTCGACCCGGGCAAAGTCCGGTGTTTCGGGTTTGAACAGCAGCACGGCCAGCGGCGACCGCGACTTTTTCAGCGCCATCATCAGGTTGTCTTGAACCGTCTGATCCTCAAACACCGTGGGTCGCTGGAACTTGCGCCCGACCCCTTCCATGGCGATCTTGCTTTCCGATTTGCCCAGCAAGGACACGGGCGGTTCGCCCCAAAGCACATGGCCCTCGTCAGGCCGGGTTTTACCGGTCACCACATCCATGAAGGTGGTCTTGCCCGCGCCGTTCGGGCCGATGACCGCCCGCAATTCGGCCCTGTCAATGCTGAACGACAGGTTGTTCAGCGCCTTGAACCCGTCAAAGCTGACCGACACGCCCGAGACTTCAAGAAGCGCGCTCATGCATCTGCCTCCTTTTCTCTCAAAGAACCGTGGCCCGGCCCCAGGTCGCGCCCATGCCGATTGGGGTTGCGACGCGCTGCCAAGGCGTCGACCAGCCCTCCAATGCCTTTCGGTGCGAAAAGCGTAACCGCCACGAAGGACAGCCCCAACAGGACGGTCCACCAATCGACCCATTGAATGCGATACCCGGCGATGTTCAGGTCAGGGGCTTGCCCGCCGGTAAACCAGGTCGACAAGAGCGAGACGAAAGCTGCGCCGATCACGGCTCCGTACAATCGCCCACGCCCGCCGATGGCCACCCAGACCGCCAGATAGATCGAGGCAATCGGCGCCAGTTCCGCCGGGTTGATGATGCCCGCCTGTGGGTAGTAGATTGCGCCTGCAATGCCAGCGAGCACGGCCGATACGGTGAAGACAAACAGCTTGAACGCCTCGACTGGATAGCCAAGGAAGCGCACCCGCGCTTCGTCGTCCCGAATGCCCCTGAGGACCGAGCCGAACTTGCCCGACACCATCCATGTCGCCAGCAGGTATCCAAGCCCCAAGGCCAGGGCCGAGGCCCAAAGGAACCAGACCGAAACGATGGCCTGACTAGTGCTCTCCAACCCCGGCAGATTCTGCAGGCCTGACAGACCGTTGTTGCCGCGCAATCCGCTGTCGTTTTGGAACAGGTACAGTGACAGCGCCAGCGTCATCGCCTGCGTCAGGATCGAAAGGTACACACCTGTCACCCGGCTGCGGAAGGCCAGCCAGCCAAAGACCAGCGCCAGAAGCCCCGGCGCCAGTACGACGGCGGCCAGTTGCAGCGGCAGAGAATGGGCAAAGGCCCAGATCGGCGGAAATTCCGAGGCTCCGACGACACCGAAGATCTGGCCAGCGATCCCGCTGGAGACCTCTTCGGGCGTTGGCGGCAGCCCTCCGGCGGCGAGGCTTTCGACGACGATCAGACGCGTCCGCTCGTACATCAGCCACATGCCTATCGCGTAACCGCCCATTCCGAAGAAGGCCATGTGCCCAAGGGACAGGATACCGCAATAGCCCCAGACCAGATCCATCGCCAGCGCGACGAGGCAGAGGCACAGGGTCTTGCCCAGGGTCTTGATGAAACTGGTCGAGATGACGCCGATACCGAACCCTTCGGACAGGATCGTCACGCCCAGGGTGAACAGCCCCAGACAGGCCAGAAAGATAAGCACCGACGGATAACGCACCACGAAAGGTGTGCGACGCACAGGGCCTGCTGTCAGTTCCGCCATGCTCATGCCTCCGCCGCCCGGCCTTTAAGCGCGATGATCCCGCGCGGCCGGAATTGGATGAAGAGGATGATGAAGAGGATCATATAGGTCTGTGCGGCCAGTGTGTTCGAGGGGTTCATCCATTCGATCCCTTTTTGCAGCGAGCCAACCATGGTCGCGCCCAGAAGCGTGCCCCAGATGTTGCCAACGCCGCCCACGACCACGGTCATGAAGCTTTGCACGATATAGTCCGCGCCCATCTCGCTGGTCACTTTGGCGTAAAGCCCAATCGCCACACCCGCAATCCCGGCAATACCCGAGCCGAAGCCGAAGGTCAGCATGTTGATCCTGTCGGGGTTGATCCCCATCGAGGCCGCCATGCGGGGGTTCTGCGTCACCGCCCGCACTTCCAGCCCCAATCGAGTGCGGTTCATGACGAAAAGGAATAGCGCCATGAACAAAAGTGCCAAAACGAAAATTGCGATCCGGATATAGCTGATCGACACGATGTCATTGAACACCAGCGATCCGTCCAGCCAGCCGGGCGAGGTGAGGGGCCGCGCTTGCGTGCCGAAGATGTTCTTGGCGATCTGTTGCAGGGCAATGGAAATCCCGAAAGTCGCCAGAAGCGTCTCCAGCGGGCGATGGTAGAGGTGGCGGATCACTAGCCGTTCCATCGTGACCCCTGCGCCGAAGGTGACGGCAAAGGCCAGCGGCAAGGCGACGATAATGGAAATCGTGTAATCCGGGATGATCTGCTGGACGACGTAGCCGGTGTAGGCGCCCATCATGATGAACTCGCCATGGGCCATGTTGATCACGCGCATCACGCCAAAGGTGATAGCAAGACCGATGGCGGCAAGAAAGTAGATCGAAGCGAGCGACAGGGCGTCAAGGCCAAGGTCAAATGCCTGGTTGAATGCCACCTTGTTTTCGATGCCCGTCAGCACCGCCGCCGCGGCAACGGCCACTGAAGGCGAGCCGCTGTAGCGTTCGTAGAACGTGAAGCCTGCCAGCGTTTCATCCACCTCGGCTTCGGTGGCCACAGGGTCTACCACGCCCTGTTCGGCCAAAGCTTCATAAGCAAGGTCGCGTGCGTCTTCGCTGTTCAGGGTCGCCACCTGAACCCCCGCGACCGATCCCTCCGAGATGTTGGCCAAAAGCGCGTTCCGCTTGTCGTACCGGCTGATCCGGGGTTTCGCCAGATCGGCGGCAACCAGAAGGTCATAGGCGGACTCGCGCGGCAGGTCGTCGCTGCCGACGGTCAGGATGCGGGCGATGTCATCGCCCTCGGGTGCTTGTGCCGAAGCCTCGACCTCCACGGCCAAAAGCGGGTTCAATGCGGCCCGGACATCGACACCAAGATCGCCGTCAAACCGCTGGATGGCAGCAATCCTCTCCTCGTCGGTCGCACCGAAGCGGATTGTCAAAAGTCCCTGAAGGCGTTCCATGCGACTTTGCACAGACTGGTCCGTTTCGTCGGGCAGAACTTTGGTCAGGGCCGCGAGATGGGACACCTCCGAGTCACGCTCGATCGCATTCAGGGCCTGCATCTTTTCGGCAAAGGACCCTGATAGTTGGAATTGCACCAGGGCCGCGCCGATCATGCCGCGAATGCCGCTGTTGGGTTTCAACTGTTTGAAGTCACGGGCAACGAAAGTGCCAAGTTCCGCGCCATCGGCAAAGTCAAACGCCGTCAATTCCTTGCCCGAGGCTTCGCCATAGACGAAAAGCCCGGTGTCCTTGTCGCGCCACATCTCTTTGTTTTGCCAGCGTTCCAGCACGACCTGGGCCTCGGCCAGACCACTGGCGGCAAGCGCGTCGATGGCAGGACCGATGGTCTTGCGCGAGGATTTGGCGATGATTTCGCCATGTTCTTGCAAGAGTTGCTGGATCGGCGCCTCGGCGTTCTGCGCCGAAAGTGGCAAGGCAAGAGCGCATAGAAGCACCGACATGAAACCGATGTTGAACCGACGTATAAGCGACATGGATAGTTCAGCCCCCGTAAGGCGTTCTGGGGGCGACATGCGCCGCACCCGTAGGGTGGGTTTTAACCCACCATGCTTAGTAGTTCGACTTGATCTGAACGCAGGACGACGTTTCGGTGTTGTACATCCCGCAATCGAGTTCCGCCCAATCGGATTTCAGCACCGCCGATTCCGGCAGGAAATCCGTCCAGGCATCGCCCGGCACTTCCTCCGTCTGGCTGATGATGTCGAACTGACCATCCTCGGTGATCTCACCGATCAGAACCGGCTTGGCCAAGTGGTGGTTCGGCAGCATGACCGCGGTGCCACCAGTCAGGTTCGGGAATTCCTGCCCGTACAAGGCGGTGCGCACGGCATCGACATCGGTGGAGCCTGCTTCGGTCGCCGCATTCACCCACATGTTGAAGCCGATGTAATGCGCCTCCATCGGGTCATTCGTCACACGCTCGTCGCCCATGCGGGCTTTCCAGGCCTCGACCCATTCGGCGTTGGCATCGGTGTCTGCTGACTGGAAGTAATTCCAGGCTGCGAGGTGACCAACAAGGTTGGTGGTGTCGAGACCCGACAATTCTTCCTCGCCGACCGAGAAGGCGACAACGGGAATGTCGTCGGCGCTGATGCCAGCAGCCGCGAGTTCCTTGTAGAAGCCCACGTTTGCGTCGCCGTTGATCGTTGAAATCACGCCGACTTTCTTGCCGTCCGCACCAAGAGCCACAACATCCGAGACGATCTTGGACCAGTCAGAATGACCAAAGGGCGTGTAGTTGACGAAGATGTCGTCCTCGGCGATGCCCTTCTGCTGAAGATAGCTTCCCAGAATGTTGTTCGTCGTCCGGGGGTAAACATAGTCGGTGCCCAGAAGCGCGAATTTCTCAACGCCAAGTTCTTCCAGAAAGTAATCCGTCGCCGGGATTGCCTGCTGGTTGGGGGCGGCGCCGGTGTAGAAGACGTTTTTTGAGGATTCCTCGCCTTCATATTGAACCGGATAGAACAGAAGTCCGTTCAACTCTTCGATCACAGGTAGAACCGATTTCCGCGACACGGATGTCCAGTTGCCGAAAATCACGTCAACCTCGTGTACCGAAATCAGCTCGCGCGCTTTTTCGGCAAAGAGCGGCCAGTCCGACGCCGGGTCGACCACGACGGCCTCCAGCTCGCAGCCCAGAACGCCGCCTTTGGCGTTTTGCTGTTCGATCAGCATTTCCATCGTGTCTTTTAGCGTTGTTTCTGAAATCGCCATGGTTCCGGACAGGGAGTGCAGCACTCCCACCTTGATCGGGCAGTCTTGCGCCATGGCCGGCAGCATCGAAGCGGCCAGGACGGCAGCAGAACTAAGAAGTGTCTTTTTCATCGCAGTTTTCCTTCAGGCACTGCGCGGGGAAGCGTTGCTTTCAAGGGTGTGATCCCCCATATGCCCCCCACGCAATCTAATTGCGGAGTGCGGTGGTGTTTTGGAATTGCAAGGCCAGCACCATCGCACGTTCAACGGGATTTGTGTGATCCCGGAAGAAGTCGTTCCATGGAAATTGCTGCGACTGCGAGATCGGCGGGGGTTGAAAAACGGCCCCTGGCGTCAATCCGTCAAAAATTGCGCAGACTTTCGCGGGTTCGCCATTTTATTGTGCGAAAGAAACGCCAAATCTTTGGGCGTTTCAGCTTTCAAGCAAGAATCCTGTGCAATAGTCGATCTCGGCCCGGGCACGCCGCACCGCCCATTTGGAGCGATCCGCATCGCGTGAGAAGCTGGCGGCGGTCAGCAATTGCGCATGCGCCATCTTGGCGTCGATACGCAGGTGAAGCGCATGACGTCGTTGATCGTCGGGCACCGTCGCGTTCAGAAGGTCGATGAACTGCGCCCGGCGATGCGCGATCTGATCCGTGCGGTCATCATTCATAAGCCAGGCATGTTCCAACTCGGCCGAGAACCGTCCTGCACATGCCGCGAATGAAGACATCAGGGCATCATCTGCCGCCGGACTTTGCTTCGGCAGGATAAGAAGCAGGACCAGAAAGGTTTTCAAACTGCTCATGATCCGATCATGAACGACCTAAAAGTCAGCAATCAAGCTTTCTGCCACCTTATGGCTAACGCACACTTAACAGACGAAGTCCCTGTCACCCGTTCGACACGTCATTCAGGCATTTCCGTGTCGGCATCTCATCATTGCTGAACTTCTGGGCGAGTGGGGTCACTTTCGCACAGCAAATAGGCAGAACTCCGGGATTGGTCTTTTTCCCGGCGCGCAGCGGTGGATCACACCCCAATGTGCATGGTGAACCATGCGGGTCGAGTACCGGGGGCGACAGACGCATGGGTCAACCACATCTGGCATCACGAGAGGCGAACACCGCCCCGAGATCCATCGGTGCCATGACCTTGTCGACCAAATGCCGTGACGGGCGCACAGGCATTGACCGCTTCAGAACCTCGGGCGCGAGTAAGGTGGCCTTTCCGCGTCGCAAGGATGCCGTCGAAGCCATTGTGCTGAACACCTCGGGCGGTTTGACAGGCGGCGACCGGTTTGAGGCTTCGGCCAGCGCCGGGCCGGACAGCCGCCTGATCCTGACAACCCAAGCTGCAGAACGTGCCTATCGCAGCACTTCTGGCGCTGCGTGTGTCAGCACGCGCCTGTCTGTCGCCAAGGGCGCGGTACTGCATTGGTTGCCGCAAGAGTTGATCATGTTTGACGGCGGTTGTCTCAACCGTCGCCTTGACGTGGACGTCACCGACGGAACCGAGGCCGTGCTGGTCGAACCCGTTGTCTTCGGTCGCCGCGCCATGGGCGAAACCCGTATCTCGGGCAGTTTTCGCGACCGGATCACCCTGCGCCACGATGGTCGCCCGATCTATTGGGATCGCATCAACCTGACCGGATCAATCAGCGCCAGTCTTGACCGTCCGGCCATCGCAGGCGGCATGACCGCCCTTGCCAGCGCCCTTTACTTCGGCCCGCGTGCCGAGGCGCATTTGCCTATTGTCCGACAACTTTTGCCAAAGACCGGCGGCGCAAGCCTTGTCGCGCCCGATCTTTTGACCATCCGACTTCTTGCCGCCGATTCCTATCTGTTGCGCCAATGGCTGGTGCCGGTGCTGGAGCGCCTGACCGAAACCACCCTGCCGAAATCCTGGAGCCTCTGACCCATGCAACTCAGCCCCCGCGAAAAAGACAAACTGCTGATCGCCATGGCTGCCGAAGTGGCCCGCAAGCGCCTTGCCCGTGGCGTCAAGCTGAACCACCCCGAGGCCATCGCGCTGATCACCGACATGGTCGTCGAAGGCGCTCGCGATGGCCGCTCGGTCGCCGACATGATGGAGGTGGGCGCCGTGGTCATCACCCGCGATGACTGCATGGAAGGCATCCCCGAGATGATCCACGAAGTGCAGGTCGAAGCCACCTTTCCGGACGGCACCAAGCTGGTCACCGTCCACAATCCCATCCGATAGGAGTCTCTCATGCGTTATGCTATTCCCGCCTTGTTTCTGGCCTCGCCCGCCTTGGCCCACCCCGCAAGCCTCCCACATGGGCATTCGGGGGATTGGGCTGTGCCCGTCGCCTTGATGTTGATCGGCGCTGCGGTTGTTTTGGCCAAGCGCAAGGCGGTCCGTGTCCGCAGACGCCAATGATCCCCGGCGAACTCTTTCCGGCGGAGGGTGAGGTCACTCTGAACGCAGGGGCGGAGCCGATCACACTAATGATCGCCAATACGGGCGACCGACCGGTGCAGGTCGGCTCACACTACCATTTCGGCGAGGCCAACGCGGCGCTCGATTTCGACCGCGACGCCGCACGCGGCATGCGTCTGGATATCGCAGCCGGGACAGCCGTGCGGTTTGAACCCGGTCAACGGCGCGAGGTGCAACTGATCCAGATTGGCGGCGCACGGCGTGTCTTCGGGTTCAACCAGCTTGTGATGGGAGATCTCTGATGCCCACCCAAATCCCCCGCTCTGACTACGCCGCCATGTTCGGCCCCACCACCGGCGACAAGTTGCGACTGGCCGATACTGACCTGATCATTGAAGTGGAAAAGGACCTGACAGGTCCCTACGGCGAAGAAGTCAAATTCGGTGGCGGCAAGGTGATCCGTGACGGCATGGGTCAGGCTCAGACCACGCGCGCCGAGGGTGCGGTGGATACCGTTATCACCAACGCGCTGATCGTGGACGCAACCGGCATCTACAAAGCGGACGTCGGTTTGAAAGACGGCAAGATCCACAAGATCGGCAAGGCGGGCAACCCAGACACACAACCCGGCGTCGACATCATCGTCGGCCCTGGCACTGAAGCCATCGCTGGCGAAGGCAAGATCCTGACGGCCGGTGGGTTCGACAGCCACATTCATTTCATCTGCCCGCAACAGATCGAGGATGCTCTGTATTCTGGTCTAACCACAATGCTGGGCGGCGGCACTGGCCCGGCCCATGGCACGCTGGCCACGACCTGCACACCGGGACCGTGGCACATTGGGCGGATGCTGCAGGCGGCGGATGCGTTTCCGATGAACCTCGCCTTTGCGGGAAAGGGGAATGCGTCGCTCCCCGCCGCTTTAGAGGAACAGGTCAAGGGCGGTGCCTGCGCGTTGAAGCTGCATGAGGATTGGGGCACGACGCCCGGCGCAATCGACTGTTGCCTATCTGTGGCGGACGACATGGACGTTCAGGTGATGATCCACACCGACACGCTGAACGAATCCGGCTTTGTCGAAAACACCATCGCCGCCATAAGGGGCCGCACCATCCACGCCTTCCACACCGAAGGCGCAGGGGGCGGCCATGCCCCTGACATCATCAAGATCTGTGGCGAGGCCCATGTTCTGCCGTCGTC
This sequence comes from Ruegeria sp. CDSA221, assembly GCF_059611825.1. Lineage (NCBI taxonomy): Bacteria > Pseudomonadati > Pseudomonadota > Alphaproteobacteria > Rhodobacterales > Roseobacteraceae > Ruegeria > Ruegeria sp. CDSA221. Next base: position 42,112 of record NZ_JBXWPK010000004.1, read on the forward strand.
GACCAACCCGACCCGACCTTTTACGGTCAATACAGTGGACGAACATCTGGACATGCTGATGGTCTGCCATCACCTGGACAAATCCATCCCAGAGGATGTGGCTTTCGCCGAAAGCCGCATCCGGCGCGAGACCATCGCCGCCGAAGACATCCTGCACGACATGGGGGCGTTCTCGATCATCGCTTCAGACAGCCAGGCCATGGGGCGTGTGGGCGAAGTGATCATTCGCACCTGGCAAACCGCTGACAAGATGAAGAAACAGCGGGGCGCCTTGGCCGAGGAGGTCGGCGACAACGACAATTTCCGCGTCCGTCGCTATATCGCGAAATACACGATCAACCCGGCCATTGCGCACGGGCTGTCAAAGCACATCGGTTCGATCGAAGAAGGCAAACGTGCCGATCTGGTCCTATGGAACCCGGCGTTTTTCGGTGTGAAGCCTGAGATGATCCTTATGGGCGGCAGCATTGTGTGTGCGCAGATGGGCGATCCAAACGCTTCGATCCCGACACCGCAGCCGGTCTATACCCGCCCGATGTTCGGGGCCTTTGGCCGGTCGCTGGAAGCCAATGCAGTGACCTTTGTTTCCGAGGCGGCACACTCCGAAGGACTGGGAGATGCGCTTGGATTGGCCAAGACAAGTTTGCCGGTGGAGAACACGCGCGGTATCGGCAAAGCGGATCTTGTCCTGAACGACGCCATGCCCGAGGTCGAGGTGCACCCCGAAACCTATGAGGTGCGGGCTGATGGCGAATTGCTGACCTGCCAACCTGCAACCGAGCTGCCCATGGCGCAGCGGTATTTTCTATATTGAGGCCCCATGACCGATCTTCCACTTGCACAAACGCTCCATCCCGTTGGCACATCAGACAATGCGGTGGCGGACTGCGCGTTGACCTACGACGCCCGATTTTTCCGGCGAAAGAAACTGACAACGACCGAAGGCTGGTCCTTTGTCGCGGACTTCGAACAGACCGTATCCCTGAACGATGGCGACGTGCTGGAACTGGGCGATGGACGTCTGGTCAAAGTGACGGCGGCACCCGAAAACCTCTTGGCCGTTTCCGGGCAAGACCTGCCCCGCCTCGCCTGGCACATCGGCAACCGCCACACACCTTGTCAGATCGAGGCGACCCGCCTTTTGATCCAGGATGATCCCGTCATCGCTCATATGCTGAGCCACCTCGGTGCCACAGTGACCCAAGTCACCGAACCCTTCACTCCGGAAGGCGGCGCCTATGGTCACGGGCGCACCCATGCGCACGATCACGGACACTCGGCCCATGCCCACGCCCATTGATGCGCACTTACTGACGCTGACCCAATGGCTGTCGCCCGCGTTTCCAGTGGGGGCCTTCGCCTATTCGCACGGACTTGAAACAGCGATCAACGAGGGTTGGATTGCCGACGCGACCAGTTTGGAAGACTGGCTGAGAGATTGCCTGAGTGATGGCTCAGGTCGCGCTGATGCGATCTGGATGCGGCTGGCTTATGCTGCCGACGACCCATTGGAGATGGACGCGAAAGCACGATCCTTTGCCACCGCTCAAGAGCGTCTGCGCGAAGCTGAAAGGCAGGGCGCTGCCTTTGTTGCGACGGTTAATGCTGTCTGGGATTTGGCGCTACCTGACATGCTGTTGCCCGTTGCCGTCGGTCGCGCCGCTAGATTGGCAGAGCTGGATATCGATACGACTGCCGTTCTCTATCTGCAGGCCTTTGTCGCAAACCTGACCTCTTCGGCCATCCGCCTGAGCCCCATCGGGCAGACGGCCGGTCAACGGGTGATCCTGAACTTGCAGCCCTTTTGCCTTCAGGTCGCCGAAGACACGAGAAATGCGGACACCACGGACGTTTTTGGCAACGCCTTTTTCTCAGACATCTCCGCGATGGCCCACGAAACTCTTGAACCGAGGCTCTTCCAATCATGACACAACTCAACGGCCCCTTGCGCATCGGTATCGGCGGCCCGGTCGGTGCAGGAAAGACGACCCTGACCGCGAGGCTTGCCGAACTTTTGAAAGACGATCACTCGATCGGCGTCATCACCAACGACATCTACACACAAGAAGACGCCGAAGCTCTGATGCGCATGCAAATCCTGCCTTCGGATCGCGTGATTGGAGTGGAAACCGGCGGCTGTCCTCATACGGCGATTCGCGAAGACGCGTCGATCAACCTGGCTGCCGTGGCCGAGATGCGGCTGCGTCACCCCGACGTAGAGGTCGTCCTGATCGAATCCGGTGGCGACAACCTATCGGCCACCTTCAGCCCGGAGTTGGCGGACCTGACAATCTATGTGATCGACGTGGCCGCAGGCGAGGAAATCCCACGCAAGGGTGGCCCAGCAATCACCAGGTCAGACATCTTAGTCATCAATAAAACCGACCTTGCCCCTCATGTGGGGGCATCTTTGGACGTCATGCGCCGAGACGCCGCGAGAATGCGGGGCGATCTGCCGGTGGTATTTGCCTGCCTGAAAGCCGGCCACGGTTCGGACGAGGTCGTGTCGCACCTTAGATCTCTTTCGGGCATTTGATGAGAGCCTAGCCGGCAAGAACGGTGCTTGGTCCACTTTGCGGGACTTTGAGAGTTTTCGAGTATGTGCTAACGCAACGTTTCGGGACGTTTGCTTCTCCCTCCACTCAAATGAACAAGCGAAATCCCCTGACTTCACCAACGATTTCTGCGGCTTGGGAGGAGGGCGATGACCAGTTTGGATGCAAAACGGCTTTAGCAACGCCCTGATCGATGCACAGCCGAGCATTGTTCTTTGCTGCAAGATGCCTCATGCGGCGGTTCTCTCGCAGGCACATCAATTCAATTGAACTGATGCCCCACTTCCGCGCGATTGCGATAATGCGCTCGAACAGCGCATCACCAATTCCGATGTTTTGCCAATCAGGTTCGACAGAAAAGGCGGCTTCCGTCTTTGTAGATCCGGTCTGGTCGTCACCGCGGAGTTCGGCGACGCCCCTCCGACGCCCTTTTGCAAACGCGCCACAGAGAATGCTGTCATAATGAGGAATGCTCTGAACGTAGGTCGTCAGACTCTCGTCGCTGACAGTCCACCAGAACCGCGCGCGCCGAGCTTCGGCGTCGAGCCGTCGAAAGTGCTCGCAGATCTCGTTTTGGTCGGCTGGATAGAGTCGGCGAATGGCAAAGTCTTGATGATGTCTGAGATGGACCATCGCCTTGTCGCTCCGATTGCAGACTTGGATTGGGCCAGCATCTTCGGGAGGAGGTGAAGATGCTGGCCCAAAAGCATTGGCGGTCCCTGTTGATGTTTTTCGGCGCCGCTGCTTTTGCTGCTTACTGTGGGAAGAGCGAGGTCCAGCAATTCCTTTTCAAATTTGCACGCAAACCCGGGATCAGGACCCGTCGCGTTGGTCCGGGTCTTTCCCGCCGGTTTCCTGTGCCATCAGCTTTTCCGCATATTGAGTGTCCGTCGTCAGAGTTTTTGGAACCAAGAGCGGCGTAAACTAAGTGAGTGTTCGGCTCATCTGATTTGTGTGATTAAGCTGCGCGCTGGCTGTGACGCAAACGCCGAGCTTCGAACGTCTTCCGTTTGATCCGTTCTCGTTATTCCAGAATGGCTTGGTCACGCCCGAAGTAGACATAGGCGGGTGTGACGTTGTTTAGGCTCTCGTGATATCGCTGATGGTTGTAGTGATCGACGAAGGCTTCGATCTGGGCCGCGAGATCACCTGGCAGGAAGTAGTTTTCCAATAAGATGCGGTTCTTCAAAGTTTGATGCCATCGTTCGATTTTACCTCGGGTCTGCGGATGACACGGCGCACCACGACTGTGTTTCATGCCTTTGTCCTTCAACCATTCAGCCAAATCGCCAGAGACATAACTTGAGCCGTTGTCACTGAGCAGTCTTGGTTTGTGGACGATATGGGCCTGATCACATCCGGAGGCCTGCAAGGCTAAATCGAGGGTTCTGTCACATCCTCAGCCCGCATGTTCGTGCAGAGCTTCCATGAGATGATGTAGCGGCTGTAATCGTCCAGAATTGTGCTGAGATAAAACCAGCCCCGACCCAGAACCTTGAGATAGGTAAAGTTGGTCTGCCAAAGCTGGTTGATGGCTGTTGTCTTATGCTCAAACGCATTCGCGGCTTTCAGCACGATGATGGCAGGGCTGGTGATCAGGTCATGCGCCTTGAGCGTGCGATACACTGTAGATTCCGACACAAAATAGCGCTCTTGACCGGTGAACGTGGCGGCCAGCTCGCGCGACGACAGTTCCGTCTCTTTCAGAGCGAGATCCACAACCTTGCGCTTCACTTCGGTGGGCACCCGGTTCCAGACATGATTTGGCTTTGGTGATTGATCATGCAAACCAGCCTCACCGCGCTGCAGATACCGATCATACCAGCGGTAGAATGTGGTGCGGGGGATAAGCCACCGCTATCTCCATTTGCAACACATAGCTTTCGGCACAAGGGGCGGAAATCGGACTTTCGCTGCGGTGGCGAACAAGGCCAACACTCTAGCGATAGCGGTCATTCATTGTAAGTATTAGGCTGATTGCGCTGGGTTAGCAGCCCGATAGAACTTGCGTCAGGCTCAACAGCACATTCCAAAGATGTTTGGTCGCACCAATACGGCAGTCGACGTTGCGATCCCCACAACAAGATCAAACATTTGAGAGCTCCTTGCTGCTTTCTTTTGCCAAGCGTTAAGCTGGCGTTGCAGATACCCTAGTCCGCAACATTTGCGTGGTTGACAGGATCAGTTTCTGTGAAAGGCGGGAAAAACCGCTGACCCGCAATTTGTTCATGCGGTTTTTTTTAAACTACTCGATATCAATATGTATGAATTTAGACTAGGGCAATGAGGCGAAAAGCCATCCGATATCTAGCCACCTATTCATCAAAGTATGCGTTATGCGTTGTGTAGATCGCCTGAATGGTTGGCGTCAAACGGTCAAGATGCGTACGAAGGACTTGATCCGCCGCCCACGCATCCCCGCTGAACAGGGCCTTTAAAAGAGATTGATGATCCAGATACAAATCATCCATTGCTTCTTTGCTGGTTAACGCCAGCATGCAAAGGCGGTCAACCTGTGCTTTGTTTTCGGCGATGATTTCAAACGCAAACGCCTGTTTGGCCGAGGCGCAAAGCAGTTTGTGAAACTGGTAGTCCAGATCATGGAACAAATTGACATCTTCTGCTGAGATTGCATCCGCCTGTTCACGAAGGTTAGCTTTTAATGCCGCGTCTACCGACTTGTCGCGATCTGACACGGCAGTGCGGATGACCTCCAATTCGACTGCGGCACGCACAAAGCGGGCATTCGCGATGAGCTGGCGTGAGAACGGTCGAACAACTGTCGCGCGTTGTGGCCGCACCAAAAGGAGATTGAGGTTGGAAAGTCGCGTGAAAGCCTCGCGCACAGGCTGGCGTGAAAACCCGAATGATTTCGCAACATCCGTTTCGGATATCTTTGTCCCTGGAAGCAGCTCCAGACGGGTGATTTGTCCAAACAGTTCGTCAAAGACGACATCGCTACTTGTCGTACGTTCAAGGGTTCCCAAAGCTGCCATTTTTTGTTTTCCAACCTCTGTTTGGCGACATTGTGGCAGATCAGAGAGAGAATTAATAGAGCAAATTAGGATACTAGGTTACATTATATTCATTGTTCTAAAAGGAAAATATCACATATCGAAAGAGCATCTAGAAAATTTATGTTGACTAGTATCCCAGTTATCGTGTTGGGTGTGCCCATCAACGAGGGCGGAGCAAGTGTGCTAGCTGGGAGGAAATCAGATCATCCAAATTGGGGTGAAGGCTGATCTGGCGTGACCACTTGTAAGGTTTCGAACACGATCGCCGGTCAAAGACGACTGGAAGAAAACAAGACCTGAACCTGATCTGGGAGGATAGAATGTTCAATTTTTCACTAAAGACGTTGGCTGTGACGGCTGTTTTGTTGGGCGGGGTTTCGACCGCGCAAGCTGATGTCACACTGCGCGGGGCAAGCATGTTTGATGAAGAACATGCATTCACTAAGACCTTGCGCGAGTTTGAACGACTGGTCGCAGAGAAATATGATGGCGAGGTCGAATTTGATCTGCGCCTGAACGGTGAGCTTGGGGTTGAATCCGATTACGTCACCTACCTCAACCAAGGTGTCGCCGTAGATTATACGATCCTTGCCCCGTCCAACATGGCGGTGTTTTCAGAGTCCATTCCTTTGATGGATATGCCTTTCCTGTTCCGTGATCTTGAACACTGGGATGCGGTGCTTTCATCGGATGCGCTGAAACCTCTTGAGGATGATCTGCGCGAAGCCGCTGGCATTGTGATTGTTGGGTATCATGGCGGCGGTGTGCGGAACCTGGCCTCAGCCGAGCCCATCACAAACATGGATGAACTTGCCGGACACCGCATGCGCGTCATGGGGGCCCCAATTCAGGCGCAGACTTTCTCAGCTGTTGGCGCGGCACCATCTGCCATTGCCTACAACGAAGTCTATAACGCAATCCAAACAGGCGTTATTGCCGGGTTCGAAAACGAAGCAGCCTCGATCCAGAACCTGAAGTTCTACGAAGTCGCGCCGCATGTCTCATTGACCCAGCACACGATCACTGTGCGTCCAATTGTGATGTCAGCAAAAATCTTCGATGAACTGCCTGCGGATCTGCAAGCCGCCATCATGGAAGCTGGCGCTGAGGCCGGTGCATTTGGTCGCGCGCTAGAGAGCGGACAGGACGGTGAAAAACTTCAGGCAATGATCGACGCAGGTCAGATCGAAGTGCATGAGTTCGAGGGCCGCGAGAAAATGCTGGAATTGGTTCAACCGGTCCAGGACGCCTATGCTGAAGAGCTGGGCGCGACAGAGCTGCTCAATAACGTTCGCGGAATGTAATCTCCCGACTGACGGGCGGGTGGTTCTTCAAGCTCGCCTGTCGGCACAATTTCCGATGCGCTTGGCGCGTCACATCGCGGAGTAGGGCGGAACATGCTTGGAAAATATCTGGATAAGTTCTGCGCTGGGCTTCGCATATTGCTTGGTGTGATGATGGGGGCATTGGCGATACCGGTCGCCATGCAAGTTGTTTCTCGCTACACCGGCTTGATCCCAACTTACCTTTGGACCGAAGAGCTGGCGACGTTCCTGTTCGTCTGGATTGTGATGATCGGGTCGATTGTTGCTGTCTGGGACGGCACGCATTTCGACGTTCGGATCACCCGGAATGCGATGAGACCGCTGCCACGTTTGCTTCAGGACGGCATTGTACACGTTGCCATCATGATTTTTGGGGCGTTCTTCCTGTTTTACGGCATCGAATACACCGAATTTGGGGGCAACCAGCGGTCCGTAATGATGCGCGCCAATCTTGCGATTACGCACGTATCGGTCCCGATTGCTGGAGGGTTTTGGTTTCTCCTGTCAGGCTACCGGTTGTCCGAAACCATCGCGAAATATCTAAACCGAGAGAGCAGCCAGACATGATCCTCGATACTGCAACTGCCGCCACGATGCTTATTGCTGGCTTTCTGGTGCTGATTTTCCTCCGCATCCCAGTGGCATTCGCATTGGGTTTGGCGACCCTCCCGGTTGTGTTGCTTGAGCTGCGGCTGACCCCGTTCATCGTGCTGGATCGGATGTTCCAATCCTATAACTCCTTCATCTTATTGGCCGTTCCATTCTTTCTACTGGCGGCCAACCTGATGAATTCCGGCAAAGTAACCGACCGGCTGATCGAACTGGCCCGTGTGCTAACCGGCTGGATGCCCGGCGGATTGGGTCATGTAAATGTCGCTGTGTCGATGCTGTTCGCTGGTATCTCCGGATCTTCCACAGCAGATGCGGCGGGTATCGGAAAAATCCTGATCCCAGCCATGCAGAAAGAGGGGTACGACACGCGGTTTGCCGTTGCTATCACGGCCTGCTCTTCGGTGATGGGGGTCATCATCCCGCCGTCGATTTTGATGATCGTTTGGGGCGGTGTCATGCAGGTCTCTGTCGGCGCATTGTTTTTGGGCGGCGCGATTCCGGGCCTGATGATTGGCCTCGCCTTGATGGCTACGGTCTATGGTTTCGCAAAAGCCCGCAATTACCCGGTGACGGCGACGCCGAACTGGGGTGAATTCTGGGCCGCTTGGAAAGGCGCCGCACTGGCCCTTTTGACACCGGTCTTTGTGATTGGCGGTATTGTAGGTGGTCTTGTCACGCCAACTGAAAGTGCAATCATTGCGGCGGGTTATGCGCTGATCTTGGGCATGTTTGTCTATCGGACGGTCACTGTCAGAGATTTGGGTACGATCCTCTATGACACCGCACGATTTGCAGCCATCTCTCTGTTTGCGATCGGCACCGCCTCGGCATTCGGATGGCTACTGTCGTTCTACGATGCGCCGCGCCTGATTGTCAGCGTTCTGACTGCTTGGGAGTTCGGGGCATTTGGAACGGCTATCTTGATTGCCCTTCTGTTTCTTCTCTTTGGCCTGTTCATCGATGCAATCCCGACAATCATCATTCTTGGCACGGTTCTGATGCCGGTGGCACAGGCGGGTGGCGTCGATCCAATCGCATTTGCCATCATCGGTATCGTTTCGCTTGCCTTCGGGCTGGTGACGCCGCCCTACGGCTTGTGCCTGCTGATCTCAGCGGCAATTGGCGGCCTGAATGTTGTGCAAGTCCTGCGTGAGGTCGTGCTTATCCTTGCCCCAATGCTGGTCATCCTCATTCTGTTGGCGGCATTCCCCGAAATCATTCTGTGGCTCCCAAAGGCAGTTATGCCGGGGGCGTTCCGATAATGGCGTCTCAACTTGCGCTGTGAGCGCTCTGAGAGGGCCGCCAACTGAAACCCGTGACACAAGCGAAGCTGGCGCTTTGTAATAGGAAGGACCGACATGAAACTTGCAGGTAAAACCGCCATTGTAACCGGAGGAGGCCGTGATATTGGCCGCGCGGTTGCGATCAAACTCGCCTCTGAAGGCGCAAATGTTGCGATCAACTATTTTTCCAGCTCAAACGGCGCGGATGAAGCTGTTGCCGCAATCGAAGCCAACGGTGGTAAGGCGATTGCCGTGCAGGGTGACCTGAACAAGAAGGCGGATGTTGACGCGCTTGTGTATCGGACGGTCGAAACCTTTGGCGGCGTCGATATTCTGGTCAATAATGCAGGCGGTCTGATCGCCCGCAAAACCATTGCGGAAATGTCTGTTGAACATTGGGACGCTGTGATGAGCCTGAATCTGACCAGCACATTCCTGATGACGCAGGCTTGCCTGTCCAGGATGACGTCTGGAACTATCGTCAATCTCGCCAGTCAGGCCGGGCGCGATGGTGGTGGACCGGGTGCCGTCGCCTATGCCACAGCCAAGGGCGCGGTCATGACCATGACACGCGGTTTGGCAAAAGAGGTCGGCCCAGACATTCGTGTGAATGCACTTTGTCCTGGCATGATCGATACCGATTTTCACAATGTTCATACACCTGATGCTGGTCGACGCGGCTTTGAAGCCAACGCACCGCTAAAGCGTCAGGGTCATGTCGATGACGCTGCAAATCTCGTTTTATTTCTGGCCTGCGAGGACAGTGCCTTCATCACGGGCGCAAACATTGATCTCAACGGTGGCATGCTGTTTTCCTAACAAGCAAGGAGAGAACCTGTGCCCAATTTCCCGATCGTCTCTACAGGTGAACATGTCACGCGGCAGGTGCTATCTGATCATCCTGACCTCATGGTTGTTGCCTTCCGGTTTCACGCGACCGGGGCGATTGGTGCCCTGCACAGCCATCCGCATGTGCAGGCGACCTATGTCGAAAGCGGTCGATTTCGGTTTACGTTGGGTGAGCATGAACAAGAGTTTGGCCCCGGTGAAAGTTTTGTCATCCCGCCCGGCCAAACCCATGGCTGCACATGCCTGGAACCTGGGACATTGGTCGACAGTTTCACGCCCCGCCGCGATGATTTTCTGTAACTGATATGCGTGTACTAGCAATCGGCGAATGCATGGCAGAACTTGCCCCATCTGAACGGTTTGGTGAATTCAAGCTTGGTTTTGCGGGCGATACCTTCAATACAGCATGGTATCTTGCACAAATCGCCGCAGATATCGACGTCAACTATCTGACGGCTGTCGGAGATGATGCGATTTCGCAGGATCTGCGGGCGTTCATGAAAGACAGCAGGATATCCGACACGCACGTCCAAGTCATTGCGGGCAAAACGATTGGGCTATATCTCATCCATCTCAGCAATGGTGAGCGCAGTTTTTCATACTGGCGCAGCGACTCTGCCGCCAGGCAACTTGCGGTCGACGAGATTGCACTCGGGCGGGCAGTTAAGGGCGCAGACTTAATCTACTTTTCTGGAATAACCCTCGCTATTCTCGATCCACAATCACGCGAAATGCTGTTCGATGCGTTGCGTCGTGCACGTGCATCCGGAACGACTGTTGCCTTTGATACAAATCTAAGACCACAGCTTTGGTCTACGCCGCAGGAAATGACAGACACAGTTATGAAAGCTGCTGCGCAATCCGATATCGTTCTGCCATCTTATGATGACGAAGCCGTATGGTTCGGGGACGGCGATTCAATTGCGACGCTGGATCGGTATGCAAAGGCTGGTGTCGATCAGATTGTCGTCAAGAACAGCGCGCAGCCTGTGGTTTTTCAAAAAGCAGGTCAACGTGGAGAGGTAGGCGTTGATCCAGCGAGGGGCATTGTCGATACCACTGCGGCAGGGGACAGTTTCAATGCAGGTGTCTTGGTAAGCGTTGTTAGGCAGGATGATTTGGCAACAGGCATACGCAAGGGGTGTCGTCTGGCAGGCCATGTCGTCCGTCACAAAGGCGCACTCGTCCCGGTTAACTTAGATCTTGGTAAGGATGAGACGGGTTAGTGATACGTCTTGATCAAGGAGTAGCAAGATCATGAAACAGACTTGGCGCTGGTTTGGTCCTTCTGATGCGATCTCCATTGGCGAAATCAGGCAAACCGGTGCAACCGGCATCGTCTCAGCCTTGCACCATGTTCCAACAGGAGAGGTTTGGTCAGTCGAGCACATCAAAGAGCGGCAGCAACAGATTGAGCAGCCCGGAGGCGTTCCATCTGGATTGACCTGGGACGTTGTTGAAAGCGTTCCGGTGTCCGAAGCGATCAAATCGCAAACCGGCCCGGTAAGGCAACACCTTGAAATGTACAAGGAAAGCCTACGTAATTTGGCCGAATGTGGCATTCACACAGTCTGCTACAACTTCATGCCAGTGCTGGATTGGACGCGCACAGACCTGAGCCATCCGCTGCCACATGGTGGGCACGCAATGCGGTTTGATCTCTTGGATTTTGTCATGTTCGATTGTTTCATCCTATGCAGGCAACGCGCGGAGCAAGATTATTCAGCGGTGATCATAGAAGCCGCACGGGCCCGGTTTACAGATCTGGGTGATGGAGATCGCCTGAAACTGTCGAACAATATCGTCGCTGGTTTGCCGGGGGCGAACGACAATTGGTCTCTTGAGGACGTGAAACGAAACCTCGACGCATATGTTGGCATGACGCCCGAAACCCTCCGCTCCAACCTGGTTGATTTCCTTTCCGAGGTTGTTCCAACGGCCGAAGGCCTCGGCGTCCGGCTCTGTTGCCATCCGGATGACCCACCTTTTCCACTGCTTGGGCTTCCACGGGTCATGTCGTCGCAAAGTGATTACGCGACCGTGTTGGATGCCGTTGACAGCCCGGCAAACGGAGCAACGCTATGCACCGGGTCATTGGGTGTTGCCGAAGACTTCGACCCAGTATCCTTCATTGCTCAGCACGGCCATCGGATCCACTTTGTACATCTTCGCAATACCGTGCGGGACGGTTCAAGCGACCGCAATCGCCATAGTTTTTCCGAGTCTGAACATTTGGCAGGAGACACAGATATGGTTGCAACAATTCGCGCCTTGATGGTCGAAGAAACGCGGCGCCGCAATCAGGGGCGATCAGATTATGAGATTCCCATGCGCCCGGACCATGGCCACGCTTTGCTGAACGATCTCACTCGTCCTTCCCAGCCCGGCTACCCGCTCATAGGCAGAATGCGCGGCCTCGCCGAACTGCGCGGTGTTATGCACGGTTGCACTTTGATTTCACCTGGGTCCGATGCCAATATTCGCGGCATTTAAGCGAGCGTCTGCTCCTCCGGACAGATCAGACCTTTTGCCGGGCTTGATGATACCGGTATGTGATCAGAAGACGATAGTAACCTATCGGCAGAAGTCCGCTTTGTCCGCAGTGCGTAAATTCAGTTCCTGATCCTTGCTGCACTCTGCATGAATGGCGGCTTTTCCCGCTGCCCGACAGCACCATACTTTACGCTACCGCAGCATTTCCCACGCCGCGAGCGCACGCAGCATGAAAACCGGACTCACAAAATGGGTTCATCGCTGACATTCTCTGCATACACGATCAATGGCTGCTATTGGGCAAATTAAGGACCTTTACGATGCAGCAAATGCAATGGTCGGCCATTTGCGTTGTGGACTTGGGGTCGCCACGATCCTCTCCTGCACCATATTCGCAGCCATTTCCGGTTCGTCTGTAGCCACAGCACTTAACTATTGGCTCGACCGCTATCCCGTAGATGAAGCGCTTCAACTACAGCCTCAGCTATTCCTACGGTGTGATTGCAGCGGGCGGTACGCTCGGGATTCTAATTCCTCCCTCTGGGCCTCTTATTCTCTATGCCATTGTAACCGAGGCCTCGATCGGAGCTCTTTTCCTAGCCGGGTTGGTGCCGGGTATCATGATGGCTGTCATATTCGCGGTTTGGGCGATGGTCAGCGCTGGGTTTGGGGGCACAGTTGTCTCTCAACCATTTGCAGGTATGGGCGTTATTTGGTCACGTATGAGACAGTCGATCTGGGCTTTGTTGATGCCACCGGTGGTTTTGGGCGGGATCTACCTCGGAGTATTTACTGCCACTGAAGCAGCTTCTATTGGCTGCCTTTACGCGCTGTTCATCAGCGTAGTTGTTTACCGCAATTTCGGTCTGAACGACCTTTGGGTGACTGCGTTTGAGACTGTACGCACAACGGCGATGCTGTTCATGATCCTGGCTGCTGCGGCGCTGTTTGGTCACGCCGTAACCATTATTCGTCTGCCCATAGAGATCGTCGAACAAGTGACGGCAATCGGCCTCAGCCCCGCCATGTTTGTCGTAGCTGTTATGCTGCTCATTCTGGTGCTGGGCAGTTTTTGGAGACCATCTCGATCATCCTGATCACGACGCCAATCGTTTTTCCTGTCATGCTGGCATTGGGGATAGATCCAATTTGGTACGGCATCCTTCTAATGATCAACCTCTAACTTGCGCTGATCACACCTCCCGTGGGGATGAATCTCTTCGTCATCAAGGGCATTGCCAAAGCCCCTTTGTACGAGGTCATTCGCGGCGCCTTGCCATATGCAGCGCTAATGCTGCTGGGCCTGATCCTCGTCTTTGCATTCCCATCTTTATCCACGTGGCTTCCCGAGGCGGCGGGGTTCGGCGGCTAAGCAACGCGTTCATGAAACTCCTTGAGTATTACCCTTTTCATCCTTAACGCCATGTCTCAATAGGATTGGACCCCATGGCTAGGGCTCATTTGAGACTCTAACCGTATACTTTCTGGGTCAGAAATGCCCAACGTTTAGGTTAGAATTGAATGACGTGATCCTCCGACTCATTGAGGTTTTGGCTGTCAATTGAGTCAAAGGTCAGTGGCGTTCCACATTTCTTGGTGTGGTCGTCATTTTGTGGATCAGTGTCGGAAAAAGTGAACTCTCTCCCCGTATTTCCCAAGTAGCATACCTTTGACAGCGAACGTTGTCAGTCACAGAAGCTGTCAAACGGGCCCGACCCGGAGCTGTTTTTAGACCGGTGTCGTTACCGAAGGGAGTTGATCATGGCGAAACTACTTGATCCGTTTCAGCTCAAGCACCTGACGCTGCGCAACCGTATCGTCAGCACCTCTCACGCGCCCAATTACGTCGAAGATGGTCATCCGCGAGACCGTTACAGGCTGTATCACGAAGAAAAGGCCAAGGGTGGCGTCGCCCTGACAATGATCGGAGGATCGACGAATATCGCTGCCGACAGCCCCTCGGTATTCGGCCAGCTTTATGCCGGCGACGACAGTATCGTTCCCTGGTTTCGGAAGCTCACGGATGGCGTGCACCTGCATGGGGCCGCTATCATGTGTCAAATCACTCATATGGGACGCCGCACTGCTTGGGATGATGGGCATTGGTTACCGGTTATTGCCCCGTCCGGCGTTCGCGAACGCGCACACCGCGCCTTTCCCAAAGCAATGGAACAAGAGGACATTGAACGAGTGATCGGCGATTATGCCGCTGCGGCGCGACGTTGTCAGCAGGGCGGGTTCGATGGGATCGAGCTTCTGTCCCACTCGCATTTGCTGGGCCAGTTTCTGTCTCCGCTCACCAACCAACGCGACGATGCCTTTGGTGGAACGTTGAAGAACCGCATGCGCCTGACCCTGCAGGTATTGGATGCGGTGCGCGCAGAGGTCGGTCCGAAGTTCATACTGTCCATGCGCATCACCGGCGATGAGTTGATTGAGGGCGGGCTGAGCGCCGAGGACTGCATTGCCGCCGCCCGGATGCTGGAAGAAAGTGGCCATGTCGACCTGCTCAACATCTTGGTCGGGGCGCCCTACGATGACCTTGGCCTTGCTGAATGGGTGCGCCCTATGGGTCTGCCAGCCGCTCCGCATATTACTGTGGCCGGACGCATTCGCGAAGCCGTCAACCTGCCGATCCTGCATGCAGGCGGCATCGCAGACATTGCAACGGCTCGCCACGCGGTTACAGGCGGCCATGTCGATCTGGTCGGCATGACGCGCGCCCAAATGGCTGATCCTTATTTGGTGGCAAAACTGGCACGCGGGGAAGAGGATCGTATCCGTACCTGTGTCGGCCTCGGGTATTGCGTGGACCGGGTCAATCAGGGCAAGCCCGCCGTGTGCGGACACAATGCCGCCACCGGGCGGGAGCAAACTTTACCCCATGTCATTCCTGCCAGCCGCACCCGAAGGAAGGTGGTTGTCGTCGGCGGCGGACCTGGCGGGCTGGAGGCAGCGCGGGTCAGTGCCTTGCGCGGTCACGATGTGGTTTTGTTCGAGGCGTCAGATCGGCTGGGGGGGCAGCTTGTTTTGGCAGCCAAGGGCGGGACACGCAGGCAGATATGGGGTGTTGCCGATTGGTTGATTTCCGAGGTTGCCACCCTTGGTGTTGATCTTCGCATGAATACCTATGTCGAGGCCGGTGACGTGCTTAGAGAAGCCCCGGAATTAGTCATTGTTGCTACCGGAGGATGGCCCGAGCCAGTATCGATTCCGGGCGGCGATCTGGCGCTCTCCAGTTGGGAGGTTCTGTCCGGAGAAGCGCGTGTCTCGGGCGAAGTTCTATTGTTCGACGAGATTGGAGACCATCCCGCGGCAGTCACTGCCGACATGTTGGCAGGCGCTGGCCACAGCGTCGAACTTGTGACCCCCGACCGGGCGATTCTGCATGACCTTGGCCCAACGACCTCTGCCGTTGCTTTGCGCGATCTGGCAGCCAACGGGGTGACCTTTACCTGCCTCCACGAACTCCGTGCTCTAAGCCAAGAGGGAAACCGGGTGTGCGCCAGCCTGCGCAATGTCTTGACCGGTGATATCACCAAGCGTCTTGTCGACCACGTGGTTGTCGAGCAAGGTCTAATCCCGACGGACGCGCTCTATCACGATCTAAAGCCAAGTTCGCGAAACCTTGGGCAGGTTGATCACAAGGCGCTGATCAATGGTTCATTCCCGTTCAGGGAAGACGAGCCAGATGGCCAGTTCTATCTGGCCCGAATTGGTGACGCGATCGCAGGCCGCAATATGCACGCCGCGATTCTCGACGCTATGCGTATTTGCTGTTCAGCCTGAGCTGCGCTTCGAGCATTTTTCATCAGTTGCGGCGAAGGCAAAGCTGTACCTCGGCCCGCATCGAAAAACTTTCAGGAAAGCAGAAGTTCGCAGCACTCGCACAGAGACCTAGTTTGCAGACGAAAAGCAGATCTTAAGTTCGAAATACGATGCTTGCTCTACGCTGGAGGAAGCGGCCGCCTCAGCAATGGGCTGCCTAAACAATGCGGCATCAAAATACGCTCCCGATACTCAAACTTGGTGCTGTAAACAGGCTTGGCGATTCAAAACCCACCGGTGCAAAAAACCAATGCTCGTTGAATTTTCTTGCAGAACCAACAGTACAGTGTTGAGATTGCTTCTGTCATTGGGAGGCTGGTCGGATGTTGATCTGGCCAACGCAATTAGATCAACTAGCGACTTAGAGCGACCGCCACTAACGACGAATTGACGAGTATCGCGCTGGGAATTTCGGCACGACACATAGGGGAGGAAAGAAATTGAAAAATCTGACGACGACGCTGGCGGGATCGCTGATAGCATTTGCGGCTTCGCTAACTGCGGCCCAAGCTGAAAAGCTGACGTTTTACTGCTCGGCACAGGAAGATTGGTGTCAACTCATGGCGCGCAGTTTCGAGGATGCCACCGGTATCGACGTCAATATGACCCGCAAGTCCTCGGGCGAGACGTTTGCACAAATTCGCGCGGAAAGTTCTAACCCTAAAGGCGATGTATGGTGGGGCGGTACCGGTGATCCCCATTTGCAAGCCGCCGAAGAAGGCTTGACGATGGAGTACGTGTCGCCGATGCGTGACCAGCTTCACGACTGGGCGATCTCGCAGGCTGAAAGTGCAGGTAACAAAACCATCGGAATTTATTCAGGCGCACTCGGCTACGGCTACAACTCCGACCTCTTGGCCGCGAACAGCTTGCCCGAGCCCGCATGTTGGAAAGACTTGCTGAAGCCCGAATATAAAGGGCACGTGCAAATGGCGAACCCGAATTCCTCGGGCACCGCTTATACGACGCTTGCCTCGATGGTTCAGATATTTGGCGAAGACGACGGCTTTGAGTTCATGAAGGGCCTGCACTCGAACATCAACCAATACACCAAGTCGGGTTCGGCCCCAATCAAGGCCGCCGGCCGGGGTGAGAACACCATCGGCATCGTCTTTATGCATGATGCGGTCAAGCAGGCCGTATCAGGTTTTCCGGTCAAGGTCGTGGCCCCATGCGAGGGCACAGGCTATGAAATCGGCTCGATGTCGATCATTGATGGCGCTCGAAATGAAGAAGAAGCCAAAAAGTTCTATGACTGGGCCCTCAGCCCCGAGGCCCAGAACCTTGCGCTTGAGGTTAACGCCTTCCAGGTTCCGTCCAACAAAAATTCGGAGACCTCTGAAAGCGCACCTGACATGAGCCAGATCAAGCTTATTGACTATGACTTCAAAAAGTACGGCTCGTCTGACGAACGCAAGCGTCTCTTGCAGAAATGGGACGAAGAGGTCTCAGTACTGCCACAGTAAGTGACTGACACCACACCAAAAACGAACCACCCGGTTCTGATCTTCTGGATTGTTGCCGGGTGGGTAGGTTTCTGCCTACTGCCATGGTTCATGGTGGAGGATGGCATTTGGTCATTCGTATGGCTGGTCGATGGATATCCGTTCGATGAAGATTATGCGCCCGCCGTTTTCCTGATCGGACAGGGCGAAAAGCTGTGGCTTACGCCGCTTTTGGTCCCGCTTACCTTGCCTTTGTTGATACTCGGCAAACCGAAGTCCGATCCACAATACGCACGTATCCTGATTTTGGCTGGTGCCTTGGGTTTTGGCTGGCTGATTGCGCAAGGGTTCTCAATTGGCATTCGCGGATTCAATTTCGACTGGATGAAGGCGCTGTTCGTAGAACCGAAGATCCGCCAGTTCGGCATGGGATACGGCGCGATGATCTGCGCCACAGCTTTCCTGTTCCTTTTAACTCAGGGTATTGCGGCGCGCGGTGCCATCAACGGCGACGTTTTCGTCGTCAGTGCAATTGGCGGCGTAATCACCATTGTTACAGTTTTCGTCTTCTTTCCAATTGCGAAAATGTTGTTTGCCGCCTTCGTTACCGAAGATGGTGCCTATTCAGTTTCCGTTTTTGCCTCGAAGTTCTTTGATGACCGACTTTGGGGCTTGGGTTGTTTTGCCGGTGCCAAATGCGGCGCCGCGTGGAACTCTCTGTTTCTTGCAGTTCTTGTGGGCTTCATCACGACGGCACTTGGACTATGTTTTGCACTTGTCGTCACACGGTCAGGTTTTCGTTTTAAACGCGGGATGCGCGCGTTGACAGTTTTGCCGATTATCACACCGCCCTTCGTGATTGGTCTTGCACTGATCCTGCTGTTTGGGCTTTCCGGTTCGGTCACCAAATTTGTTGCTGAGATATTTGGTGTGCAGCCTACGCGCTGGCTTTATGGCATGCCCGGGGTGCTGATCGCTCAGACTCTGGCATTTACGCCGATCGCCTTTCTGGTTTTGATCGGGGTGGTCGAAGGGGTGTCACCTTCGATGGAAGAGGCCGCCCAAACCCTTCGAGCCAATCGTTGGCAAACATTCAAAACCGTGTCCCTGCCTCTGATGCGTCCCGGCCTGGCCAATGCCTTCCTGCTTGGGTTCATCGAATCCATGGCCGATTTTGGCAACCCGCTTGTTTTGGGCGGGAATTTCGATGTGCTGTCGACCGAGATTTTCTTCGCCATCGTCGGAGCGCAATACGATCAGGGCCGTGCTGCTGTTCTGGCCATGGTGCTCTTGTTCTTCACACTTTCCGCCTTCTATGCGCAGCGCGCGTGGCTGGGGAAAAAGAGTTATACCACCGTTTCCGGCAAGGGCGACGCGGGTGTGCATCCCTTGATGCCGCGCGGCCTTGCCATACCGGTTCTGGGCATTGCAATTGCCTGGGCAGTTTTCACTGCCGTGGTTTACGGGATGATCATCTATGGAAGTATCGTCGAACTGTGGGGCGTCGATAACTCGCTGACGTTCAAGCACTACGTCACAGCCTTTTCGGTTCGCTTCGAAGAAGAAGGTATTCGCTGGACCGGAGCCGCCTGGGACAGTTTCTGGACCACAATCACCATTGCTGCCATTGCCGCACCGTTGACGGCCGCCGTGGGGTTGGTCACTGCCTATCTGCTGACACGGCAAAGTTTTTCGGGAAAGAATGCGTTTGAGTTTGGCACGATGCTCTCTTTCGCTATTCCCGGCACGGTTATTGGCGTCAGCTATATCCTGGCATTCAACGTGCCGCCGATCGAGATCACTGGCACGGGCGTTATCCTTGTGGTCAGCTTTATCTTCCGCAATATGCCGGTTGGGGTTCGTGCGGGTATTGCGTCTATGTCACAATTAGACAAGTCGCTTGACGAGTCTTCGCTGACGCTCGGTGCAAATTCCTGGCAGACTTTCAGGCGTGTGATCCTCCCGCTTTTGCGGCCGGCCATTCTGGCTGCGCTGGTCTACAGCTTTGTCCGGGCAATGACGGCAATTTCGGCGGTAATATTCCTCGTTTCTGCCGAGTATGACATGGCCACCAGCTACATTATCGGTCGGGTCGAGAACAACGATTACGGTCTTGCAATCGCATACTCCACAACGCTGATCTTCGTGATGTTGGCGGCAGTCGGGATGTTACAAATCCTCGTAGGCCGTGTTCAGATTGGGCGACGTACACAACTTGGAGCAGAGAAAACGACATGACCGAAACGACTATAGCAAGTAAGGCCGCGCCTGTTCGTTTCGACGGTGTTTCGAAAGTGTTCGGCAAGGATGTGGTGGCCGTCGACAGCATCGATCTGCACGTCCAAGCGGGCAAACTGGTGACGCTTTTAGGCCCCTCAGGCTGCGGTAAAACGACGACATTGCGCATGATCGCAGGTCTGGAAATGGCAACCTCGGGCCGAATTCTGATAGGCGACCGAGACGTGACCAAATTACCCGCTACCGACCGCGACGTGTCGATGGTATTCCAATCCTACGCGCTTTTTCCTCATATGAGCGTGCTAGAAAACGTCATGTATGGGTTGACCTTTTCCGGCTTCGACAAGCGCGAGTCCCGATCGCGGGCGCTGCATGGGTTAGACTTGGTTGGCCTGAAGGGCTTCGACAATCGTTTGCCAAGCGAACTTTCCGGCGGGCAGCAACAGCGTGTTGCTGTCGCTCGTGCATTGGTTTTGGAGCCACAGGTTTTGCTCTTTGACGAACCTCTCTCAAACCTCGATGCAAAACTGCGCCGCCAGGTGCGCGAAGATATCCGCGCCATTCAGCAAGATCTCGGTTTGACCGTCGTCTATGTGACTCACGATCAGGAAGAAGCCCTTGCCGTTTCAGATGAGATTGTCGTCATGCGCAACGCTGCCATCGCACAGATCGGCACGCCGCGTAAACTATATGATGCGCCGGTTGACCGGTTCGTGGCCGATTTCATTGGTGAGGCTAACCTGATCAGTTGCACTATTCTTTCCGTTAAAGGCGATTTAGCCACGATCGAAATCGAGGGCTATCAACACACGCTCCCTTCTCGTGGCCTAACGCCTGGTCCCGCAACGCTGGCCGTGCGCCCGTCACGGATATTGATTGGATCTGATACCGGCATCCCGGCCAAGGTTGCCAAGGCGACCTATGTTGGCGTGCGGATGGAGTACACTCTGGCCGGTGCCTTCGGGCAGGTATTTGCTGTGCAGGACGACGTGGACGAGCCACTGGAAATCGGCTCGGAAGTCAAAATGTCTTTTGCCGAACGTGGCCCCGTTCTGTTGCCGGAAGGGTGACGTGGGTAAACTTTTAGTCGTCTCTCAACCGGAGGTCGTCCTTGAGCCAGAGACACCGGTCACCGAATGGGGTTTGAGTGAAATTGGCCGCGCCCGAGCCGACACATTTTCACAAAGTAAGACCATGTCTAGCGTGACAGATATCTGGTCCAGTACCGAGCGAAAAGCGTCCGATACAGACGCTATCCTTGCAAAGCCTTTGGGGCTGGTCGCGAATTCCGAGCCTGGATTGAGGGAGAACGACCGAAACACTACCGGGTTCCTTCCTCCCTCGATATTCAAGGTCCGCCGCTGACACCTTTTTCAAGGCACCTATGTCCAGCTTCTGCAATTGGGAAACAGCCCATGCCGCGCAACTGCGTATCGTTCGAACAGTCTTGTCAATCGTCATAAACCAAGACGGAAAAGACTTGGCCATTGTAACCCAAGGCGCGGTCGGAACACTGCTTTGGTGCCATCTTGCAGGGCAGAAAATCGATCGTCGGATTGTTCAACCTGGTCTGGGCCACTTCTGGCGTGCGGATATTAAAACTCTTCAACCTGAATTCGGGTCGAGCCCGATTGCCTGAACGACGTCATTCGTTCCAAGCGTCGTCGCAGATCATTTTCAAGGTCTCGAACACGGCCGGTGTACCAGCGATCACGCGACCACCGTCCCGGATCATCCCGTCGGCGTCTTGATCCTCGATCTCGCCACCTGCTTCGGCAATCATCAACTGACCGGCGAGGCAATCCCAGGCGTTCATGTGCTCTTCAATGTACCCCAATAGACGTCCCGCCGCGACATAGGCCAGCGAAAGCGCACCGCTTGCATTGCGATGATAGAGAGCGCCACGTTCGATAAGGGCCGCAATCACCGGAATGACCTTTGATGCTTCGACCCGGTTCGAATAGCCAATTGAGACGGTCCCACTTGCAAGTTCCACGCTTGAGGCAACCTGCATGGCGTGTCCATTCAAAGTGGCACCTTCGCCTCGGACCGCCACGTAAGTTTCACCAACGTTTGGCTCGAAAATTACGCCGACCTGCGTCTGACTGTCTGAGACGCCCGCTAAGACAATCGTCCAGGCCGGAATGCCATTGACGAAGTTCGTTGTCCCATCAATCGGATCGATCACCCAGTCAAAACCGCTGGAGCCAGCTTTTTCCGCGTGTTCTTCGCCATAAATCCCATCATCAGGAAAGGAGTTCATAATCTTTTGACGAATGAAGGTTTCGACGTTGCGATCCGCCTCGCTGACCCAGTCTTGTGCGCCTTTTTGATCAATGACCAAGGTGTCTCTGGAAGCAAAATACTCTAGTGCAAGCGCGCCCGCCTCTTCGGCTACCGCAACGGCGAAGTTTCTTCGTGCAATGATGTTATGCATAGGTCGGCTCGCTTCCTGCTAAATGCAACACCATCCCTAGTGGATAGGGTGTCAGAACACAAAACAGTGTTTGCCAGACAGAAATCCACTTTCTTCGAGTCACCCGAGTTTCTGTCGAAAGAATATGCCAATAAAAGCACTCATTCACTTCCGTGCAGTGAAGTCGCATATTGCTCGTGACCATCGCCGGATTTTGAGAACACTGCATCGCAGCACTTGAAGTTGCGATGACGGTCCGCATCGGGCTGCCTGCGAGAGCGGCCCAGAGATATTGTATTTCAATGGCTTCAGCAATAGCCAGGACATCTTCAAGTTCAACACCAAGATACCTGACCGTGCTGTCCATCTTTGTGTGCCCCAACAGAAGCTGGAAGGCGCGAAGCCCAAAGCTCCATATGCTGCGCCCTGCATCATAGTCCGCTTTCGTTCAGTCGATCCAATGAGTCAAATCACATGATCACTATTGTTCCCTTCATATGTGGATGAAACGCACAGAAATATTTTGTTTCCATACCTTTAGTAACCTCAACTTTGGCGCTGACACCGTTTGGGATCTCCCCAGTGTCCCATCCGAACTCATCTGCCGTGGCCGTATGTGGCGCCAGATCTTCATTGGTCCATTGAATGGTATCACCAACAGACACGTTCAGAAGCTTTGGCGTGAATGCGAATGCTTTGATGCTGACTTCGTGGACTACTGGTTCTGCCGCCAGGGCCCGCGTTCGGGTTAAAGCGAGAACGGCCGCCGATGCGACCGCTCCAACCATTACGCGACGGCGTGAATGGGCTTTTCCCATCACTGCAGTGCCTCGACCATCATTTCGGCGTGGCCTTCATGGGCTTTAAAGATCTCAAGTCCCTGCTCGAACAGAGCCTTCACCTCGGCATTGTCGATATTGGGGATCATTGTGTTCTCCACCAGATCATTCACCGCCTGGTGATAGGCCAATTCATTGGCTGCATAAGCGGCATCAAACTCTGCTCCACGCAGCTTGACGAAGCCATCGATGATCTCTTCGGCATTGGCATTCAGCGTTTGGCTGAACGCATTGTCCTGCGCTGACACGCCCAGTTTTTCGAGCAGGCCCAAGGCCGCTTCGTTCACGGCAGTATGGTCGCGGATCATCGTGTTTGCGAATTCATGGATGTCGGGGTTCGACGACAAAGCCAGCGCCAGATAGGCATACCGAATGTCGATGTTATCGGCCGTATAGGCAATGTGAGCGTATTCGAGATCGCTCATCTCGGCGACGTCCTGCGCAGAGGCTTGAGCGCCAGTCATGGAAAGTGCCACAGCAAATGCGGAAATCAGTTTCTTCATTTTGGAGACTCCACTGAGTGTTACGATGGCAATAGGAGTAATCCGAACCGGGAAGTGAGATATATGCGGGAACGTTCGATTTTCTGTGCAGATCGTTCAAGCTGCTGTACAAAATCGCCAAATACTGCCATGAAAATGCATGCTTGATTTGCTTAGCGATATTCTTACGAAACTGTCTGTTCAAGGCGCGCTCTATTTTCGAACTTCGTTGACCACCCCTTGGGGGATTGAAGTTCCCAAGTTCAAAAACGTCGCCCGATTTCATTTTGCTCATAGGGGCAATTGCCTGATCGAAGTTGAAGGATATGAAAAAGTGGTGGCGCTGGAGCAGGGCGATCTGTTGATTGTTCCGCATGGCGCGTCACACAAGTTGTACTGCGCGGCTGAAACAAGAAATGCAGTTTTGCCGCTGGACACGGTCATCGAACGGTCGGGATACACTGGGACTGGGGTTCTGGTTTACGGCGGCGACGGCGATGAACGTGACACGCAACTTATCTGCGGCCATTTTTCATTCGACCCTCATGCAAAACATATACTGTTGGAACGCCTTCCACCGATCATTCACCTCAGGAATTACGGGGAATCCGCTGGAAAATGGATGGAGGCGACACTGCGCATGATCGGAGATGAGGCCGGGGGTCTTCGCCTCGGTGGCGATCTCATTGCTTTGAAGATGTCAGAAGCCATACTTGCGCAGGCCATACGTTCGTTTGTGGAAAGTGACGAATCCTCGAGGTGGGGCTTGAACGGATTCTCTGATCACCATCTGGCTCGGGCTCTTGACGCGTTTCACAAGGATCCAAGCGCATCCTGGACGATAGAAACAATGGCGCGCATTGCAGGCATGTCACGAACAAACTTTGCCGTTCAGTTTCAGAAAAAGATGGCGATGTCGCCAATGCAATACGTAACAGCTTGGCGGCTGGAGATCGCCAAACGCTGTCTTACTGACCCATCAAGTTCTGTTTCGGATGCGGCAGAACGCGCTGGATACGCATCGGATTCTGCTTTTGCACGCGTTTTCAAGAGGGAAATCGGCCTCTCACCTGCCGGCTTCCGTCGGCAAATCAGGTTATCATCGGCGCAATAAACCGGACGGGATCTGTTGCGAAGTTTTAACTTGCCACAGTGATATCTTTGCACCGGCGGACTAAGCCGACAGCTCCTTAAATTGCCGAAACGGACAGACACCGGGCGTGATTTGTCCTTTGCGGATTATGTGAACCACTTCTATTCCGTCGAGCGTTTTGCCGTGGTTGTCGACGGCTGGGTAAAGATAGACCCACGCGCCTTTCCCCTTGATGTAGGTCGTACCATTCACACTATAATA
This sequence comes from Ruegeria sp. CDSA221, assembly GCF_059611825.1. Taxonomy (NCBI): domain Bacteria; kingdom Pseudomonadati; phylum Pseudomonadota; class Alphaproteobacteria; order Rhodobacterales; family Roseobacteraceae; genus Ruegeria; species Ruegeria sp. CDSA221. The sequence goes on from NZ_JBXWPK010000004.1 coordinate 66,848, forward strand.
GGTATTGACAATACCTATTACCGTGCGCAGATAGTGAGGCGTATCGTTAAGGTAGATCCGATGACTCGTACCATGCCAATTCGGCCACATATGTTTGACATCACAGCGGATGAAATCGCGACTTTGGTCAACCGGTTCTATGCGCACATCAGAGTGCATCCTGATCTGGGGCCGGTATTTGACAGGGCAATCGAAGATTGGCCGGAACACGAAGAAAAGATCGCAGCCTTTTGGCGCGGCGCCATTCTACGAGAGACAGGCTATTCGGGTAACCCGATGCAGGTTCACCTGGCGAACTCTGAAATCCTGCCAGAACATTTTCGCCTGTGGCTCGACCTGTTCGAAGACACCGCAAAAAAAGCCCTTAAACCTGCAACCGCCGAAGCGTTCTCACATTTGGCCAGGAGGATCGGTAAGGGCTTGTCATTCGGAATTGAGAACTTTCGTCGAGAGGCTGACGCTCCGCCGGTGTTGTCATGACGGTCTCTGTCTATACCAAAGCTCAGGTCATCTCTGATCCTCCGGCACGCGTTGTCAAACGTTGGCTGCAGGCGGGCTGGGGCGACGTGAAACGCAACCCGGGATATTCCTTGCTTTACGGTGGTTCACTCGTAGTTCTGGGGTGGATTTGCGTTGCGGCCCTGATGCTCAACGATCTTGGTTGGGTTTTGTTGCCTTTGCTAGCTGGCGGCGTTTTGGTCGGACCACTTGCAACGATTGGTCTTTATTCCGTAGCAAGCGGTAAAACAGGGCTCAGAGCGGCCACGGGTCAGATTACGTTGGTGGGCGTCATACTGATGGTTTTTGCTCTCATCTGGATTCGCGCGGCCACAGTTATGTTCGCCATAGTCTACGGGCTGCGCCCATTCTCAAGCTTCGCAGATACGCTGCTTTTGCTGATTACTACGTCATCAGGATGGGCGCTGTTGATCGCAGGATCAATCGTTGGCGGGCTGTTTGCGGCATTAGGGTTTGCGGTGTCAGCGTTTTCATTGCCAATGCTGATCGACCGCCAGATCGATGGCTTCTCGGCTATGGGGCTCAGCTTTAACGCCACCACTCACAACTTCAAGCTTTGCTTGTGCTGGGGAGCCATCATCACTCTTTTGACTTTGGTTGGAATACTGTCCGGGCTACTGGGTTTGGTCGTGGTGTTCCCATTGCTCGGGTACGCGACCTGGCATGCTTATGTCGAGCTTTTTCATGGAGATGCATAAATGACCGAAGCGCTTCCAAAAGGCGTGGTGCACTATGCGACCTCGCGGTTTACGCATGAGACATTGCCAGAAAAGCTGCGCAAAGATCACAGCACCAAAGCGGATGTCTGGGGTCAATTGGCTGTGCAACATGGGCAGCTTCTACTGTGCCGGGATGACAAGGATGACCTAGTTCTGGGCGCAGGGGATACTGCTGTGTTCGCACCACAGGAAACTCATTCGGTGAATCCGATTGGCGAAGTCGAGTTTGAAGTACGCTTCCACCGGCAGGAGGCACCCGATGCAGCGTGAGAGTTTTCTTGAGGATGCTGCCGTCCTGTGTGCCCTTGCTTTGATCTTTGTCGGTGGCGTAGCCATACTTGGCTGGGGGGTTCCTACCGCCTACGTGCTGCATGGTTGGTTGATCGCAATAGCCGCTGGTTGGGGGTTGATGTGGATGATCAACCGTTTGAGCGAGGCCCCAAAGGACATCCCTTTAGAATACAATGACAAGGTCATTCGGTTTGGTGTCATCGCCGCGCTGATTTGGGCAATCATAGGGTTCACGGTTGGCGATATCCTCGCCTGGCAGTTGGCGTTTCCAGCACTGAACGGCGATATGTTCTGGTCGAACTTCGGCCGTTTGCGCCCGGTTCATACATCTGCCGTGATTTTTGGTTTTGGCGGCAACGCGTTAATCGCGACGTCGTTTTATGTGGTCCAACGTACCTCGCGCGCCAGATTGGCCAGTGAATCGCTGCCCTGGATGGTGTTCTGGGGGTACAATCTGTTCATGGTCCTTGCGGCGACCGGCTACCCCTTGGGGATCACCCAATCCAAGGAATATGCCGAACCGGAATGGTATATGGATCTGGTTTTGCTGATCGTCTGGGTTGGTTATCTAGGTCTGTACCTAAAGACGCTCTCTCGCCGGGCCGAACCGCATATCTATGTGGCTAACTGGTACTACCTGGCCTTTATCGTCGTCATCGCGATGCTGCATACGGTGAACAACCTCTCGGTTCCGGTTTCCATCGCTTATCCCAAAAGTTACTCGCTGTTTTCCGGCACACAGGATGCAATGACGCAATGGTGGTATGGGCACAATGCTGTTGGCTTCCTGCTGACCGCCGGGTTCCTAGGGATGCTGTATTACTTCTTGCCCAAAGCTGTGAACCGGCCAATCTACTCTTACCGAATGTCAATTGTTGGCTTCTGGGGGATCACCTTCCTGTATCTCTGGGCTGGCTCACATCACCTTCACTACACGGCACTACCGGACTGGGTTCAGTACCTTGGTATGACCATGTCGATCATCCTGCTGGTCCCCAGCTGGGCCTCTGTGTTCAACGGAATCCTTACGATCAACGGGGCTTGGGATAAGGTCCGGACGGATCCGGCGGTCCGGTTTATGATGGTCGCGATTCTGTTCTACGGACTGTCGACATTCGAAGGGTCGTTCATGGCGATCCGTCCGGTCAATTCGCTGAGCCACTACACGGATTGGACCGTCGGCCACGTACATGCCGGCGCGTTGGGCTGGGTCGCCTTCATCACCTTTGGTGCCATGTATAAAATGGTGCCCTGGATTTGGAAACGAGATGGCGTGTATTCATTGCGGCTGGAGGCATGGCACTTCTGGCTCGCCCTGAGCGGGACGCTGATTTACGTCGGCGCAATGTGGAACAGTGGCATCACACAATCGCTGATGTGGCAGACCTATGATGCGGATGGTGCGTTTCTTTATTCCTTCCTCGACAGTGTGATCGCAATGCATCCTTACTATGTCGCCCGTGCGATCGGGGGGCTGCTGTATCTGATCGGAGCGTGCATCGGTGCATACAACATCTACATGACGGTCAGTGGGCCGCGGCAAGCCGAGACCAGGCAATCCGGACCTTTGGTCCAGCCGGCGGAGTAGCAGCCCATGAGTACACAACACCAAAAGCTTGAACGCCATTCACTTGGCTTTGCGATGGCCATCCTGCTGGTTGCATCAATCGGTGGCATTGTTGAAATCGCCCCTTTGTTCACCATCGAAAACACGGTGGAAGAAGTCGACGGCATGCGGCCCTACACTCCGCTGGAACTAGCCGGGCGCGATATTTATGTGCGCGAGGGCTGCTATGCCTGCCACAGTCAAATGATCCGCACCCTACGGTCGGACATCGAACGATATGGGCACTACAGCCTGGCCGCCGAAAGCATGTATGACCACCCTTTCCAATGGGGCTCGAAACGTACAGGGCCGGACTTGGCGCGAGTTGGCGGTAAATACTCTGACGCATGGCATGTGGCGCATCTGGAAGCGCCGCGAGAGCTGGTGGAAGGCTCGATCATGCCTGGTTATGCGTTTTTGTCTGACGCGCGGCTGGAAACAGGCCACCTGCCTGCCTCTTTAAGAGCCCTTAGCCGCGCCGGGGTGCCTTACACAGATGCTCAGATCGAAAATGCGGAAAAGGATGCTGCATGGCAAGCAGATGCCGAGCAATATTATGAAGGTGAACTGCAAGAAAGTTACGGTGAAAACGTTCAGGTCAGGGATTACGACGGGCACCCGAGTGAGTTGACGGAAATGGATGCCCTTGTGGCCTATCTGCAGGTTCTTGGCACATTGGCCGATCTGGATTCGTTAAACCTTGAGGAGGTTCAACGATGACACATGATACGGTTCTCGTTTTCTCCAAGACCTGGGGTGCAATCTACCTGCTGGTCGTCTTTCTTGCCGCAGTTGTCTGGACCTACTGGCCCTCACGGCGAAAAGTCTACGATGACGCTGCGCAATCTCCGCTGGACCATCAGGAGGATCAGCCGTGGCGCTAAAGGAAAAGGATCCGATTTCCGGTACTGATCTGACCGGCCACGAGTGGGACGGTATCAAAGAGTTGGACACACCTGTTCCCTGGGCGGCCCGATGGGCTTTGTGGATCAGTATCATCATCGCAGCACTGTTTTGGGTGTTCTACCCATCCTTCCCAGGTGCGCGCGACTATGCAAAAGGGCTGTTGGGGTATTCATCCCGATCAGAGGTTGTTGCAGAACTTCAGCAAGCGAATGCTGATCGTGAAATGACATTTGCGCCTTTTGCGTCACAGGATCTCGAAGAACTGGCCGCAGACCCAACACTGGAGGCAAGGTATAGCGCGTCGATTTCCAAGCTTTACGCTGACAATTGTGCCGCTTGTCACCGGAATGATCTGAAAGGGCAGCCTGGTTTTCCCGATCTGGTAGACGGACATTGGCTGTGGTCAGGCGCACCGGAAGAGGTTGAGGCGACCATACGCTATGGGATCAATGCGCAGCATGACGATACACGGATTGCACAGATGCTGGCGTTTGGCGCAGACGGCATGATCGAAAAGCAGCAGGTTGAAGAGGTTACAGAGTTTGTCTTGGCCCTCTCTGGAAAGCAGCATGATGCGACGGCGGCTGGCGCCGGTAGATTGATCTTCGAAGAAAACTGCGCGGCCTGTCATGGCGGTGACGGGCGCGGGGGCTATGAAATCGGCGCGCCCGATCTGGGTGATGAACGCTGGATCTATGGAGGCGACCGGGATGAGATTTACCATAGCATTTATCACGGTCGGCAAGGTGTAATGCCTGCGTGGGAAGGACGTCTGAGCGACGCCCAGATTCGAATGCTCACGTTGTATCTACTGTGGAATGCAGAAGATGCACCAAGTTGAAGAAAATCCACGGTTCCGAAGGGCAATGTATCTGATGATACTGGTCCTTCTGGTCGGCTACATCGGGTTCAAGGCATGGCACCTTTCCATGGCTTTCGAGGCATGGGAAGGGCAGGCGATTGAAAAGGCTGTGCCTGGCGCGGCCAAGTAACAATCAAATTATTATAGGACTACAGTTTGCGTATTAATCGCTTGATGCCAGCGCATGACTGACTTCCAACGCTCGGATCAGGTTTTTCATGCCACGGTTTCCTTCCAATACGTCCTGTAAAGTCTTGGTGTCCAAGGCAGCAAAAAACGCCTCCTGAGCTTCGTTCAGAATTGGCAACAATCCACAAGCGGGCGTCATTACACAACAGCCGCCGTCTTCCTTCATGCATTCCACCAAAGGTGTGCCGCGTTCGGATTTTCGTAGTAGGCCGCCAATCGATATCGCATTGGGAGGTAGGGCCATACGCATGCCACCGTTGCGCCCACGCATGGATTCTACATAGCCCTCGTGTGTAAGCCACTGCGAGATCTTGGCCAGGTGATTAAAGGGCAAGTTTTGCATAGCCGCGATCTCACGCGTCGACATCAACCCTTCTTCGTGGGTGGCAAGATGGATCAGGATGCGCAGGGCATAGTCGGAGAACTTGGTAATTTGCATAGTTATTCTTCCCATAAAAAATAGGCTTTGAAAATACCTATTTTATTGACATCTTTTTCTTGCCTTTATAATGGGTATTTATAATACCTAATATGGGAGATGGCTCATGCAGCCCGTTGTGTTATTGATCTCGCTGATCCTGATGGCAGTGCTGTCACTTGTCTTCTGGTTGGCCGTGCGGGCTTCTGATGGGCCGGAACCCGGACCCAAGGCCAACTCGAAACGTTCGGGCTTGATCTGGGCAATGACGATTGTCGGCGTAATTGTTGCGGTTGGCACATTGCGACCGTGGCCGCATGCCGTAGCCAGCACAGACGACGCCTTGACCGTCTCTATCACCAGCGGGCAGTGGTGGTGGGATATCGACACCGTCGAGATCCCCGCTGGATTACCCATAAAATTTAGCGCCACGACCGAAGACGTTACCCACGGATTGGGCATTTACACCTCAGATCTTCGCCTTCTGACGCAGGTCCAGGTGATCCCGGGCTACACAACCGAAGTCACGTATACGTTCGATGATCCGGGCTCCTACCAGATCCTGTGCATGGAGTTCTGCGGAGTGGCACATCAGGACATGGTCAACGAATTCGAAGTCGTCGCGGTGGAGGAATAATTGAGCACTGCATCTGAACCTTTTGCGGGGAAATCAATCGCCGCTGAACCTCAAACCGGAGCAGTCAAGCTCACGATGATCCTTTCAGGCGTGGTTTTTGCCTTGATGATGGTCTTTGGCCTGATCATGCGCGCCGCGCAAGGTCAATGGATCGAAGTGGATCCGGCATTGTTCTATCAGCTCCTGACGGCCCATGGTGCCGGAATGGTCGGTACAGCGGCGCTGTCTGGCGCCGCGATCATGTGGTATTTTTGCAGACGTCACATTGTCCTGACAGCTGCAATTTTCTGGGCTTTCCTTGCCCTGTTCCTGTTGGGTCTAGTTCTGATCCTAGGCTCGATCTTTATTGGCGGATATGGAGGCGCATGGACATTCCTGTTTCCGTTACCGGCAATGTCCGGCGGAGCGTGGGAAGCGGGTGCAGCTGCAACGTTTATGCTGGGTTATGTTTCAATTGGCGTTGGTTTTCTGCTATATTACCTCGGGCTTGGCCGCCAGATCCATGCCCGCTATGGCAATCTTGTCCGGGCGCTAGGTTGGAATCTGATCCTCGGGCGAGAGGACGACAATCCTCCACCACCAACCATCGTTGCAGCGGCGGCGGTGACCATATTCAATTCGATCGGGATCATCCTGGGCGCAGCGGTTTTGGTGGCAAGCCTTGTCCATCTGCTGGTACCGGGATTTGAAGTTAATGCGCTGCTGGCCAAGAACCTGATCTATTTCTTTGGCCACGTTTTCATCAATGCCTCGATCTATATGGCGGTGACTGCGGTTTATGAAATCCTGCCGGAATACACCGGCAAGCCTTGGAAATCGAACCGTCTGTTTGCGATAGCCTGGAATGCGGTACTGATCTTCGTGATGGCTGTATACTGGCACCATCTGCTTCAGGATGTGGTCATGCCACCCTGGATGCTGGTGGTCGGGCAATTGGTCTCGTACTTCAGCGGCATTCCCCTCATTGCGGTCACGGCGTTTTCCACATTCCTCTACGTGCGCGGCTCAAAAATGACCTGGGATCTGACGTCCTCGCTGCTGGTTCTGTCCGTTGCAGGCTGGGCGGTTGGCTCAATCCCCGCGTCGATCGACGGAATGATCAGCGTGAACAAGGTGATGCACAACACTATGTGGGTCCCGGGGCATTTTCACACCTACCTGCTGCTGGGCGAGGTGGCGATGGCTTTTGGTTTCATGGCCTGGCTGGTCCGTGGCAAAACGATCGCCCAGATGAGCGGGTTGGACCGTGTCGCCTTTGTGACCTACCTCGTGGGTGCTGCTGGGTTTGTGACAGTGTTTCTGTTCTCTGGCGCGGCTTCGATTCCCCGCCGTTGGGCAGTGCACTATGAAGAATGGCTGATGCACGACCGTATAGGCACTTTGTTCAGCGTGCTGATCGTGTTGGCAACATTGGCTTTTGTTTTGCGCTTTGTGTTGCGTCTTGGGCGGAGTAACGGCTGATGATGGCGCGCGCTCTTCCATCGGTTCTGGTCGCAATCATGGGCCTGGGAATGCTCAGGCATGCCACAGACGGAGGGCAGGCATTCACTAGCGAAGCCGCGCGGAGACTGGATGTGGAACGCGCTCCACGTCCAGTTCCAGCCCTGCAACTGGAAGATATGTCAGGTCAGTTGCTGCCTCTGTCACCGCAAGGGAAAGAGGTGGTTCTGGTCGAGTTCATCTACACTGTCTGTGGCGACATCTGTCAGATTGCTGCAGCGGATTTTGCCGAGATCCGGGATCAACTGGAGCTGCGTGAAGTGCCCGTCCGGATGATCTCGGTCAGCTTCGATCCTGAGCGGGATACACCAGAGCAAATGGCGACTTACGGAGAGGTTCATGAAGCGGACGGCAAAATGTGGACCGTCGCGCGGCCGAAGTCAGAAGATTTACCGGCATTGTTGAAGCTGTTTGACGTGACCGTCATCCCGGATGAGTGGGGCGGGTTTCAGCACAATGCCGCGATCCATGTGATTGACAGCGACGGCAGATTTTCGGCGGTGTTTGATACCGATGCGATCGACGCTGTTCTAAACCATTTGGAGGAGCGCAACTCATGAAGTTGCTTGGTCTTGCCTTCCTCGCGGCGGCCGAAGCTGTCGCACTTCGTTATGCGGTCATTGAAAGCCCGATCCAGCATGTCTTGGTGCAGATGCCATTGCTGGTTTTGGCCGGGGTTTTGTTGGCCTGGAACAGGCAGGTTCGGCAAGAATGGGCGGTTCCATTGCTGCTTGTGGCTTTGACTGTCTTTCTGTTCTGGATGTTGCCAAGAAACGTTGATTGGGCGCTGACTCCAACAGGTGAAACGGTCAAATACCTAAGCTTGCCACTGATGTTGGGCGTTCCTCTAAGGGTGTCCTGGCCACGGCTGGGTCCGGTCCTGAAGGGGTTTTTGAAGGCGAACGCGCTGTCGATGCTGGGCGTGTTGGGATTTCTGTACACGCATGCACCTGTCAGGATCTGCAACTCCTACCTGGTCTCGGCTCAGAAGGATCTGGGCATGGCCTTTCTCTACCTCGCTGCTGGCTTGGCCTGTCTCTGGGCTATCCCGATCCTGTTTGGAATTCCAAACGGCCAAAGGTCGAACGCGACCAGCTGCGCAAGCTGTGGAGTGTAATACGAAATGACCTATGCTGACACAGTCATTGGGTTTGCAGAACTGGCGCAAAAGAAAAGCGTCAACCTGCGAGTAGATCCAATCGCCTTTCTGATCCTCGCAGTAAAGGCAGGTGCGTTTGTTGGGGCGGGCATCTTGCTGATCTTTTCTGTCGGACAGGGCGCGGATCCATCCATCCGTCCCATCGTCATGGGGGCTAGCTTCGGTATCGCCTTGACCCTTGTGGTCTTTGCAGGGGCCGAGCTGTTCACCGGTCACACCATGTACATGACGCACGGATTGCTGGCCAAAAGCACTGCGTGGTCGGATGTGCTGCGGTGCTGGTTTGTCAGTTGGGTAGGAAATCTGTTAGGGGCCATATTGTTGGCATTGCTGTTCGTCGTAGGCGGTGGCGGGCTTATCCTGGGAGCAGGAGAAGACGCTTTGCTTTACAAGGTAGCCGCCAAGAAGATGCACGGCACCGAGTTGGAGCTGTTCGCCAAAGCGATCCTGTGCAATTGGCTGGTTTGTCTCGCCTTGTGGTGTTCGGCGCGCGCAAAAGACGATGTTACCAAATGCATCGTCATCTTCTGGTGCCTGTATGCATTTATCGCCGCCGGGTTTGAACACAGTGTTGCGAACATGACTGTGTTTTCACTGGCGCTGCTCTCAGATCATCCCGACAGCATCACTCTGGCTGGAGCCGCCCACAATTTGACGTATGTCACCTTGGGCAACGCATTCGCCGGTGCCGGGATCATGGGCTACGGCTATTGGCGAGCGGCGTCGAAGCCCACGGTCAAGGGTATCGCGACGCCCGCGTCAACCAGACATCCTGTCTAGTGAGGGCGTGATCATGAGCGTGACACAACCTGTCAATATCCCCGTCTCCAAAGACCGATAAGCAAATGCCGGGCCTGTGTCTGGGGCCGAGCAACTCAAAAAGGTAGGATCACTCACAATCTCCAACTGGATGTATTCGCTGGAAATCGCATACTTTCTTGTTAGGGTGCAGCCGGTGCAGAATTCAATCTGCAGCCGTTTGCACAGCGTATATTGGAGCTGCCATTTGATCATTCCATTTCATGTGCGAGAGATGCTGCGGCGCATCAAAATGCGATATGATGTTGAACGCACGCCACAGCAGATGGCCCCAAGCGACGAAGTGTTTTCGCCTTTACGCTCCTCTCGCAAGGCTGACCGTAAGACTGTTGCGCGGTTCTGGGATCATCTAAAGCCCAAGGCAAGCGGCGCAGATCAGGCATTGATTGCGGATCCTGCAACAGTCGAGGCATCTGAAACCTACAGCGCCAATATTGAAAACTTCATTGGAACTGTGAAAGTGCCAGTTGGCATCGTTGGGCCTTTGCGCTTGAACGGTATGAACGCCAACGGGGATTTTTATGTGCCGCTGGCGACGACTGAGGCCGCGCTTGTTGCCTCTTATGCGCGGGGGGCCTTTGCAGCTGGTCGGTCTGGTGGGGTCAGCACGGCTGTTTTGTATGAAGGTGTTTTGCGCACGCCGGCCTTTGTGTTCGAAAGCCTTTTGCAGGCCGGTCAGTTCGTGGATTGGGTGGTCAGCAATGTCGATGAACTCCAGGCGGCGGCTGATGCCACAACCGGGCATGGTAAACTTGTCTCGCTGGAGCCTTTCATAGACACAAATATCGTCTTTCTGATTTGCCGCTACACCACAGGTGATGCGGCCGGTCAGAACATGGTAACCATTGCAACGGATGCGCTGTGCTGCACCATCACCAAAGACTGTCCAGTTCCAATTGAGAACTGGTATATTGAGGGAAATTTTTCAGGCGACAAAAAAGCCTCGGCGCTTGGATTGGTAACGGGTCGTGGCCGAAAGGTTAGCGCGTCGGTAACCTTGCCTGCGGACGTCGTGGAAAAGACGCTTGGCACCACCGTGGATGCCATGCTGGCTTATGGTCGGGTCGCCAATCTTGGGTCACATCTGTCGGGTCAGCTTGGAGCTCAGGCCCATTATGCCAATGGGCTTGCGGCCTTTTACATAGCAACTGGGCAGGACGCGGCCTGTGTCGCTGAAAGCGCGATGGGGGTGACGCGGATGGAGCCCAGAGGGGATGATCTTTTCTGCTCGGTGACGCTCCCGAACATCCTTGTCGGCTCCGTGGGCGGTGGTACCGGTTTGCCCAGCCAGACTGCGGCACTGAACATTCTGGGATTGAAAGGCGCCGGCCACGGCACGGCGCTGGCCGAAGTGGCTGCCGCCATATGCCTGTGCGGAGAAATATCGATTGTCGCTGCAATCGCTGCGGGGCATTTCACGCGAGCCCATGAAAGTTTGGCCCGCCAAAGATGACTTTGCTGGCTCGACTGTGGATATATCAATCCGAACGCTTCCCACTGAAGAAAACTGTTCCGCTTTTGCTGGTGTTTTCAGCAGCAAGTATCTGTGTATCGGCCCGGCTTGCTGATCGACCATTGCCCGAGTGGTCTGCCTTTGTGGTGGGGTTCGTACTGGCGATGGCGCTGTTTTTCCAGATGCGCGTTTGCGACGAATTCAAGGATGCCGAGGACGACCGCCGCTACCGGCCCGAGCGACCGATACCCCGAGGGCTGGTGTCCCCGGCTGAGGTGCTTGTCCTTGGCTTGCTGACTCTACCCATGGCCGCCGCCGCTGCATGGTTTTGGTACCTCCCGGTTCTGTGGTGCCTTTTTTTGGTTTGGGTATGGCTGGCGGCAATGACGGCCGAGTTCGGGGTGCCAACCTGGTTAAAGGCGCGCCCAGTTCTTTATCTCGTCAGTCATATGGCGATCATGCCGCTGATTGACTTGCTGCTGACCAGCATCGAATGGCTTCCGGCCGGAGGGGCCGCATCAAAGCTGTGGTTATTTCTGGCGTTGTCTTTCGTGAATGGCTGCGTTCTTGAGATCGGTCGCAAGCTATGGTCGCCCGAAAACGAAATTGACGGGGTGGACACCTATTCCGGTCTTTGGGGGTATCGCCGCGCCGCTATCATTTGGCTGTGCTGCGTTGTGCTGTCATTCGTGTTTCTGGTTGGCACGGGGTTTGCGTCTGGAGCTGGGTGGTTAACCGTATTGGTCGGGGCCGCTGCGTTCGTGCCTTGTGGTCTTGCGGCACGCAGCTATGTGAAGGCTCCAACACCCAAGGCGCAGGACAAGATGGACGCAATCGCGGGACTATGGGTGTTTTTCTGCTATGCCACTGCGGGCTTTTTGCCGTTCCTGATTGGAGGCTTTAGATGACCCTTATCATCAATCAATCCGAAGCGACTGACCCTACAGTGGTCGGAGGAAAAGCCGCTGCGCTATCAAACCTCGCTCGTCGCGGATTCAATCCACCTGCGTTTTTTGTTATAACCGATGCCGCATTCCGTGCAGGTAAGACAGGGCCTGTCGCAGCACGTGGGTTGAGTAAGGCGCTTGGCGCTGCACTGGATGCGTTGGGTCCGGGGTATTATGCAGTGCGTAGTTCCGGTCGGGCCGAAGATGGTGTAGAACACAGCCATGCAGGTCAGTTTGATACGGTTTTGAATGTCACCGGTAGCAAGGTCATACAGGCGGCAAAACAGGTTTGGCAATCGGGGTTTGCGGATACAATCGCCACTTATCGCTCGGTCAAATCCGGGGGCGAGGCAGAAGCGCCCGCGATAATCGTACAGCGCATGATTGAGGCGACGACCGCGGGTGTTGCTTTTTCGGCCGATCCAGTGACAGGGCAGCGAAACACCGTTGTCGTGTCTGCCATCAAAGGTTTAGGCGATGCGCTGGTAGCAGGTGAAGTCGATGGTGAGGATTGGATTATTGATCAAGCCAAACAGCCCGAGTGCGCACAAACCACGCCTCAGGTTTTGACACCGGATCAGGTACTGCAGGTTGCGATGCTGGCGCGCAAAGCGGAAGAGGCTTTTGGCGTCCCGCAAGACATCGAATGGGCGTTCGATGCGGATGGGCTGCACATTCTTCAGGCTCGGCCGATTACGACCGAGCTGCGACCAGTGGCGGTGCCGGATGATGTACTTACCATTTTTGACAATTCGAACATCGTCGAAAGCTATCCGGGCATGGTCAGTCCACTGACCTATTCTTTTGCACTGCACGTCTACTCACGGGTTTATCGCGCTTTTGTGCGGCTTCTGGGCGTTTCGAATAAAACCGTCGCGCAGAACTCAGCCATATTCGACAATTTTCTTGGGCGTATTGATGGGCGTGTCTACTACAATCTGGTCAACTGGTATCGGGCGCTGGCGTTGCTGCCGGGGTTCTCGCTGAATCGCGATTACATGGAAACGATGATGGGTGTGTCCGAACCCATGCCCCGCGAGATTACAGATGGCATTGGACCTGCTCCTGCCAGAGGTGTGCGCAAGATACTGGAATACGCCAAACTAGCGACGGTAGCGGGCAGTCTGATCTGGCAGGCCGTGCGTTTGCCGCGCACGCGGCGTAAATTCTATGTCAGGCTGAACGATGTTCTGGACCGTGGTCTGGACATAGAAGCTGCGAATGCGACCGAACTGGCCGCCGAGTATCGTCAGATCGAAAGCACTCTTCTAGATCGCTGGGATGCGCCGCTTATCAATGATTTCCTTTGCATGATCGCGTTTGGGGCATCGCGCAACTTGCTGCTCAAGTGGTTGGGTGAAGACGGGCTGTTGCTGCATAACGACGTCATGATTGGTCAGGGTGATATCGTCTCAGCCGAACCGGCGCAGCGTATTGCCCGCATGGCCGGCTTGGTCCGCGAGGTCGGGATTGCTGATCAGCTAGGCGCGGAATGCCGGTTGGAAACCCTTGCTCCTTACCCTGAGATCGAAGCCGAGGTTAGATCTTATCTCGATAAATTCGGGGATCGATGCACTGAGGAGTTGAAGCTGGAGAGCATTCCGCTGCGCGATGATCCCACCAGCCTGTTGATGGCCGTCGCAGCCAGTGCCGCCCGTCCCGAGGGTAAGCGACACATCGGCACCGAGCCGGATTGGAAAACCCTGTTTCCCGGCAATCCGCTGAAACGCTACCTATCCAAATGGTTCGTAGGCTGGGCCAAGGGCCGCGTACGTGACCGTGAAAACCTGCGCTTTGAACGCACCCGTATTTTTGGCCATGCCAGACGTGTTTTTCTGGGAATTGGTCGAGAGTTTTCGGCAAGGGGGCTGCTTGCGGAACCCCGCGACGTATTTCATCTGACGACGTATGAAGTCTTGGGAGCCGTCGAAGGGTTCAGCCTATCGCCTGATCTGAAAACCATAGTCGCGCAGCGTCAGCGCGAAGAATCCGCTGCGTCCCAGCGTCCGGATCCGCCAGAACGTATAGAAATTCGAGGTCCCGCCATTGCTCCGATTTGGGCGGAAATAGAAGAGGTAGACAGTGATCCGGAGCGGATAAAATCCGGTACCGGCTGTTCAGCTGGACAAGTTATCGCAAAGGCCCGTGTGATCCGTGACCCGCGGACTGAGGCGCTGCAACCTGGTGACATCCTCGTGGCGCGTCACACCGATCCGGGCTGGATCGCAGTATTTTCGAACGCCTCGGCCATTGTTGTGGAACGGGGGTCACTTTTGTCGCATTCCGCAATAGTGGCGCGAGAGTTGGGAATCCCATGTGTGGTCGGTCTGAAAGGGGCCACTCATTGGATCAAGGATGGCGAAACCCTGTCGGTCGACGGGGCAAGTGGCAAGGTGGAACGGTGCGATGGGGCATAGTGAAATCGAAGGCAAGGCTGATTTTGATCACATCCGCTATGCACAGCTGTGGGAAGATGCAGACGTTTTGACCGGCGCGCTGGGCGATTGTGCGGGGGGGACGCTGGTATCCATCTGCTCGGCCGGGGATAATGCGCTGGCTATGTTGATACTCGATCCAGCGAAAGTTGTGGTTGTCGATTTGTCGCCAGCACAAATCGCCTGCCTAAAGCTACGAATTGGCGCTTTCCAGACCCTGACACATCCCGAGTTTCTGGAGCTGACGGGATCGCAGCCCAGCAAGAGGAGAGCAGCCCTGCTGGAGCGAGCTTTGCAGGATACCGACCCTGAAACCCGAACCTTCTGGAGTGGTTTTGTCCCTGACGTGGAACGTTACGGGGCAGGCGGGGTTGGCAAGTTCGAGCGGTATTTTCGCATCTTCCGCACCCGGCTTTTGCCGTTTGTGCATTCACGACGTACGATTGATGACGTTTTTACGCCCCGGTCACCTGAGGCGCGCGAGGTTTTTTTCGATACGCGCTTTGACACCTTCAGATGGCGGCTGTTGTTGAATGTGTTCTTTTCCCGCTTTGTGATGGGGCGCATGGGCCGCGATAAGGCGTTTTTCGATCACGTAGAGGGCAGCCCCGCCCAGCATGTGGCTCGTCGCATTCGCCACGCGGGCGTTGATACCGACCCGTCACAGAATCCCTATTTGCACTGGATTCTGAAAGGCACGCATGGAGACGCGTTGCCGATGGCATGGCGGCCCGAGCATTTTGATACGATCCGCACCCGCCTGGATCGTCTCGATATCCGTCCGGGATCATTAGAGGCTTTTGTCTCGACCGGTGAAAAAGCCGACGGGTTCAACCTGTCTGACATTTTCGAATACATGTCGCCCGATGTATTTGAGCAAGTCTATGGCTCGATCCTGTCAGCTGCCGCGCCCAAGGCACGTCTCGTGTATTGGAACATGATGGCACCGCGCCGCGTGCCTGCGCGATACAGGAGCGAAGTTGAAACACATCGCACGACTGAGGATCGACTGAAGTCACGCGACATGGCGTTTTTCTACTCGGATTTCGTCGTGGAAGAGGTGCTTTCGTGAGCATCCAGGCCCAGATTTTACTGGCCTTGGCGTCTGTTGCGGTCCTGTTGGGATTGATGGCCGTTGTCCGATGGCTGGCGCAAAAGGTCGGCTTGAGCGCAGAAGTGCAACGTAAACTGATGCATGTTGGAACCGGACTCTTTACACTGGTTCTGCCGTGGATTTTTCCGGAACGCTGGCCAATATACATGCTAATCGGGGTAACGCTGATCGTCATGCTGATCTTGCGCCTGCCCCGGTTCTCACAAGGTCTGGGCGCAACCCTACACAGCGTCGAGCGCACGTCATACGGCGATTTCCTGTTGGCGCTATCCGTTGGGCTTTGCTTGTTGCTGGCCGGGGAAAACACCCTGTATTACGTGCTTCCGATCGCCGTTTTAACACTGGCTGATGCCGCAGCCGCGCTTGCCGGGACCACGTACGGGACCAAACGCTATGTGGTCGAAGATGGCGAAAAAAGCCTAGAAGGGTCAGTGGTGTTTTTTGTCGTAACTCTATTGGTTGCGATCATCTGCTTCTTGTTTTCGTCGAAACTCCCACCGTCCAACATCATGATGCTGTGCCTTATGGTTGCGGCCTTTGGCACATTGGTCGAGGCACAAAGCTGGCGGGGGTTTGACAATTTGTTCCTGCCGCTTGGCTTGCTGATTTTTTTGAAAGTTCACTACTTCAGCTCCTTGGCAGAGCTGGCGTTGCTGGCCATTTTGTTCTTTGCCGCACTTGCCAGTTTTGGGGTGGTGGGAACCAAGCTGGGCCTGACCAAACATACGACCCGTGTGTATGTTGTTGCGGTTTTTCTGCTGCTAGCGACCGCGAAACTGCAGAACACAGTACTGCCGATCATGGTTCTCGCGGCACACGGCTGGGCGCGTACTGCTTCTCCTTGCGACAGTAAGTTCCCCGATTTGGATATCGTAGCCGCCTTGGGGCTAATAGGGTTCGGCTGGCTTGCAGCGGGAAATGCAACGGGATGGGATGCAATATCCTTTTTTGGACTGAGTGCAATGGGGTTGGCCATGGGGCTCACAGCTGTGGCGCTGCGTGCCATTCCTATTGCGATACCGCTTGCTGCCGCTGTCCTGTTTCTAATCCGTACCTGGGCGGTTTCCCTGAATTCTGACCAGTCAAACTGGGCCGAGCCATTGACCGCGCTCTCACTTGTATCACTCGCATTTATGGCGATTGTGCCCTTGGTGCTTCCGCATTTGCTCCAAAAGAACCGCGTTTCGAGGCTCACGCTTTTGGCGCTGTTACCTCCGCTTGCCTATTACTTCTGGTCCATAGCAGGGTCTATTGACGGCGGGATTGTTGCTGGAGTTGTATCATGACGAAAGAAAACATTCAGACCAAAGGCGCCAAACTATCTGTTTATCTGCAGGGCCCTGATTGGGATGGTGCCCCAGCTGCAACAATAGGCGACTTCTCGTGCGAGACCCCAGAGGCCGGTCTGGAGGTACTGCAAACGGCTATTGGACGGGTCCGGTACGCCGGGGTTGATCGGATAATTGGACCTATGTCCGGTGATACATGGCACAGTTATCGGTTTGTATCGGACAGTGATGGATCAGCACCCTTTTTAATGGAGCCGACGCACAAATCACATGAGCCCGATGTGTTTAGGGCGGCAGGATTTGCCGCCATCAGTAAGTATTTCTCGGCGCGAGTATCATTGGCGCAAACGGCCAATTCGTCTCTAGCTGCAGTTGATGGGTTCGACGTAGAACCCTGGGACGGAACCAACCCTGAGGAGTTGTTCCGGCAGGTGTATCAACTATCTGTCGAGGCTTTTTCCCGAAACGCTTTTTATAAACCTATTTCTGAGCGCGATTTTCTTGCAATGTATATGCCTGTCGTTCCGATGTTGAAGCGCGAGCTTATCTTTTTTGCCCGCCGTCCCGACAGCTCATTAGCGGGCTTTCTGTTTGGTATTCCGAACTATGCTGAAGGCCCAAACCCAACAGCCGCGATCCTGAAAACTTATGCAAGCCTTGAGCGTGGTGCGGGTCGCCATTTGGCCAGTCATTTCCACAAGTCTGCTCTGAAGCTAGGCTTTGATTCCGCTATCCACGCGCTGATCCATGATGACAACCAATCCGCGGATCGCAGTGTTGTTGAAGGGGCCACGGTATTTCGACGGTACAACCTGTTGGGACTGCGCCTGGATGACTAACTTGTTGGATCAATTTGCCGTAGCGGTTGATAGACACCCGGACCGGACGGCCATTGTTGAAGGCAGCGGTCGCGAGGTCACCTTTCGTGATGTGCAGATACGCGCGCAGCAAATGGCTAGGAAGTGGAGACGTAAGGGGATTGGGCGCGGCGACCGCGTTCTTCTGGCGATGCCGGTCAACGCTAATCTCTACGCTAGTCTTGCGGCCTTGTGGTCGTTGGGCGCAACGGTGGTTTTGCCTGAACCCACGATGGGACTCGCGGGGCTGCGTCATGCAGCGAGAACGACCCGACCCAAGGCTTTTTGCGCGTCGGGTTATTTTGCGTTGCTCAGGTTTGTTGTGCCGGAACTCTTCAGGCTGCGCCTTTTGCTACCAGGTACCGCCCGGGGTGATCTGAGCGTCGCGCCCGTTCAAGACGGTGACACGGCGCTCATTTCCTTTACATCCGGCACTACAGGTCAGGCCAAGGCCATCCCCCGCAGCCACGCGTTTCTGATGGCACAACATGATGCCATTGCGCCGCTTCTGGACAGTGATGCAGTTGAACGGGATCTGGTAGCGTTTCCGGTGTTTACCCTGATCAACCTGGCGGCTGGGCGCACGACAGTTCTGCCGAATTGGAGAATGAGCAATCTGGATCGACTATCCTCCGAACAGTTTGCGGGCTGGATATCGAAGCAGAAAGTGACCCGTCTTTTGATCCCTCCGTCGTTGTGCGAAAAACTTGCACAGCGTAAAGATACGGGCCGGCTGCACACAGTCTTCACCGGCGGCGGTCCGGTATTCCCTGACCTGATTGAAAGGCTTCTCGCCAATTCCGGTCTGGACGTGGTCTGTGTCTATGGGTCAACCGAAGCTGAACCGATTGCGCATCTTGATGCGCGGGAAATCACCGAAGTTGATCAACTTGAAATGGCGGCGGGCAAGGGGCTTCTTGTTGGGCATCCGGTTTCGAAAATCAAACTCCGAATTCAGGACGATGAAGTTCAGGTGGCGGGCGATCATGTAAATGATGGCTATCTTGATCTCGCACACTCCAAGGAAAACAAAATCAAAGACGGTATTACGATTTGGCATCGAACCGGTGACGCGGGTCGGTTAGATGATCAGGGGCGATTGTGGCTGTGGGGCAGACTGGGGAGCGATGTGACAACCCCGGCTGGTCAAACCTTTCCTTTTGCGATCGAAGTAGCTGCCCGGCAATGGCCGAGCGTGACGAACAGCGCGCTCATGAGCTTCGATGGGCGTCCGATTTTATGCATTGAAGGCGACGCGGATCAGCTTTCAAACTGGAATAGCCTGGCGCAGGAATTCGGTGTTGCCAATGTGACCCATGTGAAAAAAATGCCTATGGACAAACGGCACAGGTCCAAAGTTGATCGGAAAAAACTCACCCAATTATTGGGTTATTAGATCACAGAATTTTCACCTTAAGAGCTCCAACGGAAAACCGTGGTCGAGCACACTTTTTGCCTTCCAACCGAAAGGCAGGAAAGTCCGGGTGCTTATGAAAAACCAGTGCCAGTATAGCTGCTCGCCGCATGAATGACTATTTCTCCCACTGCAAGTTGGCTGTGAGAAAGCGCAAGGGACAGGATGGGCTCATTTGAGACATTTATCGCAGCGTCGATGAGGTGTCGTTGTTCGTTCTGGGTTAGAAATGCTTGATGTTTGGGTCAGAATTGAATGAACCAGACCCAACCGTCACAGTTGGACTAGAAATGTGATGAACGTTCGACGTCAGAAGGCGGCTCAATGTAGGGCATCAGCCGAATTTGATCTTTGGGTGGCTTTGTTGATGGCTTAAACAAACATCACATTAGCACATTGCGATGTCGTCAGGAGGAGGCACCCACGTCATCAGCAAAGCCTATCCCAACCTTGGCTGGTCTCGCTCTAGGCATTTCCGTTCAAATATCGCGTCATATCCGGAGCGGCCATAAGCGTCTGAATGAAAGTCCCGAAGTGTTCAAACGACCCTGCGCGCGGGTCGCTGTCGCGCCATGCCAGTCTGATAGAACGGCCAAAGATCCCATCAGCAATGGGATGTGTCGTTGCCAAGCCGCCGAAACGATCAGGGCCACTCACAGACAATGCCGGAAACAGCGCACAACCCTCTCCGAGTGCGACCATTTGCCGGAGCATTTCAAGGCTGCTCGCCACCCTCTGTCTAGGTCGGTCAATCCGGTCGCAAAATGCTACGGTCTGATCCCTTAGGCAGTGCTCTTGAGAAAGCAGAACGAGCTGAGAGGACAGAACCTTGGACCAGCGAACTTTCTCATTGGGTCTGAAGTTCAGATCCTTGGGGCAGGCAAAAACAAATGGTTCGTGAAACAACGGAAGCGCTCTCAGTACAAGCTGTTTCAGGGCTGTCGCAATCAGTGCAGCGTCCAGCGTCCTCCTGACGAGCATCTCTTCAAGAACGTGAGTGGGTTCTTCGAACAATGACAACTGGAGATTGGGGTACGCATTTTTGAGAGACTTGAGGATAAGCGGCAGCAAGTAAGGCCCAAGTGTTGGAAGTACCCCAAATTTCAACTCTCCCTCCAGATTGTCACTTAGGCTCAGCGACAATTCCAGCAGTTCACGGGCCTCTGTCAGAAGGATTTCTGCTTTTTGCAGAACTATCTGGCCATTTTGCGTCAACGAAATATGCCGTCCGTGGCGTTCGAATATCGAAAAGCCAAGACGCGCCTCCAGCTTGGATACCTGTTGGCTGATTGCAGGTTGTGAAACCCCACAGATATCAGCCGCCCGGCCAAAATGACCTTCTTCGGCAATGCTTTGAATGTACTCAAGATCTCTGAGTGAAAGGCCGGCGACTGAGGTTCTTCTAACCATGCATCACCTCTGATTATCGATCGGATAATTTATATAAGTTGGAGTAACTTGGCGGATTTCGGTTTTGTCCTTTTCATACCAACACAGGAGATTGACATGACGAGCAAATCGAAGCTGACCACCGCATTTGGCGCGCCAGTGCCTGACAACCAACACACACTGACGGCGGGGCCGCGTGGACCAGCGCTGCTTCAAGATGTTTGGTTTCTCGAGAAGATGGCCCACTTTGATCGCGAGGTGATCCCCGAACGTCGGATGCATGCCAAAGGATCCGGCGCTTACGGCACATTCAAAGTGACCCATGACATCACCCAGTATACGCGTGCCAAAATGTTCTCTGATGTTGGCAAGAAGACGGATCTCTTCCTGCGGTTCTCGACCGTTGCAGGGGAACGCGGCGCAGCGGATGCAGAACGGGATATCCGCGGCTTCGCTATCAAGTTTTATACGGAAGAGGGCAACTGGGATCTTGTGGGCAACAACACCCCTGTGTTCTTCCTTCGCGATCCGCTGAAGTTTCCCGATCTCAACCATGCCGTCAAACGCGATCCGCGGACGAACATGCGCAGTGCGGATAACAATTGGGATTTCTGGACCAGCCTTCCCGAAGCCTTGCTTCAGGTGACGATTGTTATGTCTGATCGGGGGATTCCGGCCACCTACAGACACATGCACGGCTTTGGCAGCCACACGTTCAATTTTATCAACTCGGACAACGAGCGGTTCTGGGTCAAATTCCATTTCAAAACGCAACAGGGGATAAAAAACCTCACCGACGAGGAAGCAGCACAGATCATCTCCGGTGACCGTGAAAGCCACCAGCGTGATCTTTTTGACGCAATTGAAAACGGCGATTTTCCTAAATGGATGCTTTATGTCCAAGTCATGCCAGAGAAGGATGCGGGTACATATCACCTCAACCCGTTTGATCTGACCAAGGTTTGGCCACATGGGGATTATCCGTTGATTGAGGTTGGCGAGCTGGAATTGAACCGGAATCCCGAGAACTACTTTGCCGAGGTTGAACAAGCAGCCTTCGCCCCCTCTACAATCGTGCCTGGTATCAGCTTTTCGCCGGACAAGATGTTGCAAGGACGTCTGTTTTCTTATGGTGACACTCAGCGGTATCGGTTGGGTGTCAACCATTCCCAGATCCCTGTGAATGCGCCTCGTTGCCCGTATCATTCCTACCATCGTGATGGCGCGATGAGGGTCGACGGCAATGCCGGATCTCGGATTGGTTATGAGCCCAACATGCATGGCGAATGGTCCGAGCAACCGGATTTCTCTGAACCACCTTTGTCCATCGAAGGTGCTGCGGATCATTGGAACCACCGCGAGGATGATGACTACTTCTCGCAGCCCGGTGAGTTGTTCCTCCTGATGACGCCAGAGCAGCAAGAAGTACTGTTCGAAAACACTGCCCGCGCAATCTGGGCTGCACAAAGAGAAATTCAGATCCGCCACATATCGAACTGTTTCAAGGCAGATCCTGCATATGGTGCCGGTGTAGCAAGGGCTCTTGGTTTGACCGATGAAAGTGGGTTCCCCGCGTAAAGACAATTGGCAAGCCCCCGATCTTCGGGGGCTTCCCTGATACTGCGGGGTAGTCGACGGCGGGCACCGTTTGGTGTGATCGGGTATTCCGTCGCTGCGTGTGGCTAAACTGCCTTTTGGCGATGACCTTGGGGAAAAACGGTTTCCATACGCGGGCGCATTGGCCGGCTCACACATTGCAGCTACCTGATGCGCCTTCGTTTTGATTGACGGTGGCGGGATTGCTTGTGACCGATGCGGCCCGTCGTGTCAGAAGACTGCCAATCTCAGACCCCAACTGCAGTTCTGAGACCTGTCCAAGGTGATGCACAACGATCCGTCCCGACTGATCCAACAAGACAAGGCTTGGTGTACCGCGCATGCCAAAGCGGGACATCGTGTTTGGCAATTGCCCCACCCCCTGCCTGTCCACGCCGACAGGGAAGGTGATGCGATATTCATGCAGGAAGGCTTTCAGAGACACCGGTGTCATGGCGTCGTGATGCTCGAACACAGTGTGCAAGCCAATCACGGCTACCTTTTCTTCAGGAAACGTCTTCTGAATCGATTGCGCCAAGGGAATACCATGCAGGACGCATCCCGGGCACAACATTTGAAATGCCTCAATAACAACAACCCGTCCCCTTAGACCGCCTAAGGTTAGGGGTGTGTCTGTGTTAAACCATTCCGAAACGTCTAGTTCTGGTGTTTGCATTTTCATTGCCCTCAATAACACGCAGCCGCCTTGGGTTCGGCGGCTGCGTGGTCGAATGTCAGTGAAGCTTCCCCGGCAGGCTCAGGTCGCCGGATGCGACGTCGAAGACATCTGTGACGCACAGCAAGGGCGCATGGATGTTAGCGTTCACTCGCAATGCAGAAGTGACACCATCGTAAGCGACACCATCCAGTTCTACGTCGCTGGCAAAGCCTGCGTTCACCACAATTTCGGGCCCATCAAACAGCGGTGTAAACCCTGGGCTGTCCAGAAAGATCGGGAACCCAGGCCATGTTGCAGGTAGCTTCGGCGTGGAACCTTCGGGGATGTCCCGTACGGCAAGCGCGTCGGGCCCGCACGCTTCGGTCGGGGTCAACACAACCCAGTGGCTGTGCCATTCGATACCGTCATTCGCCGGATCTCCGTCGCCGTTCTCGTCAAAAAGCGGTGTGTCATCAAAATCTGGATGACTGGTTGCGGCCATTGCAAGGATGCCTGTGCCGCCTTCGAACCCAACGGCCGAAGGGTCCAAAGAAGTAGGCCAGACATATGACCAGACGTCTGATCCACCGACCTCTCCGGTTGCCACCGGAACCGAGGCGCCAGCCGTCCCATTCGTTGTCATGTGAAAAGTGACCGTGTTTCCATTGCGATGCGCATGCGCTGCCAGAATGTCAAAGTCCGCGACTTTACTGGCGTCCGGCGAAGATATGATGGCGCCATCTTGAAGGATGGCATGGTTCCCATCAGCAAGAACCGTGCTTCCGATGACCAGCGCCAAAGTAGAAGTGAGCGTTGAGAGTTTCATGAGTGTCTCCAATCAAATAATATCGAGTCGCTACTATAGTGAGAAATGCATTGCAACTATAATTTCGACTCGCTACTAAAAGTGTTATGAACACAAACCACTGCATACGCACGCTAATCAACCGTTTGGCCCGTATTGATGCTTCCGAAGGATGGGCGGGAGATTTGAACCCGACTCAGAGGATGGCGCTGGAATACCTCGCAGAGGCGAACATGTTTTCGCGCTCGCCGTCGCAAGTTGCAGAGTATATCGGAACAACCCGTGGAACGATGTCACAAACGCTCAAGGCTTTGGCGCGCAAGGGCTATGTAGAAGAGCAACGCAAAGAGCTTGATCAACGGTCGATCTCTTATGACCTGACCAAGGAGGGGGTCAAAATTGTACGTCAGCCGAACCCTGTTGCACAGGCAATTGGAGATATGCCCGTAGAAAACCAAGCCATGCTTGAGCAGGGGTTGATGCAAAGCCTCAGTCTGGCTTTGGCCGCAAATGGAGGTCGGTCATTCGGCCAATGCAAATCCTGCACATACCATGATGCCACGACGGAAAACGGTTTCTGCAAACTGTTGGGTGTATCATTGGACGTCGGTGAAAAAGACAAGATCTGTATCGAGCACGAGGAAGCCAGATGAACCATTTTGATTTATCGGCGAACATCGACGGCATATTTGTCGGAGCGGTCAAAGATTGTTGGGAAGGCAAACCGCCATCGGCCATTCAAAAAGACAGGGTGGACGGGCGGCAGTTGATTACCTCGCTCGGATTTTCCGAGGATGCACAGGCAGATTTGACCGTGCATGGAAGCGAAGACAAAGCCATCCATCATTATGCTTTTGATCACTATTCGGCTTGGCAAGCAGAGGGCCTAATGGCACCCGGCACACTGCCAGCGGCGTTCGGTGAGAACATTTCAACAACGGGGCTGACCGAGGAAAACCTCTGCATTGGCGACATCCTGTCTCTGGGTACGGCGG
The DNA here is from genome assembly GCF_059611825.1 of Ruegeria sp. CDSA221. Classification (NCBI taxonomy): domain Bacteria; kingdom Pseudomonadati; phylum Pseudomonadota; class Alphaproteobacteria; order Rhodobacterales; family Roseobacteraceae; genus Ruegeria; species Ruegeria sp. CDSA221. Next base: position 91,425 of record NZ_JBXWPK010000004.1, read on the forward strand.
TTGTTCAAATCAGTCAGGGGCGGCAACCGTGCTGGAAACTCGGGCTACATACGGGGCGCAAGGAAATGCCTTACCAGTTTCAGAAGACGGGCCGAACCGGATGGTACTATCGTGTGCTCGAACCTGGCGAAGTTGGCGCCGGTGATCGGATCACCTTGGTTGAAAGGTTAAATCCAAATTGGTCTGTATTGGCCGTCACACGTGCAAGGTTGACTCGTCGCATTCTGCCAGTAGATGCCGAGGTGTTGTCTCAGATGAAAGAACTGGCTCAAGGTTGGCGACAAGCTTTCTGCCGAATGGCGGAAGGCAACACCATAGAGGATACATCGGTGAGGCTAGGTGCCTGAGGCATTGTATGAAACATTTAAGCCGTGGTTGGCGATAACGCACCTTCCTCGAACCGAAAACATCGAGATCACGAAAGCAGCCAACCGCCAAGTATCAATCCTTTGGCAAACCGAACTCATTTGAGACATAAGCCTCAGCCTAGATGAAAGTTAGTAGCCTTGGGGCAGAAATACTTGACGTTAGGGTCAGAATTGAATGACGCAAACTGCTTATTGCTTGAGGACACCCTCTGATGGGCATGTTTTCATATCACGTCGCCGCGAAGTCACCCGCCGCTTGCGCAAGAATCCAGTCAACCCCACGCAGAAAATCGTTTATTGTCAGGGGATTGTCTTCTCCGCTCGAGGCTGAGAGCACAAACCCATGTGCATAGTCGATCAGCACGTGAACAAGAACATCACCGCCATCGCTGTTTTCGAGTTGGTCCGTGCTGACCTTTAATTCCTCGGCCACGTTCATGAGGTCCGCGCTCATGAGCGTTACATCGTCTAGGATTGCACGGAGTAGATTGGCGTTCTTCAAAGCGCAACCATAGTAAGTCGCCATAATGCACCGTGCGCGTTTGACTGGGTTGCCACCATTCACTCCATCCAAGACGCCTGCAAAGGCAAGTTCCACCAGATCGGACAATAGTTGCTTCTTGCTACCTGCGTGATAGGTCACGGCCATCGGAGTGACGTCAAGCTGATCGGCAAGTATGCGAAACGAAAGCGCATCAACACCTTTGCTTTGGGCGATCGGCAATGCGGCCTGCAGGATCACTTGCTTCGAAAGGCGCTGTGCAGCCTTTGACGGTCGCCCTGGTGGAGAAGCTTTCGTCACCTGGTTTTCAGTCTGTAATCGAGATCTACCAGACCGGAGGAAAAGCTGCTAACCGAAACCAATTCCAGATCAACGTCACCTTCTGTTTCACCAAAGATCCGAATGCCTTCACCGATCAGAATGGGAACCAAGGTAATCCGCATGTCCTCAATCAGCCCGGCTTTGAGGAAGGATTGGATGATTGCACCGCCATCCACATAAACTCGATTGTAACCACGCGCGCCAAAATCCTCCATCAAATCAGTGGGTGTTTTGTCTGAAACTTCAACTCTATCGCGCAGTTCATCTGGAATGCCTGAGGGTTTCATTGAGCGACTGAGAACCACCACTGGTTTCTTGTAAGGCCACTCCCCGAATCCCAGAACTGTCCGGTACGATCCGGACCCCATCACGATCACGTCGACGCTACTCTGAAACGCGGCAAACCCGTGATCTTCGTCTGCAGTGGGTTGCTTTTCCAACCAGTCCAGCCTGTGATCTGGCCTTGCGACAAAACCGTCTAGGCTCATTGCCATCATGATATGTCCTGTGGGCATCCTCTGGGTCCCTGTAATTAATTTATATGCCGTATAATAACGGCTCTGAGGATACTCAAGGGGAATGACTGCTACGATTGACCCAGAATCCATTCCGAGAAGGACTGTACTGCGCCGGTTGGAGCGGAGCTATGCGGTTGAACCAAAAAATACCCATAGTCGGGCAGATCGGTTTCCGACAACCGAAACAGTCTTTCAGCATTTAGATCGTCCCGAACCAGATCATCCATCAAAGCTATTCCCTGTCCGTCGATGACTGCTTGCGCCCGGACATTTGGGTCAGGAACGATTAGCGCATCTCTCCTTGATTGTCGGGGAAGCTTTGCGACGTTCAGCCAATCAGACCAGGCGTTGCTGTCATCACGATCTCTCAGCAGCGTAAGATGCGATATTGCCTCTTTCATTCCTAATTCTATCACTAGGTCAGCTGCCGCCCGGTCACCCACAGGATAGGGCGGCATGGGCATGAACGGAGTAACCGTGCCGCCGATCCAATTCCCGCTACCCCACCTGATTGCAAGATCCACATCCTGCATCTCAGCTTCTGAAAACTCGATCATCGGTTGAATGCGAATCTGCACGTCCGGGTGGCTTTGCATGAATGACATCAGGCGTGGCGACAGCCAGCGCGCAGCGAAATAGGTCGAGACGCCAACGGTTAGAGAACGTGTTGAAATCCCCTTTAATGCATGAATTTCAGCTTCGATTTCTTCGTATCGGGTCTGGCAGATCGCGAGCAGTTTTAATCCTTCACCAGTGAGTGTGACACCACGCGATGTGCGCTGGAACAGGATCATCCCAAGATCGGCTTCAAGCGTTTTGATCTGATAGCTGATGGCGCCCTTTGTCATGTTGAGCGCCGATGCTGCCGTCGAGAAGCTGGAATTACGAGCAATCTCGGCAAATAGCCTGAGTAAGTCATGGTGATGAAATCGGGTACTCATATCTTTAGTGTACAAAATTTCTAAACGCTAAGAGTAGTTTTTTTCGATTTTCAAATATGTTTTTAAGGTCGAAAACCGCATTCAAGCTCGTGGAGCGATGAAATGAAGTTGGACTTGTTGAACGCAAAAGCAAAAACACCGACACCGGCGGGGCACCGCGGCCGCGCGCGCAGGCGCCGCTTGGCCCGTAGTATTGCCCCTTCTGAGAGCACACCGTTCACGGGTCGCAGGATACCTGCATACAATCTACTAAGTGAAACGGTATTGGCCCGGATCGAAGATCAAGCCGACTGGATTCTAAGCAATATTGGCGTCGAGTTTCGGGGGGATCGAACGGCACTGGATCACTTCGCCCAAACGGGTGCCCGCATCGATGGCGAACGTGTGCGGTTTGAACCGGGTCATGTCCGTGCGCTTTGTGCTACGGCCCCAGGTGAATTTCAGTTGCATGGCCGAGACCCGGTCAGAACGGTGACACTTGGCGGTGAAAACGTTGTGCTGATGCCGGGATACGGCTCTCCCTTTGTCAGCGATCTGGTGAAGGGCCGACGATATTCGACGCTGAAGGATTTCCGCAATTTCGTCAAACTGGCCTACAGTGCGGCTGCCTTGCATCATTCCGGCGGCACGGTTGTCGAGCCGACAGATGTGCCGGTGAATAAACGGCATTTGGACATGATGCTGGCGCATCTGACACTCTCAACCAAGCCCTTTATGGGCTCTGTTACGGCACCCGAGCGCGTGCGTGACAGTATCGAGATGGCACGCCTCGTCTTTGGACGCGACTTCATGGAGCACCACGCGGTGATGCAGGCAAATATCAACGTCAATTCGCCGCTGGTTTATGATGATACCATGTCGTCGGCTCTGCGTATCTATGCGGAGGCAGGCCAATGTGTCTGCGTCTCCCCTGCGATTTTCGCGGGTGCCATGGGGCCGCTTTCGCCGGCGGCGGTGGCGGCGCAAACTCTGGCAGAAGCGATGGTTGGCATTGCGCTTGCGCAACTGGTGCGCCCCGGTTGTCCGGTGGTGTTCGGCTCGTTCCACTCCACAATGAACTTGCGCACGGGCGCTCTGACCTTTGGATCGCCCGAGGCGAACATGACCACGATGGCGCTGACACAATTGGGACGAAGGCTTGGCGTACCTGTGCGCTCTGGCGGTGGGCAGATCACCGCCTCCAATGCGCCAGACGGGCACGCTATGCAGGACAGCACAGGTGCCATGTGGTCCACGCTTTTGTCCGGAGCCCATCAGGTCTGGCATGCGGCAGGCTGGCTCGAAGGTGGGCTTGTGATGTCCTACGAGAAATTCATCATGGATCTAGACCACTGTGGCGCGATGCTGAAACTGTTGCAGGGCTTCGAAACGGATGAAGAGGCCTTTGGCAGTGATGCCTATTTTGAAACGGGCCCGGGCGAAAATTTCCTGTCGACCAAACACACGCTGCGCCACTATGCGGCAGCAAATTATGAACCACAAATTTCTGATGCAGGGCCATTCGAGACCTGGTCTGAAAATGGTGCTCTCACGTCAGATCAACGCGCCACCGCGCGGTGGCATCAGATGTTGAACGATTACCAGCGTCCTGAAATGAAACCCGGCATACAAGCCGTGCTTGAAGACTTCGTGTCAGAACGCAAAGCGCGAATGCCGGATGAATGGTACTAGAACGGAATACCCAATACCTAAGAACTCTGCCGGGATTGCCAACTTGCTTGAGCAAGATTGAAGAACGTCGGCGCCTATGTCGTCAGGAGGACATTTCGCGGGCATAGCTGATCCAAAACTGGAAGGCATCTGATCGGGCATGGTGGTATAAAGCTGAAGTAAGTTGATAGCGGGGAGACGGGAGCTGATGGTGATCTGGTCATGGGCAACCAGAAATCTCTGAGCCTGCCAGAGTGACTTGTTCGGACCGATGATCTTTTCGCGTTTTCGGGTTGATTGGTGGGATCCTTCAATCCGGTTACTTCGACCCTTGTGCATTGCGCAGTGCTGGGCTCAGGTTTTAGAAGACACTGAACAATTTCAAAATTTGATTTCGAGAACGAACTCACTTCGGTGTTGTCAGTCGCCTTTGTTCTCGCTCTTTTCTTGTCTTCGCATTGAGACCGGCTCGGGCCTATTCAGCAATTTCGTTGATCAATCGTGTCTCGAGAAGTTGACCGTTCTGGTAAAGGACCGGGTAAGCAATCGATGCAATATGACTGTTGAACTCCCGGAAAGCCCGCAATGTCTCTAGATGAATATCACTGGTTTCGAAGCTTTCCGTTGTTCCATGCTGCAACCGGCGCAGGTGACGCTTGCGGCTTTCACGTTCCACGCGTTTGATTTCGGTTTTTTCAAGGCTGAGAAGCCGGGCGCTTTCCAGATCGTCTGAAACAAGTACATTTGATGCCAGTTTCATGTTTGCAAGAATACCTTCATGCATCTGAACAAGTTCAGACCAGCCATCTTGCGAAAAGCTAGAGCCTTTGGCCCGCATTTCACCGGCCAATACAGTCAGGCGTTTGGCGACAACGTCACCCGCCGTTTCAAGCCTGATCGCAAACTCCATAAGGTCGCGCGCGGTTTTAGCATCGTGTTTTTCATATAGCTCAGGGGGTATCGCGGCGACGAAGGCTCGAATACCCGAGAGGCACCGGTTTACGTCCTCGTCAATGGCCTGAACTGACCGGATCTGCTCTTTGTCTCCGCTGCGGTAAAGTTCAAGAGCAGGACGGAACATGGTTTCGAGAAGATCGCTCATCCGTAGCAGCTCACGCTTGAGGCTCGGCAAGGCCTGATTGGGATTTGCCACGTCTTTCATGTCCAATGCGCTGACCGGTTGTGCGGGTTGCGACTTCTGTACTTTCTGCTGGTCTGGCAAGAGCCTTTCGAGCAAGTTCTGCCAGTGTCCACAAAACGGAAGGGCTAAAACCAAAAGCGACAGGTTGAAAGCAAGATGCACGTTGACTAGCATTTGCCCCCCTTGCGGGTCGCCCAAAAGCCCGGTTCGTAGGGCAAAATTTGCTGCAAACAAACTGGCCAACGCCCAACTGCCTCGCAGCGCCAAATTTGCATAGGGTATTCGTCGGGCAGTCACTGGCATTCCTCGGGTTAGCCATACCGGAATGAAGGCCGAGCCAAAGTTCGCGCCAAAAACCAAAGACATTCCGGCGGCAAATGGGATCGCTCCAATTTGCACAAGTGTCACACACATAAGGATGGCCGCTACCGAGGAATGCATGACGAAGGCTAAGGCACTCCCGACAAGAAATGCAGTGATATAGTCGCGCGACAAGTAATCCGCCACTGCGGGTAAAAATGCACTGTCCCGAATTGGGTCCATCGCCTCACGAAGGAACCGAAGTGAGATCAGGATAAAGGCAACGCCCATCAGAATGCGCCCTAGTTGTCGGGCTTTTTTGGCTTCGGTCTTGACGAATAGATAGCCTCCAATCGCCAGCAGCATTGGAATAAGCCAGTCCAACCGGAACGTAAGAATCTGGATGATCAGTGCTGAACCTAGATCGCCTCCGAGCACAATCGCCAGACCGGCAGGAAAACTCAACATTCCACTGGCAGCAAACCCAGAGGTCAACAGCGCCACTGCCGCCGAACTTTGCAGTACAACCGCCATCATCAGACCCACAAGTGAGGCCTGCAGGTAACTGTGCTGTCGCGTCAAAATGCGCTGGAACGACGCTCCATAGCTGCGCTCAATTCCAGTGCGTACCATTCGAACTGCAAAAAGCAGCAACATCGTCGCGCCAGCAAGGCTGACTAAAAAGCTGACTATCGCCATGCTCTACCTCACTCCCACGGTTTGCTTGGAATAACAGGGTGCGCTGCAATCCTGCCAACCAACGACCGGAGACCGACCCGGTGATTTTGCGGCCGAGTAATTTCGATAAAACGCTCAGCGCCCGAGTTTGCTGAAATAAATCGGACGCGCCTGTTCCACCCGGAAAACGCATTCACTTTCTTGGCGGTAGGCAATGGCCCTTGGCGCCATAATTGAGAATTGATCTCCACGTCCATTGACCACTGTTTTCCTGGAAGCAGAGAGAGCAACGGCGTGTTTTGCTCTAAAGGTATGGCCATAAAGATCAACATTCGTCCTTAATCGCGTTGACAACAATGTCGATTGCACAGTCGAGATCCTTGCGCGTGATCGTTAGCGGCGGTGATAATGTAAGCACACATCCCTGACTGATTTTGTAGCTTAGGCCAGCTTCCAAACAAGCATAATAGATCCGCTCGGCTCGTGCATTTCCAGGTGTCTTGTCGGCACGGTCATCGACAATTTCGACACCAAACATCAGACCACGGCCGCGAATGTCACCGACGATCGGGATATTCTGAAGCTCGCCCATCAGACGATCCATAGCGTGCTCGCCCAACTCAGCCGCCCGGTCAACCAACCCCTCATCTTCGATGATTTGTATTGTGGTAAGCGCGGCGCGTGCAGTCACCGGGTTTTTTTCGTGTGTATAATGTCCAATGGCAAAGTCTCCGCAGACGTCTAGTTTGGATCGCGCGATACAAGCTGCAATCGGCAGGATGCCTCCGCCAAGTGCCTTACCCAAGGTGACGATGTCAGGGATAATCTCGTCATGCTCAAAGGCAAACATCTTGCCGGTCTTTCCAAGCCCCGTGGGAATCTCGTCCATGATCAAGAGAGCCCCGTGACGATTACATGCCTCCCGCACAGCTTTCCAGAAGCCCGGTGGCGGCACATAAGGCACCGCGCGCATAGGCTCAGCGATGACCGCAGCTACGTCTCCCTCGCGTTCTAGAACGAACTCGACCATTTTTGCACAAGCCAACCCACAGGTATCTGGGCCGGCGTGATTGTACGGGCATCGGTAACAGGCAAAAGGTGCCACGTGCTCTGCACCCGGCAGAAGCGGGCCGGCTATATGGCTGCGAAATGTCGCCTCGCCGCCGACGCTTGCGGCGCCAAAACCGGCACCGTGGAAGGCATCCCAGAAGCTAATTGTTTTGAACCGACCGGTGGCAGCGCGCGCTATCTTGAGAGCGACCTCGTTTGCATCAGAGCCGCCGGTCGTAAACAGCATCTTCCCAAGGTCGTCTGGCGCGATTTCGGCGAGCTTTTCGGCCAATTCAACCGCGGGATCATTGGTGAAGCGACGGGGTGCGAAAGACAGGTCATCCAGTTGCGCCTTGATCGCGGTGATCAAACGGGGATGTCCGTAACCGATATGATGCACCGAATTGCCATGGAAATCCATGTAACGGCGGCCGTCCAGGTCTTCGACCCAAATCCCCTCAGCTTTGGCAATGGTGCTAACGCATGGCGAGGACAGTGACTGGTGGAGAAACGCGTTAGCGTCGCGTTTCAGCAAGGGTGAAGATTTAGGCCCTATAGATTCCTTCATCCATGCTTTTCGCGCGCTGGAAGTATTGGATTCGCCTTCCGTGTGGACGATTTGTGACATGCTTTTTCCTCAACGCCGCTTGTGAAAAAATGCGGACCTCGCAAAGTCCGCCAGTACCAGGGAGGAACTTGTGGTGCCCCGACCCGGGTCGGGACGGGGCACAAAAACTAGCGTGGCCAGGGCAGCGAGTAAGTTTTTACGTTAGTAAAAAACTTCATTGCCTCGATGACACCTTCTTTAACCCCATTACCGCTGTCCTTGATGCCTCCGAAGGGGGACATTTCGATACGGTATCCGGGTTGTTCCCAAATGTTGCAGGTGCCCACGTTCAGACCGTTGATAAAGGCAATCGCACGGTTCAAGTCGTTCGTACAGACGCCTGAGCTGAGGCCGAATTCGGTACCGTTCGAAATACGCATCACCTCGTCGTCATTGTCCGGAACCCGAACGATGGGCACAATGGGGCCAAAGGTTTCTTCCATCACCAGCTCGCTGTCATGGGGGACCTTATCGACCACGATGGGCGGCAGTAGTGCACCCTGACGGCCCGGATGATAGAGGATTTCTGCGCCGTCGGCCTCGGCCATGTAAACGCGTTTTTCGAACAGTTCAGCTGCCTTGTCATGGATGACACAGCCCAGTTCGGTCTCGGGGTCTTGTGGGTCGCCGAACTTGATCTTCTTCGCCTTTTCCAGAACCAATGGCACAAACTTGTCGGCCACGCTTTCTTGCACCAGAATACGTTTGATCGCAGTGCAGCGCTGACCCGAATTGCCGGTGGCGCCTGCCACAGCAATGGTCGCGGCCTTCTCAAGGTCCGCGTCAGAAAGATCGTTCAAAACGATCAGAGGGTCATTGCCCCCCAGTTCCAGAGCTTGCCGCTTGTAAACGCCTTTTTCGGCGATCATCTTACCCACCGGCACGCCGCCGGTGAATGTGATGATGTCGATGTTTTCATTGGTGATCATCTCGTCGCCAATGTCACCTGGCCAGCCGGTAACCACTTGGAACATCTCGGGTGGTAGACCCGCGTCGTAGAGGATGTCAGCTAATGTCAGCGCCGTCAGCGGCGTCAGTTCCGTCGGCTTACACACCATGCAGTTGTTGGTCGCGATTGATGGCGCGATCTTGTGGCTGACCATGTTAAGTGGATGATTGAATGGTGTGATTGCCGAAATCGCATTCACCGGCTCGCGCATGGTGAATATTTTTCGATCTTTGCCATTATGGGTCAGGTCGCATGAAAAGATCTCGCCATCATCCTTCATCGCCTCAGCGGCGGCGAACTGATAGACATCTTGTGCACGCTTGGTCTCATAAATCGCATGCTGGTGACAGATACCCAGTTCCAACGTCAGCCATTTGGCAAGGTATTCACGACGTTCACCAATCAACTCGCCCGCACGCTGCAGGATCTGGCTGCGCTCATACCGTGTGAGCTTTGGAGTGTAATTTGCCGCGATTTCGAACGCTTTGCGCGCATGTTCCGCCTTGCCGGCGGGTACATGCCCGACAATCTCGTTTGTGTATGGGTACAGAACCGGCACCGTTTCGTCGGTAAAGACGATCTCGCCCCCGATGCGCATTCCTTCATTGCGGATTTCGATTTTCGACATGGTTTGATCTTTCATGGATTACTGCGCCGCCGCTGTGGTTGCATAGAAAAACGCATCAAAATTGCGCAACTCGGGCGCAGTCCCCAAGTCGATAACCCGGTTTACGATGAAAGGAACTTCCTGCTCGGTCAGTCCACCGTGGCTGCGCAGCGGCTCGTTGAGAGCGGCCAGATCGTGGCGGTCTTCAGAGGTACCGATACAGATGTTCTCACCCGAGACCATCACAATATCGCCAATGCGGTCACCGGGCAGTTCAAAGCGCTTGATCGCCTCTTCTTTGGTCAAAACATGAGTGATGCCGGGTGTAGCTTTCAGTTTGCCGATGATGTCGTTGCGATCCGCGTCTTCGGGTAGATAGCAGGTGGCAAACGACCCGAGTGCGCCGTGGTGCACCACATAGGGGTCCGTGATCGGCAAGATGACACGGGCCGCGTCCTTGCCCAGCCATTCATCCACCAGATCCTGCACATATACCACGCTGGGCGAGCCATCGGCGTGGTGCTTGGGCTTCATGCCGTGGTCGGCGGTGACCACGATGGCAGCGCCCATGGCGTCCAGTTCGGTCAGATATTTGTCAAACATCTCATAGAATGCCTTGGCCTCGGCCTGATCGGGTGCGTATTTGTGCTGCACGTAGTCGGTGGTGGTCAGATACATCACATCTGGTTTCCACTCTTTCAGCAATTTGACACCCGCAGCAAAGACAAACTCGGACAACTCTGCCGAATAGACCTCGGGTTGGGCCATGCCCAACCATGCGCTTGCTTTCTCCTGACCATGCTCAGCCTGTGTCGACGTGTCGGACTTTTCCGCAGAGAAGCATTTGGCCCGGTCGTCGTCGAACTTCAGACCCGCCCCCAACAACGCGCGCAGCTTGTCCTTCGCGGTGACTATGGCCACCTTGGCGCCAGCGTCATAGAACTGCTTGAACACGGTCGGTGCACGCAAAAAGCGCACATCGTTCATCATCACTTCTTCACCACTGTCCGGATCAATCAGATAGTTTCCACAGATGCCGTGCACGATAGGCGGACGGCCAGTCGCAATGCTGAGGTTGTTAGGGTTAGTAAACGACGGGATCACCGAATGGGCCAGCCGGTCAGTGCCGGTTTCGCGCATTCGCTTGAGAGTCGGCATCAGACCGTCAGCAATAGCTTTGTCCAGGTATTCTGGCTCACAGCCGTCAAGGCAGATGGCAATGGCGGGAACTTTGGGCATCGGGTAGACACGCTCGTTGGCTTCAACAGGGGTGTGGATGGTCATTTGGTTTGTTCCTTGATCCTTAAGCGGCCAGTTTGGCGCGTTCTTCTAAAGCTTGGAGAGGAGGTGTGGCACTCGACACACCCATTTTTTCCAAAGTTTCCTTGGCGGCAATTACAACTTTCCGCATAACCTTGTCGTCCATCTGACCGATGCACCCAACGCGGAAGCTGTCGACGACGGTCAACTTGCCGGGGTAAATGATGAACCCTTTTTCTTTCATCAGATTGTAGAACTGATCAAAGACAAAGTTATCATCGGCCGGGCAGAAGAATGTTACGATGATTGGGCTCAGCCAGCGATTGTCGAGCAGAGTTTCGAAACCCAGCTCACGCATGCCGGCGACCACAACATCCCTGTTGCTGGTGTATCGGGCTCCGCGACCGGAAACGCCGCCCTCAGCCGCATGTGCCCTGAGGGCTTCGATGAAAGCGGCAACCACATGGGTGGGCGGCGTAAATCGCCATTGACCGGTTTTGTTCATATGCGCCCACTGCGCGTGAACGTCCAGAGACAGCGAATGACTGTTACCCTTGGCATCCTCTAGCTCGTTCTTGCGCGCGATTATGAACCCAAACCCCGGAACACCCTCAATACACTTGTTGGCGGACGAAACCATTGCCTCATAGCGGACTTCCGTAGGCTTCAACTCGATCGCACCAAAGGCTGACATTGAGTCGACAAGAAGTTTGCGACCAGCGGCGTAAACCGCCTCCGATATTTCCTCTACCGGATTCAGAATGCCCGAGCTTGTTTCGCAGTGGATAGCAACGACATGGGTGATCGCGGAATCATTCGCCAGAATCTCGGCAACTTCTGAACCACGCGGCGGCAGATAGTCGCCCTTGTCCAGGACAACATGATCGCGTTCCAGATACTTGAGCGTTTGCGCCGAGCGTTGACCGTAAGCACCATTGGCCAGCACCAATGCCTTGCCATCGCGCGGAATGAACGAAGCCAGCATCGCCTCTACTGAAAACGATCCGCTCCCCTGCATCGGTACGCAGTCAAACTCATCGGCGCCCTCGCCAAGCAATGCCAAAAGACTGGAGCGCAACTCCTGGGTCATACCCCGAAAGTCATCATCCCAGCTTCCCCAATCCCTCAACATGGCTTCTTTCACGGCGTATGACGTGGTCAAGGGGCCAGGAGTTAGTAGATAGGGCTCGCCGAGACGCGGTTGTTCAATTTGAGGAAAAGAAGACGTCATAACCAAGCTCCAGATCAACGTTTCAAAGACACAGTTGCAGCAACCGCAGCTATATGTGAAATTGCAAATATCAATCTAATTATAAGCTCAGCCTATGCTCGAACCTTCAGGAGTTTGAAATGCGACATAGCCAGCTCAAAGCCTTTCATTTCGTGGCCAAATATGGTGGGTTTTCGCGTGCTGCAGAGGCGCTTTTTTTGACGCAGCCAGCAATTTCAGAGCAGGTTCGCAAACTTGAGCAGGATCATGATTTGTTGTTGTTCAAGCGTGAGCGAAAAAGAGTGAACCTAACCCCGGAGGGGACGCAGCTTTACCGGTACACCAAGCAGTATTTTGAGATCGAGGATCAGATCGAGGACTATCTGTCTGAAACGAGGGCTGCGATCGACGGCGAGCTGCGGATCCTTGCCGATTCCGCGCACCACTTGACCGACTTTCTGGGGCCATTCCGAGAAAAATATTCAAACATTACGATTACCGTCCGCGCTGGCAACACCGAGGACATTTTGGAGGAACTCAGATCTTACAACGCAGAAATTGGTGTTGTTGGCAGCGTGTCTCCCGGCAAGGACATGAGCGTTCTTAGCCTCGGTTCGACCGAGATCGTGGCATTCACGGCCCGCAGTTTGCTTCTCGCCTCAAAACCTACATTGTCCCTCGCAGAGCTGGCGGAGTTGCCTCTCATCTTCAGGGAACAGGGATCAAAAACACGTCAAAAGCTCGAAGATGAAGCCAGTAAACGGGGGGTGCCGCTGAAACCGGCAATTGTGGCCGAAGGAAGAGAGGCCGTCAGAGAGTTGGTGGCATCAGGTGCAGGTATCGGGTTCGTGTCCCAGGCAGAATACGGTCACGACGACCGTCTCAGACAAATCAAGCTGCAAGACGTCGACCTGCAAATGGGAGAAAGTATGATCTATCTTTCCCAACGGCGTGAGGTGAAGACCATTCGCGCCTTCATGAAATTCGCCAATTCTGTTCTAGAAGAAAAACAAAACCCCACCAATCAGTGATCGGTGGGGAGATGCCTAAATGGGTTTTCTTGTTAGCGGATTCGCCAGGCTTGCGTGCGACCGAGGACGCCTTTGGAAGCAATCAGGTGGATGATCCGTGCCGCGGCGTTTGTGTAGAAGATCATCATCCCCATTGCGGCAGCTGGCGCAATATCGCCCGCATCGTCCATGTTTAGCACTGCAATAGATGCCAACGTGGTTTTGGGCGAGTATAGGAACACAACCGCAGATACCGTCGTCATTGCGTTTACGAACAGATAGATTGATATGTCCAGCACGGCAGGCAGGCAAACAGGGACCGTGACACGGGCAAACAACTTCATCGTCGGTTGCTTGAGCGAGGCTGATACCGACTCAAATTCTCTGTCCATCTGCTTTAACGCGGTCACAGCCGTTAGGTGTGACACCGTATAAAAGTGAGTCACCGTGCAGATCACCAAAATCGCCATCGTTCCGTAGATCCCGTTCAGGGGATTGGACGGGCTGTTAAAAAAGAAGATGTAGGAAAGGCCCAGCACCATGCCCGGGATTGCCATAGGTAGCATCGCGAACATCTGAAAAATCGACCGGCCTGTTCTAAACCCGTTCGATTTTTCGACCAGATAGGCACCAAAAAAGACGACTGAGGTACCAATCACAGCCGTCAAAAGCGCCAGCTTGATCGAATTTATGTAAGAGCCCCAGCCGCCTCCATCCATCTTGTTGAAATCGTAGTTCTTCAGGCTCAGGCTCAGGTCGTAGGGCCAAAACTTGATCAATGCCGCGAATTGGCATACAGCCAGCAGCCCGACGATGAACAAACCGATCAAACAGCAATAGGCTAGAAAGATTCGATCTGCCTTTCGGTTTGGGGTTGGCTGGTACGGGACCGACCGAGCCGACAGCAATGCAACCTGTTTTGATTGCACCATACGGTCAATCGCGAAGGCCAGGATTGCCGGGATCACCAGAACGACCGAGACAACGGCACCCATTTCAAAGTTTTGCTGACCGATCACCTGCTTGTAGATATCCACTGCCAGAACATTGAACTGGCCGCCAATCACTTTTGGCAGACCAAAATCAGTTATGACCAGATTAAATACAACGAAAGCGGCCGAGATCAGACCATAACGCGCGCCGGGGATGGTGACTGTCCAAAAAGTGCGCCACGGTGTCGAGCGCAGGCTGACCGCAGCTTCGTATAGTCGTGCATCTGAGATCGCCAGCGCCGTTGAAATGATCAGGAAGGCGTGCGGGAAGGTGAAGAACACCGAACCTATCACGATGCCTATCGGACCATAAATACTGGCGCCGAACAGCAACTCTTTTATCATGCCCTGGTTGCCAAAAAGATAGACCAACGCAATGCCGGGCAGTAGTGAAGGCACCAGGATCGGAGCCATCGCAATCAGACGAAACACACCCTTGAACCGCATGCAACTCCGGTTCAGCGCATAAGCAAACCAGAACGCCAGAGTTACTGTGACAATGGTGCTAATCACAGAAATCCAAAGGGAGTTCTTGATAGAATTGAACAGTGCCGGGGTTGAGAAGTAGTTGACGAAATTTTCCAAGCCTCGCGATTGAACTGGCCTCAGCTGAACCCGCCGGAACTGATTGGAATCGAGCGTGACCCAATCCGTATTGTCTTGCAGCGTAGAACCGACAAGAAACCGCCCGGTGTCGCTTGTGTTACGGATTTGGTACATGACCGGACTGCGAAAGCTGAAATCGGGAAAAAGCTCGGTTACCGATAGCCGCCCGTCTGAGCCGGTAGACAGATCGGTGCCTGAAAAAGCCCCGATTTGTTCGTTCAGTGTGTCGGCTGACAGGATGGTTCCGTCAAATTGCCCCGCTTCGTCACTGACCTGAAACTCGTATTGTGACAACTCCATCCGATAGGTCGAGAATGACTTGGAAAGCATCGTGTAAAGCGGCAGGACCAACGTCGCGACCAGATAGAGTGCGATCACGAACATGCTGCCGCGCATCAGGATGTCATCCCTGCTGAGCTTGGGTTTGATGTCAGGCCCGGCTGGAAGAGTCCCCGGGTTGGTTGAAATCTCGCTCATGCTGCCGTCTCCGGAACATCAAAGGCCATTAGCCGGTTTTCGGGCAGTTCAATCACCATGGTCCTACCCTCTTCCAGTTCTAGGCGGCGCACGGCATTGATCGAAAAATCTGCGATCAGTTCCGAAGATCCAAATCGCTCGTTGCTCAAGCGGCATCGCCAGAATGAACCGAGGAATTCCATTTCATCGAGAGTGACGTCGATGCAATTCCTGTTGCCGCCGGTATCGAGATAACCAGCCTCATGCGGGATGATATCCTCCGGTCGGATCGCCGCAATCGCTCGCATTCCGTCGTTGAACGTGTGGCTGAGGCACGCAAAGGTCTTTTCGCCGACACTCAGTCGACCACCCTTGGTGACCTGAGACTGGATCTGGTTCATTTCCCCGATGAAGTCTGCCACGAACAAGTTTGCGGGTTCTCGGTAAATTTCTGTAGGTGACCCCACCTGCTCGATAACCCCATGATTCATGACCACGATCCGGTCCGCCATCGCCAGCGCTTCTTCCTGATCATGCGTAACCATCACAGTAGTCACACCCAGTTTGCGCTGCAGCTCTTTGATTTCGTGACGTAGATGGACGCGCACCTTTGCGTCCAATGCCGAAAGCGGCTCATCCAGCAACAAGAGACCGGGGTTGGTCGCAATGGCGCGGGCCAACGCAATCCGCTGCTGCTGGCCACCGGACAATTGCGCAGGATACTTTTTACCCTGTTCAGGCAGCCCGACCAAATGAAGCAGTTCGCTGACACGAACGGCAATATCCGATTTGCTGCGACCAGTGTTTTCCAGGCCGAAAGCAATGTTCTTTTCGATCGTCAGGTTCGGGAACAAGGCGTAAGACTGAAACACAATCCCGAAATCACGCTCTGACGGCGGCAGATTTGACACATCCTTGCCGTCTTGCATGACAGTGCCCTTGGTTTGCAGATCGAGACCCGCAATCGCCCGGAGCAAGGTTGTTTTGCCGCAACCCGAAGGCCCCAGAAAGCAGACAAATTCGCCTTCGTTGATTTCCAGGGATATGTCCTTGAGTGCAAGAAAGCTGCCGAACGCTTTCCACAAATTCTGGATGCTTAGATACAGTTCACCGGGTGGGGTTTTCTGAAGCACGGGAGCGGTCCTCATATCTGCACCTCGGGAACGGCCGATCTGGGCCGGTTGAAGCCGGGCGCGCTGGTCGCGTTGTTTGGAAAAATAGAGTGGTGTGCAGAAGAGGTGCTTACACCTCTTCTGCAGGTTGGTTTACTTCGCTTCAGACTTCCCGTCATAGCGAGACTGCCATTCTTTCAGTATCGCCGCGCGGTTGTTGGCGGCAAATTCAAAGTCGTTGTCGATCATCGCATCCAGAAGACCTTCAGGGAAGTGCTCGACCGGTTTTGCGACGCCAGGATAGGCGACAACGGCGTACCCTGTGTTGTACATCTCGTTGGCTTCCTTGGTGACGGTGAAATCAACCAGTTTCTGCGCGGCTTCGAGATTTGCAGTACCGGCAACAATAGCGGTCGCTTCCATGTCCCAGCCGACACCTTCTGACGGGACAATGATCTCAAGCGGCGCACCATCAGCTTTCGACTTAGCACCACGGAAAGCAAAAGAGATGCCAATCGGGATCTCACCTGCAGCAGCCAGTTTGCACGGCTTTGAACCAGAGTGGGTATATCGCGCGATGTTCTCGTGCAATCCGTCCATGTACTCCCAGCCGCCTTCTTCGCCGAACATCTGCAGCCAACTTGAAACATCAAGGAAACCAGTGCCCGACGAGTTCGGATTTGGCATGATCACCTGATCCTTATACATGGGGTCTGTAAGATCCTTCCACGATGTCGGCGGCGTCAATCCCGCTTTCTCGGCCTCGACGGTATTGTAGCAAACTGCGGCAACCCAAGCGTCCATGCCAACCCACGCCGGAGGATTGTCGCCATCGACAAATTTCGCGTCTAGGTCGCCAACACCCGCAGGCGCGTAAGGCTCCAGCATACCTTCGGACTTGAGCAACAAAAGCGAAGTGGCTGCGAGACCCCACACGACGTCTGCCTGAGGGTTGTCCCTCTCGGCCAACAGTTTGGCGGTGATGATCCCGGTCGAATCCCGCACCCAGTTGATTTTGATGTCCGGATTGCTCGCATTGAACGTCTCAGCGTAGCGCGCCAGGTCTTCAGCTTCGACGGCTGTGTAAACTGTCAATTCGGTTTCAGATAACGCAACTGTAGCAGTCAAGGAGCTTACGGCCAGGGCTGCAAGAAATTTGGTCTTATGTTTCATCGTGATCCTCTGTCGGTTGATTATTCTCGGGAACGCCATTCTTGAGCAGCGCTTATTTGCAGTTCCATGCCCTGGCAGTGTGACAGATAAATAGATCAAGAAAAATCGATTATACCTTCCACATCATAAGCAAAACCTATGTAAGGCAATCCGCCCTAGCGCTCGGAATTGAGTGTCATACCCCATTGATATGAGATAGGAACTCTCCCTGCGCCAGTCACCCAAGAGTTCCGTTCAAATCAGTGCGCTTCGGCATTGGCCCGTCGAACGGGCGGTGGGCTACGAAATCCGAGGCTACATACTGCTACCTGTCGACTGACCAGCCGCCAATCGAACATGACTGTCATAGTGCTCGCAAATACCTTTGCAAATGTCTGACGTCAGCACTTGCGGGACAGTACAGGTCGATTTGATAAGAGAGATTTTCTGGCACATCGTACCCGCCAAGGAGTGGAGGTGAGATAGAAACCCAGAACACGTAAGAGCCACGGCTAAAAGATCGTCAAGGATATCCGTCGTGCTACCCGCAAGCACTATTCAGCGGAAGAGAAGATCTGGATCGTTCTGGACAAGCGCAAGGGCGAAGGCAGCATTGTGGAGCTGTGCTGCCGGGCAGGCATTGCTCAGAGTCTGTACTATAGCTGGTCCAAAGAACTCCCTGAAACTGGCAAGAAGCGCCTCGCGGGCTATAAGATACGTGCGGCGACCTTATCCGAAGTTAAAGACCTGCGCCTTGGACTCGTTATCCCGCAACTTCCTTCTCCTTAGTCCAACTTGTACGTCATCTTGTTAGGGCCAGAACCACAATTCCAACTGCCACGATTATCGCCGCCAGGAGTCTGTTGGATTTTGGACCCTCTCCAAACCACATCACACCAATTATTGAAGCGAAGATGACCGAACTTTCTCGGAGCGCTGATACAACACCCAACGGCGCGAAACTCTTAACATAGAGCACCAGACCATAGGCTAAGCCGGAAATGATTCCTCCTGCTAAACCTGACCAGACATATCTCTTTGGAAGTGCGATGAGGCGGTCCCATCGAGTCGAGAAGATGAACCCCGCCACGAAGATCTCAGCCACGAACAATACCGTGATATATCCAAGCGTATTCCCTGAGAGTCTCACGCCAATACCGTCAACCAGAGAGTAGGAAGCAATCATCAAACCAGTTCCGAATGCCGCCGCGATGCCTACCCAGTTCGTGCCCTTTCCAAGTCCGCCAAAAGACAGGCAACCGATGCCGGCCGAAATGCAGACAATACCGATCCACGCGCCCGGAGGAAGGAATTCACCGGCAAGAAAGACCGCTCCCAACGCCACTAATATGGGCGTTATCCCGCGCGAGATGGGGTACACCACCGATAAATCGCCGTAACGGTAGGCCGTGTTGAGAAACCAGTAGTATCCCCAATGAATCAAGGTGGAACCAATAATGTATGGAATTGCAGCCATTACTGGAAAGCCCGTAAAAGGAAGCACGGCAAGCGCAGGTATGGCATGCCCGATCGAGATTAATCCCAACATAATGGCCTTGTCAGGCGCGCCCTTTACGACCGCATTCCAAAGCGCATGAAGGAAAGCCGCAAACAGTACGATGAGGATCGCATGTACTGTCATTGCTCGTCGCAATCAGCGAAAACGCCTTGTAGACACATATGATTTTGCACCTCTATGCGCTCTGCTTCATGCGCTGATCGACTGGCGTTCTACCAAATCTTTGCTTGTATCGCTGCGAAAGCGTCGTACAGGAAACAAATCCACAGGCCAATGCAATTTCTGTCATATACAGTTCAGTGAATTCGGCGATGGCATGAGCCTTCTCCAACCGCTCTGCCATATAGTTTGGCTTTGAGTTCGTCATGGTTCGTAACGAGGTTAGGCATTGATTGGCGGTCAAAACTGTCAGGCTTCCGTGTCTTGAGAGAATTCAATCAGAATTGAAGAAAACGTATTATATGCGAAATGAACGCCGCAGGGCCCTATACCCGCCTCAAGGCCAAATCCGTTAACAACATTCAACACGCCAGCAGGCAGGATATCCGCGATCAGTTCACAGATCACCATGATTGTCGCTGGCGTTGCTTGGCCGGATTCAGAACCACGCAATAGCTAGCAGCTCCAGATTGTCTGCCAGCTTTTGCACTATCCGCGTGAGAACATTCGCACGCTCGGTCACGCTGGTCGAACCTCAGGTATCGGCAACCGAATGCGCTGGGTCCAGCGCGGCCTCAACGACTGAAGCATCAGACCGTGCGATCTGGCCAATGGGCTGGACGGGAATCGGGCTTAGATTGTCAAAATACCGGCCTGCCTTTGGCTTGCAAAAGCCGCCTCCGATCAAATTGTCATAACGGGATGCAGGGGGCGAGATACTCGTTACCGCCTGCAGATTGGTCATCTCATTTATTGATTTTCTCCATAAGTTCACGGTCGGGGCTTTTGATATCCCGCGCATCGGCTGATGCAGCGGTGTGGAACCCGGCCTACCGTTCTTGTTGTACGGCGACTTGGCTAACACGATGAATTTTCAGAATGTATCCGACCATAATAGTATTACTTTGGTCGCTGCTTGGGGTCTTCCTGTCCGCAATCGCCGAGAGCGCCAAAAAATGCGCCTCAATGTAAGCGCTTGCACGAATCGAATGTAAGCGCTTACAGTGTCGCTCAGAACTGCAACCTTTTCGGATCCTGTTTTATGTTCCTTACCGCCTCGCTGATCGTCTTTGTCATCTACTTCGCCAACGTCGCTCTGGGGGCCTTTGCAGCAAGCGCATTCCTTGGGGACGTGGGCGAAATGCTGGTTCTGTTTGCCGCGTCGATATTGTTTGTCGTCGCCATTCTTCAAAAAGAGGCTGACCGAAACAAAAAGAACGGCAGCTAAGGATTTCTGGGAGGAAACATAATGGACAAAGATCGCAAGGACCTTGCGTCGGCAGCACGCCGAAATTTTCTGAAATTGACGGCAACAGGCGGCTTCACAGCGGCCATGGTAGCTGGTGCTGCGGGGACGTTGTGGTCAACTGAAGCTGCAGCGCAAAGTGCCAGCGAAGAGCGCGACCGCGAGGCTGCAGCGGACCATATCATGGTTCTGGCAACTGCCTATCCGGTCGGTGCGTCGCGTGGTTATCCAATCATGCAGCTGGACCTGAAGGAAAACATCCAGAACGCGACCAACGGCAAGGTCTATGTCAAACTCGCGCCTGGCGGGCAGCTGGGTGCAGGCGGCGCGCTGGTGCAGGCGGTGCAGGGTGGCACAATTCAGGCAGCACAGCATTCGCTTTCGAATTTCGCGCCGTTTGCGTCGACCGTTGACCTGATCAACATGCCGTATCTGTGCGGGTCAAACCAGCGTTTCACAAACCTCGTCAACTCGCAGTTCTGGAAGGACACGGTCGAGCCGAAGGTTGAGGAGAACGGCTTCAAGGCGCTGTTTTATATCAACATCGACCCCCGTGTCGTTGCCATCCGCAAGGGTGGCCCCGGACCGGTCTTGACACCTGGCGACCTGTCCGGCGTCAAGTTCCGCGTTCCCGGCTCGAAGATGCTGCAGCAATACTACCGCATGGTTGGTGCAAATCCGACGCCTGTGGCCTGGGGAGAAACCCCGTCTGCGATCAAACAGGGCGTCGCTGACGCGCTTGACCCGTCCGTGGGTGCGCTCGAAGTCTTTGGTTTCAAAGATATCCTGAGCCATGTGACTTTCACCCAGGCCGTGCCAGACAGCCAAGTTTATTCGTGCAACCTGGAATGGTTTAACTCAATGCCCTCCGACGTGCAGGAAGGGATCATGTGGGGGTCCGAGATGACCTCGCACCAGAACCTTGCCAAAGTGCCATCGGCCCGCGCCTACGCTATGGCCGAACTGATCAAAGCAGGTGTCGAATTCCACTCGCTCAGCGAAGAGCAACTGGCCGAATGGAAAGCCGCTGGTGGCTACCAACGGTCCGAATGGGACGAGTTCAAGATCGATCTGGCCGGGTCCATGGACAACTTCGCCAAGATGGAAGAAGCCGCAGGTACCCAAGGCAAGTACTACGTGCATGACGCTTAACTGTCGGGTCGGGCGTGCCTCTACGCGCGCCCGATCACCAATCTTTCCCGCCTCAGTAAAATCCAAACGCGTCAGCGCGGTGCGTTTTGCTAGGCAAATCAGCAGGTTCTCACATGAGCTTTTTGCGCCGAATTGATAGAGACGCCGAGCGCTGGTTGCTTCTGGTCTTCTACGTGATGCTTGTCATCACCATGGCGATCGAGGTGCTGCGCCGGGAAATATTCTCTTTTTCCTCGATCTGGGGCGAAGAAATTGTGCGGTACTCCTTCATCTATCTCGCATGGATTGGTGCTGCGGCTGCAGTGAAAGAGCGCGCGCATATCCGCATTGACGTGCTGATGCACTACCTTGGGCCGCGTCCGAAGGCTTTGCTGTATATCTTTGGCGACCTGGTGATGTTCGGTGTTGCTGTGATTGCCCTCTATTGGTCCTACGAAGCCGTGCATGTGTCTGCCAAATTCGGATCGGTCACGGACGGGCTGCGCATTTCCAAAGTATGGTTCTTGATGGCGGTTCCATTGGGGTTCGGCCTGATCATATTGCGGCTGATTCAATCCCTACTGCGCGACATCCATTCTCTCAGAACGGGCAAACCCGTTTTTGAGGGCGACACACTCTTTGATTGAGGGATGATTTGAATGCTTTGGCAAACCTTTGATCAAACCGTCGAGCTGGGTTGGGATTTCTATCTGCCCGTTATCATATTCGTCTCGCTGATTGCACTGGCGGTTCCGGTTTGGGCCGCCATCGGGACCTCGGCGATCCTGATGTTGGTCATGTCCGGCGACCTTCCCCTGAGCCTTGTTGGTGAAAAGCTGTTCACCGGCATTGATGCCTTTGCGCTGACCGCGGTGCCGCTGTTTATCCTGACAGGGGACGTGCTGGTCCGAACCGGGCTCAGTCGAAAATTCCTTGATGTTGCCGAGGCACTGACGTGTTTCACCAAGGGTGGTTTCGGGTCTGCGACGGTTCTTGTCTGTGGCATGTTCGCGGCCATTTCGGGATCGGACGCAGCTGGTGCGGCCGCGGTCGGACGTATGACTATCGCACGCTTGGTCGAAAGCGGCTATCCGCGCCCCTATGCCTGCGCTCTGGTGGCGGCAGGCGCCTGTACCGGCATTTTGATCCCACCGTCGATCGCTTATATCATCATCGGCCTTGTTCTGGGGATATCCGCATCGACCTTGTTCCTTGCGGCCTTGATCCCGGGGATCGCGATCCTGTTGTCGATCCTGATCACGAACCTGATCGTGAACCGCATCTACGCCTATGAAGGTGGCGGACAGATGACGATGGCCGAATGGTTGGGTAATCTGGGCCGTGCTCTAAAATCCGGTTGGTATGCGTTTATCGTGCCGGGCATCATCTTTTACGGCATATTCTCGGGCCGCCTGACACCAACAGAAGCGGGTGCAACGGCCGTCGTCGTGACAATCATCATGGGCTTTATTCTGCGGACGCTGTCCCTTGCGGATTTTCCCGCCATGCTAGTCAGTTCGGCAAAGGTGAACGGCGTCATCCTTCCCATAATCGCTTTCTCGGCTCCGCTGGCCGAAGCGCTGGCCATCATGGGCGTGCCGCAAGGTTTTGTGACATCGGTGACCGGGCTGACGGATGAACCATGGTTACTTATCCTGCTGATGATCGGAATCCTAATCGCCGCCGGTTGCGTTATGGAAACCACGCCGAATATCGTGATCCTTGCGCCTATCCTGAAACCACTCGCGGACAACATCGGCATGAACGAGATACAGTTCTGCATCATGATGATCACAGCTCTTGGCGTAGGCTTCATCACGCCGCCATTGGGGCTCAACCTGTTCGTGGTGTCTGGCATAACCGGGGAATCCATCCTCAAGATTGCCGCCCGTGCCGTTCCCTTTGTTCTTTGCATGTTCTTGGTTGTGTTGCTGATTGCTTATATGCCAGCGATTTCGACTACATTCTTGCCTGAAATCTACAAATAGGACCTCGCTAAGATGAAACGTGAATACCTGAAAAAAGCGACCCTAACCGCTAAATCGGATGCTTCCGAAGTCCACGAGACGGTCAGGACAATTCTGGCCGATATCGAAACGGGCGGAGATGCAAAGGCTCTGGAATACGCAGCCAAGTTCGACCGTTACGATGGCAATGTCCTATTGACCGCCGAGGAAATCGAGGCTGCAGCCGCGCTCGTGCCGGAAAAGCTGAAAGCGGACATCCGGTTTGCACATGACAACGTCAAACGGTTTGCCGAGGCGCAAAAGGCCACGGTATCCGATGTCGAGGTTGAGATCGTACCGGGCATGGTTGCGGGGCAAAAGGCGATCCCGGTTGATGCGGCGGGCTGTTATGTGCCCGGTGGTCGCTATAGCCACATTGCGTCAGCCATCATGACGGTGACAACGGCCAAAGTTGCAGGCTGTGGTCACATCACCGCTTGCTCGCCCCCCCGTCCGGGTGTGGGTGTTGCCCCGGCCATCATCTATGCGGCGCACCTGTGTGGTGCGGACAAGATCATGGCGCTGGGTGGCGTTCAGGGCGTGGCCGCAATGACGTTCGGACTGTTTGGCCTACCCAAGGCCAACATCCTTGTGGGGCCGGGCAATCAGTTTGTCGCAGAAGCCAAGCGTATTCTCTTTGGCCGCGTAGGGATCGACATGATCGCGGGCCCAACGGACAGTTTGATCCTGGCAGATGCGACCGCTGATCCACATATCGTGGCAACGGATTTGGTCAGCCAGGCCGAGCATGGCTATAATTCGCCTGTTTGGCTGGTCACAGATGACCGGGTGTTGGCCGAAAAGGTGATGGAGCTTGTGCCTGCCCTGATCGATGATCTGCCCGAAGTGAACCGCGACAACGCCTTTGCCGCCTGGCGCGATTATGCCGAAGTGATCGTATGTCCAGACCGCGAGGAAATGGCCGCGTGCTCCGATGATTACGCGCCCGAACATCTGACGGTACAGGCCGAAGATCTGGATTGGTGGCTTGATCGGCTCACCTGTTACGGCTCGCTGTTCCTTGGGGAAGAGACAACCGTTTCCTATGGCGACAAGGCAACGGGCACCAACCATGTGCTGCCAACGTCAGGGGCCGCGAATTATACCGGCGGTTTGTCGGTCCATAAATACATGAAGATCGTCACTTGGCAGCGCGCCACACGCGAAGGTGCCAAGCAGGTGGCCGAAGCCACAGCGCGCATTTCCCGCCTTGAGGGGATGGAAGGGCACGCCCGTGCTGCGGATGTTCGTCTGGCCAAGTATTTCCCGGATGAAGCGTTCGACCTGACTGCAAATGGCTGATCCACGATCTCTGTTTGACCTGACTGGCCGTGTGGCCTGTGTAACCGGCGCCAGCTCCGGCCTCGGGCGGCGTGCGGTCATCGCACTGGCAAGCGCCGGGGCCCGCGTGGTGGGCGTAGCCCGGCGCGAAGACGCCCTGCAGCGCTTGCAAAACGAGGTCGGCAAAGATGTGGATTACGTTGCAGCAGATGTCGCCGACCGTGATGCACTCTCGCACTTGGTAGAAGCGGTCAGCGCACCGTTCGGCGCGCCAGACATCATTGTGCACGCCGCTGGCATCAACATCCGTCAGACGGCGGATGACGTGACCCCGGAAGGCTGGGATCAGACCGTGGCGCTGAACATCTCGGCTCCGTTTTTTCTGAGCCAGGCGTTGGTGCCCGCGATGAAAGCCAAGGGGTGGGGGCGGATCGTGAATTTTGCGTCGCTCCAAACCACGCGCGCTTTTCCCGGTGGCATCGCCTATGGGACGACCAAGGCGGGCATTGCCCAACTGACCCGCGCTATGGCCGAGGCGTGGTCGACTTATGGCATCACAGCCAATGCGATTGGGCCTGGGTTTTTTCCGACAGAACTGACCGAGGCCGTCTTTGCCGATCCGAACCGAGCCACGCGCAATGCCGCCCAGACCTGCATCGGACGCAATGGCCGTTTGGAAGACATGGACGGCCCCATGCTGTTTCTCTGCTCGGACGCGTCCGGTTACGTGACCGGACAAACCCTAATGGTCGACGGAGGGTTCACAGCAAAATGAAAGCGTTGGTCTATGAAGGCGTCGAAACGCTTGGTGTGCGAGAAGTCCCCAACCCGACAGTCGGTCAGGGCCAGTCGCTGGTTCGTATCGAAGCCTCGGGCATCTGCGGGTCGGACATGCATGCCTATCTTGGCCACGACGACAGGCGCCCTGCGCCCCTGATCCTTGGCCATGAGGCCGCAGGTGTGATTGAAGGCGGCGCCCGTGACGGCGAACGGGTCACGATCAACCCGCTGGTCAGTTGTGGCACCTGTCCCGCGTGTCAGACGGGCCGCGATAATCTGTGCCCGGACCGTATGATCATTTCCATGCCGCCGCGCGAAGGGGCCTTTGCCCAATATGTGGCAATGCAAGGCAGCAATCTTATCGTGGTGCCGGATCATGTTCCGTTGCAAAAGGCTGCGCTGGCCGAACCTCTGGCCGTCAGTTGGCATTCCATACGGTTGGGGCTGATGGCGCTTGATCCGGGTGCCCGCCGCACCGCGCTTGTGCTGGGGGGCGGGGCCATTGGTCTTGCTGCGGCCCTTGCCCTCAAGGCACAAGGGGTCGATGACGTAACTGTTGCGGAACCCAGCGACAAGCGACGCACATTCCTGGAAGATCAATGCTTAGTGAAATCTGTACCCGCGGGGGCAGGGCAGTATGGCATCGTGGTCGACGCCGTCGGATACGCGGCAACACGCGCCGCAGCCTCTGCCATGGCTGAACCCGGGGGTGTCATCGTTCACATCGGTCTGGGTGAAGATACAGGCGGCCTCGATATCCGGCGGATGACCTTGCAAGAGGTGACGTTCATCGGAACCTATACCTACACGCCGCAGGACTTCCGGGATACCTGTGCGGCACTTTTCGATGGCGCGCTTGGCCCGCTGGATTGGGCGGAACATCGCAGCCTTGATGATGGACCGCAGGCGTTTGCCGATCTACGCTCGGGCGCGGTTGCGGCCCCCAAGATCATCCTCGACCCGTGGGCCTGACCCCTATGATCACCAACCAAATGGAGACACAGCATGTATCATAAAATCCTCGTCCCGATGGCGCTGGACCATGGCGTGTCGATCCATACGCTCGAGATCGCCAAAGCGCTGAGCGCGAAGGATGCCCAGATATTCGCCCTTCACGTCCATGAGGCGCCCCAAGGCTCGGTCAGTGCCTATCTGGACGAAGAAACGGTTGCCGCCGGGTTTGAAAAAGCGCGCGCTGATCTTGAGGGTAAATTGTCTGGACATCCCGGTGTCACGCCGGTGATTGTAAAGGGACATTCGGCCCGCACTATCATTGACTATTCCGAGGCGCATGGCATCGACTGCATCGTGATTGGATCCCACAAGCCCGGCCTCAGAGACTATTTCCTTGGCTCCACAGCTGCCCGCGTCGTGCGGCACGCAGGCTGTGCCGTCCATGTGCATCGCGCGTCCTCTTGAGGACGCCCTCCACCTCTTTCAAGAAAGGCTCTTCTGGAACATGAACATAGACAAGAAGATCACCGACGATCTTGTCGCGAATGATATCTCATTCGTGACGACGGTGCCCTGCAAACAGCTTGCGGGCGTTATCGAAGAAATCGACCAACACCCGGATATCTTCCATATTCCGTCGAACAAGGAAGACGAGGGCATGGGCCTATGTGCCGGTGCGTGGATGGGTGGAAAACGCCCTGCGATCATCATGCAGAACACAGCCATTGGGGTGACGATCAACACTCTTGCGACGTTGATCCAGTATTACCGGATGCCTCTGCCGATGTTGATCAGCTACCGCGGAGAGCTCCGCGAACCTGTGGCGTGTCAGGTGGAAATGGCGGTGCATACCAAGGCGCTGCTGGCGCAGATGAATATCCCCACCTACCACTTCCATCACCAGAAGGATGTGGAAGAGCTGGATATGATCCTGAAGTATACCTTTATGTGCAACAAACCCGTGGCAATCCTGACCGATGCCAATTTCTGGGGAGGCTATGGCGACCAATGATCCGTTCTGAAATCCTCAAGGAAATTGCACCTCAACTTCGTGATCAACTAGTGGTCTGCAACATTGGCATCCCCAGCCAAGAACTGCATGCCATCGACGATCAACCAACGAATTTCTACATGCTCGGCACGATGGGCCTCGCTTCGTCAATCGGCTTGGGTCTGGCGCTGGCTCAGCCAAAAACCGTGATCTCTATCGATGGGGACGGGTCGGTGTTGACCAATCTGGGCACCTTGCCAACCATTGGGAACAATATGCCCCCGAATTTCATCCTGATGGTCATCGACAACGGATCATATGGATCAACCGGTGATCAGCCGACCTATACAGGGCGCAAAACCGATCTGGCGGGCATGGCGCGTGCGGCCGGATGTGACAATGTCGTTGAAGTACAGGATGTTGATACCGGCAAAGCACTGCAAGAGGCGATGGACGCACAGGTCGGCACGGTCATGATCGTGAAATGCGACAGCGGAAATGCCAAGATGCCAGTCATTACAATGGACCCGGTGATCATCAAGGATCGCTTTATGAAAGCGGTGGCTGGTTGATGAACCGCGCCGCGCGAATTCATTCCAGTGAGGATGCGCGGCGTTTGGCCAAGGCACGTCTGCCTTGGATGGTGTTTGACTATATCGATGGAGCCGCAGGGTCAGAAACAGGGGCTGCGCGTAACCGCGCTGCTCTGGATGACATTTGCCTTGAACCCCGAATATTGAAAGACGTCAGCAATCGGTCTTTGGACATGCCGCTGTTTGGCAAGATTGCCAAGCGGCCCTTTGGCATTGCGCCGATGGGGATGTGCAACCTGTCCAGACCTGGTGCCGATCTGATGCTAGCGCGGTTGGCCGCACGCGAATCCGTGCCCTTGGGGGTATCGACCGTCGCCTCAACCCCGCTGGAAAAGCTGATCGAGGTCGCCGAGGGGCACGCGTGGTTCCAGCTTTATTTCAGCGGGGACGGAACGGGGTCGTTCAAGCTGGCAAAGCGGGCGCAAGATGCCGGATACGAAACCCTGATCGTCACCGTTGACGTGCCCGAGGTTGGTCGCCGTCCGCGTGAGCTGCGCCATGGTTTTACCATGCCGTTTCGTATCGGCCCACGCCAGTTTCTGGACTTTGCCCTGCACCCGCAATGGTCGCTTATGTCACTTGCCGCAGGTCGTCCGCAGATGGCAAATTTCGAGATGCCGGGCTTTGAATTCGACCGCACCGAAAGCCGCGCGAGGGCGACTTGGACAACATTGAAGGCTCTGCGCGATTTGTGGCAGGGCAATCTGGTAGTAAAAGGCGTGACCAACGCCGAGGATGCGCTGCAGCTGAAATCCGAAGGCGTTGACGCCATTCAAGTGTCAAATCATGGCGCACGGCAACTTGAAAGCGCACCCGCTGCCGTTCACGCGCTGGGCCGGATACGAGACAGCGTTGGTGCGGATTTTCCGCTATTCTACGACAGTGGCTTACGATCTGGCGAAGACGTTCTGAAAGCCCTCGATCAGAGTGCAAATTACGTGTTTTTTGGGCGCGTATTGCAATTTGCCATCGCCGCGGCCGGCGAAGAAGGTTTGCATAGACTGTGGAATATCCTCAGCGAAGAGTTGTCCAGTGCACTTGCTCAGGTTGGTCGGACGAAACTGACCTGAAGCAACTGAACAAATGTGAATGCCGTCGGTAATGCCTCTAACGCACTCGATCCGGATGCCGTTACGAACTATTTTGCCCCGGATGCTGTGTTCGACTACGCCAGCGGCTCGAGGTGTTTGCCCGCAGGTTCGAGAGCACTAAGACCCTGAATTGGGAAGCGTTGGGAAACCTAAGCAGCCCTTCATTTCAGACGCGCATGCGTGCGCTTTGCAGGAATCGAAAGCCGATCACGTTTCTTTCGCCGACCGCGATTTTAGCCAGTTTACGACTTGCATCACCGCGTGTTGGTTTGCGGCCGAACGCTCTATGAGGAGGTAAAAATCGCTACCACCGATGTCTCTTGCCGCACCAACCTCTACCAGGCGTCCTGCCTCAAGATCTCGGGAAACCATGAAACGGCTGACAAGGGCCACACCCTGCCGCGCGATCGCAGCGTCAACTGCAAGCGCTGTCTGGCTTAATCGAAGGCCGCGTTGCGATTTGTCACGAACCCCTAGGTCTGCAAGGTATCGCGGCCAAAGGTCATGCGTGTCATGAATTTTGGGCAGGCGTGCAAGGTCATCTGGTGTTAACGAATTGAATCCGTCGCTGATAAATTCGGGTGCGGCGACGGCAATCACCTCTTGTCTGAAAATAAGCGCCGCCCGAAGCGCGGCGCCAAACGGCGGCGATCCCTGCCGGACGGCAAGGTCGATCCCGTCGCTGTGAAAGCTGGAGACTTTTTCAGTGGCCATGATCCGCAAGTCGATTTCCGGATGGCTCTCAGCAAAGTCCGGCAGATTCGGGATCAACCATCTGGCAGCAAAAGTCGGGGTGACGCTTATTATAACCTTGTCCGGTTCCGGCTTTAGCTCGGCGGTTGCTGATCTAAGGCTCGCAAAGGCAACCGATATACGTGCGTGATA
The DNA here is from genome assembly GCF_059611825.1 of Ruegeria sp. CDSA221. Taxonomy (NCBI): domain Bacteria; kingdom Pseudomonadati; phylum Pseudomonadota; class Alphaproteobacteria; order Rhodobacterales; family Roseobacteraceae; genus Ruegeria; species Ruegeria sp. CDSA221. The sequence continues at coordinate 121,491 of NZ_JBXWPK010000004.1, forward strand.
GCTACGGCCAACCGAGGTGAACTCCAATCCTTTGGGCACCCTTTCGAACAATGTGACTTCTAGGTGAGCTTCCAGCAGTCGCACCTGCTGCGCCACCGCCCCTTGTGTTACGCCCAACTCATCGGCAGCGGCGCGGAAACTGAGGCGGCGCCCAGCGACTTCGAAAGCCCGTAAACCGTTGAGGGGAGGAAGATCAGCCATGAGACAATAGTATTTCTACTGTAATGAAACATCAAATCTCAATCGAACGACCCATCGAAACGGGATATTTTCGCAGAATACATAAGGGGAATCGTCAGATGGCAGTAGAAAAAGTAGCTTTGATTACCGCGGGCGGGAGTGGCATGGGGGCTGACGCGGCGCGCCGGCTTGCCAAAGATGGCTTCAAAGTCGGCATCCTCTCTTCTTCGGGTAAAGGCGAAGCACTCGGCGCCGAGCTGGGTGGTTTTGGCGTCACTGGTTCTAACCTCAGTGGTGACGATCTGACTGCTTTGGTCAAGGGCGCGACGGAGCGTTGGGGCCGCGTCGATGTCTTGGTCAATTCCGCCGGTCATGGCCCGAAAGGGCCCGTATTAGAGATCGGTGACGATGACTGGCATCAAGGGATGGAGGTCTATCTGATGAATGTTATCCGCCCAACACGGCTGGTGACACCCTTGATGCAGCAACAGGGCAGGGGGGTGATTATCAACATCTCTACGTTCGCGGCGTTCGAGCCCGATCCGCTGTTTCCAACATCAGGCGTCTTCCGGGCAGGATTGGCCGCCTTTGCCAAACTCTATTCCGATAAATATGCCGCAGAGAATATTCGCATGAATAACATCCTGCCGGGTTTCATCGACAGCCTGCCCGAAACAGAAGACCGCAAAGCCCGGATTCCGATGGGGCGTTACGGTCATGCTGCGGAGGTCTCTTCGCTTGTCTCATGGCTGGCGTCTGAAGGCGGTGGTTATATGACGGGTCAAAACTTGCGCGTTGACGGAGGATTGACCCGCGCTGTCTGAGGCAACGTATCTGTTTGCACAACATCAAGCCTCAATGCATTTGTGCATTGCCTGAGGCAGTACAAAAGGAAGCGGGCCGGTCGGCACAATGCCGATCGGTAGGTTGATGCCGTAAACTTGCTGCATCAGGTCGTCGGTGAGGATATTTGAAGGTGTGCCAGAGCCCCAGACAGTGCCCTGTGACATCACGTAAATACAGTCTGCAAATAACGCGGTGAGGTTCAGATCGTGCATCACCACCACCACACCTCCACCTTGGGCGGCAAATTCGCTTGCGATACCAAGGACCGTAAATTGATGCGCGATATCCAGGCTGGCAACCGGTTCGTCCAGTAAAAGCCAGCTGGGATGATCGGCCCGTTGTGCCTGCCAGACCTGCGTCAAAACACGGGCTAACTGTACGCGCTGCTGCTCACCCCCGGACAGGGTCTGGTAAGACCTCTGCTCGAACCCTGCTAGGTCGACATGTGCCAGGGCGGTAGTGACCGAACCGTCATCTTGTGCGGCCAACCCGTTTGCCAGCCCCAGTCTGACAATCTCGTGCACTTTGAAAGGAAAGGCCACGCTGGTCGATTGTGGCAGCACGCCCCGTTTCGCGGCCAGTTGCCAGGGCTTTAACTCTGAGATGTCGTGGCCGTTCAGGGTGACGGTTCCGGTCGAGGCAATCTCTCCGGCCAATGCCTTTAGTAAGGTCGACTTGCCCGATCCGTTCGGCCCGATGATTGCGGTGACCTGACCGGGATCGGCCTTGAAATTCACGTCGTGCAAGATGTCCTTTCGGCCCAGACTGACGCAGATGTTCTTACCTTGCATGATTTACATTCCCATAATGCCGTGGCGGCGCAGGAGGATCCAAAGAAAGACCGGTGCGCCGAGAATTGCCGTGACGATCCCGATTGGCAGTTCCGCCGGGGCCACCACGACCCGGCTGATCATGTCGGCGCATAGCAGCAGACTGGCACCCAGCAGGGCGGAGTTCATCAAAAGCCTGTGGTGGTCCGGCCCCGTGGCCAGCCGTAGCAAATGGGGGACCACAATTCCGATGAACCCGATGCCGCCGGACACGGCAACAGCGGCCCCGGTGGCCCCGGCAACGGCCAGAATGGCAATGTTCTTGCTGCGCTGAACCGGGATGCCCATGTGATGGGCCACCGCCTCTCCCATCGCCAGACCGTTAAGCGCGCGAGCCAGAAATTGTGTGCTTGCAAGGGCAACCAAAATGATAGGCGCAGCCGAGGCGATTTTGGTCCAGGTTGCCCCAGCTAACGATCCCATTCCCCAGAACGTCAGGTCGCGTAATTGCTGATCATCGGCCATGTAGACCAGAACACCCGATGCAGCGCCGGATAAGGCACCTAATGCAATGCCGGCCAGTAGCATAGTTGCGACCGATGTCCGCCCTCCGCTGGTCGAGACACGGTATAGGATCAGAACAGACGCCCAGCCACCAAGAAAAGCAGCAATGGCCACTAACCCGTTTCCGGTCCAGACCAAAACCGACACTGGCACGTGGCTGCCAAGCATGATGGCTGAAATTGCGCCCAGACCTGCGCCCGCGCTGACGCCGACAATTCCGGGGTCCGCCAACGGGTTTCGGAAAAGCCCTTGCATGACCACCCCTGAAACAGCCAGTGCGGCACCGACCAGAATCCCCATGGCAAGCCGGGGCAAGCGTATGTCCCAAAGGACAATCCGATTCAGGTCAGACAGGGACCGCCCATTGATTAGGTCGATCACCGCCATGTTTAACGACGCATCCGAAGCACCGACTGAAATGCTTGCGGCGCTGGTCAGGCCAAGCAATACTAGTAAGGCCAAAGTAACCCGCCGTGCGGTTGCTCGCCGATTGTACCCAGGTGCCTCGGCGCTCATATGATCCAACGTCAGCGTCATGAGCCACCTTCATCCTGCAGGGCTGCTGACAGATCAGAAATGGCACTGGCGGTTCTAGGGCCAAACCCAAGAAGATATGCACCCTGCATGCGGATCAGCATCTTGTTCTGGCCCGCCGGGGTCAGCTTGACTGCGGGCAGTGAAAAGAGCGCGGCATCCTCGGTATTATTATCACCCCGCCGATCCATCATAAGGATGACATCAGGCGCAGCCGACACCAGCGCTTCGGGCGTCATTGGCTTGTAACCTGACACTTTGGCGGCGGCATTTACACCGCCAGCCAATCGAATGATGCTGTCTGCTTGGGTATCCACACCTCCCACTGTGATCCGGTTATCCTGCACCGACAGAACAAACAGAACCCGTTTCGGGTTGGATCCTGCGGCACTACTAGCCGCCAATTCCGCCTGATTGATCTGGCGTATGGTTTGCGCTGCCAATCCCTCGGCAGCAACGTCAGCTCCCAGCACGGCCCCAACGGTTTGGATTTTTTCGACCACGCCTTCCAGAGAGAACCCATCCTTGATCGTGACGTATTGCACGCCCGCTTCCTGCAGAACCGCAATCGCCTCTGGTGGTCCTGAACCTTCAAGCGCCAGGACCAAGTCTGGTTCTACCGACAAAACGCCTTCGGGCGACAGCGCGCGTCGGTATCCGATATCGGGCAGGTTCATCGCTTCTGTCGGGTAGGTTGATGTTCGGTCGCGACCAACAAGCCTGTCTTGCTGACCCAGAGCGTAGACGATTTCAGTGATGGAACTGCCGATCGCGATGATCCGCTTTGGTTCGTCGTCCGCAGCCTGCGCGACCTGTGTACTTAGCAGCATAGCCAAGGCAGGCCAGATCACTCGCATCCTGTTCATGTCAGCGCGGCCTCGGGTTGGGGTTCAAGTGCGGCAACTAACTCATTCCAGATTGGGCGATGGTCGGTATCGCCGGTGCGCTGACCAAATATCTGGAAGATCAGCCCACCTTCTGCATCGAACGCCTCGACCGAGACGGCGGGGCCGCGCTGAGTCGGTTTGGTGACAGCCCAGACCTCTGCAATATGGTCCGTCCTCAGATGCAGATTGAAACGCGGGTCAAGCACATTGAACCAGGGTCCCATCTGCTTGATCGTTCCGATAAGGCCACCGTGAATTTCGATACATCCACGATTGCCAACAAAGATCATCACCTCAATTTCCTTGTCGCACACCTGTTCGAACATTGGTGATATTACCGACGGCGTCAGTTCCCTGACAAGCGGTTGGCCGGCGATGCGATAGGCCCCCAATCGGTTCATCTTGAGCTTTGAGGTCAAGCGCATGAACTGGTGGGTGTCCGTCATCTTGGCCCATTCCGCACGTAGGATTTCCGTCTTTTCGGGGTTGGCCTTGGGCGCTTCGGTCGGTCGGCGCGGTTCTAAATCAAGAGTTTGCGATTGGTCCTCAGACGCAAGGGCGCTGACAAGCTTATCCCAATGGTCCAGATCCGATCCTTCGCGCAGGAATATCTTGTGCACCGCATCGCCTGCGGCATCAAAGACCTGAAGCGAGCGTTTCACACCGCTGTCGGTTTTGCGTTCGATCGCAAAGGCATGGACCCAGTGGCTGGGAAACATGCGCAAATCAATCTCATCCGTCAGAACCATCGAGGCATGCGCGCCCGAATGGTAATTGTCGTATTGTCCGACCTTTTCGATCACGCAGGAGATATTGCGCGTCAACGCCATGACCTCTCCCAACCCGTTGAGCATTGGGAAAATGTCATCAAGGCTAGCCGACAGCCGCGTTACGTCCAGCCCAGCGAAGGCTGCAACCAGCTGCCCTTCGGTCAATCCAAGCGATTCTGCCAGATCGCGGTCACGCTTACCGCTGTTTTGCGCATAGGCTGCGCGAATTTGATCGGGGGTGTTAGGCACCTGTTCCGTCATGGGGTTTCCCATCTTACGAGTTGATTTTCGGAGGTGCTGGCCCGGCTGCCGATTTCCTCGGCTGCCCGCTGGCAAGAGCCGTCAGAACGACTGCGATTTATTGTTGACTGTTTTAGTAACCTTTATTAACGAGCACAAGTCGCCAAAATCGGCGAGTCTAAAAAACAATAAAACAGACTGACCAAAGCCAGCATGGCGCAAGCATTTCAGGTCCTCCTACTGTTTCGAAGGGACAGAGATGCGTGTGCAAATACGGAAGATAGCTTTGCTGGGAACGGCTTCGTGCCTCAGCATGATTGCGGCTGGCGCTATGGCGCAAGAACAAGACGATGGTTTCCTGGGCACCCTGATACTTGGGGAAAGCAAACGAGAGATTCAGACAGACACTGCCGTGCCGGTCACAAATATTGATCAGGAAGAGATCAACGACCGGCAGGCCAATACGGTTGCAGAGCTGATCGACTCGGTTCCGGGGGTAAGCCTGGTGAACGGCTCGACCCCTCAGGGATCGGGCATCAATATTCGCGGCTATGGTGCAAACGGCACGTTCGGAACCGACCAGAAGGTACTGATCCTGGTCGATGGCGCCACAACGGGCGCGGAAGAGCTGTATCGGATCGGCAACCAGCTTTTTACTGACCCCCAGCTTTACAAAAGCGTCTCGGTCATTCGGGGCACTGTCGGTTCATTCGAATATGGGTCCGGGGTTGTTGGTGGTGTCGTTCAGCTGGAAACCAAGGGCGCGTCAGATTTCACCGGTGGAGAGCCGGGTTTCCGTTTCCGTCAAACCTTTGAAGGGTATTCCAACGGTAACGGATTTGCCTCGTCCTCTATCCTGGCTTGGCAGCCGAATACCCAAACGGAATTTCTGTTCAACTACGCCTATCGGGATCAGGACGATCAGGAGGATGGAAACGGCAATACGATCGGCAACAGCGCGTTCACGCTGCCGTCGCTTCTGGCTAAGGGCAAATACAGCTTCGGCAACGATCTCGAACATTCGTTCACCGCATCCTACAACCAGTCCACATCTGAAGAGCGCGACGTCCCTTATGACTCGTTTGGCACCACGTCGGATGCCTTTGGTAATGTAGACCGTGATATCGAAACAAAGATCGGTATCCTGCGGTATCAATATCAACCCGTTGGAAATGATCTGGTCGATCTGGATGTGAACCTCAGCTATTCTGAGCAGGCGATCGAAAGCAGCTATGTTTCCGGGTCTTCCAGCCTTGAGGGCACGCCATTCTTCCCTGGAATTCAGGCTCTGGCTGATGCCACGCATAACTATGAAACGACAAAGCTGACGATCAAGAACACGTCGTATTTCCAGACCGGCATCGCCTCGCATGATCTGCGGGCAGGGATTGAATTCATCAACCGCGAACGGTTGGACGCGGCATCGGCGCCGGGTGGAACCGACCGTCGATTTGCCCTGTTTGCTGTGGACGATGTGCAGATCGGTGACAATCTGACGATTACCCCCGCGGTGCGATATGAGACGCAGGACATCGACGGTGATGATGACGCCGCGGCCCCGTTCAACGAAAGCTATGACAACAACGCGCTTATGGGCGGGTTGTCGGCGCGGTACGCGTTCAACAGCGGTTTCGCGATCTTTGGTGGTGCGGCCTACACGGAAAGCCTGCCGATCATCGATGATCTGGGCACGCCGCTTTACATGACGCAACCCGAGAGATCCCGCACGTGGGAAGCTGGTTTTTCCTATGATCGCGGTGACGTGTTTGCCGAGGGCGACGTGATCCGCGCCAAGGTCAATTTCTATCAAACGACCCTGTGGGATATCACCTCCTACGTCTCTGGCACCCCGTCTCAACCCCTGTCCGAAGTGGAAACAAAAGGCGCCGAGATCGAAGCCTCTTATGCCAATGCGGGTGGGTTCTACGTCGATTTCAACTCGAACATCGTGACGGGTACGGAAACCAGCGCCACCGGCGATGACTCGCGTTGGCGGAATGAGCCGTCGGATTCCGCGCGCCTGACATTGGGCAAGCGGTTCGGTCAGACGTTGGACGTCAGCTGGGAAATCTTCGGTGCCCGGGCCGGAACGGACTCGAGCGGGGACGCGACCGCGGGATACGGAGTAAACTCTCTGCGTGCGACCTACATGCCGCAAGAGGGTGTGTTTGAAGGCTTTGAGCTGCGCGCCGGTATCGAGAACATCCTTGATAAGGACTACCGCCCGAACCTGTCGACCCGCAATTCGACGGGCCGGACCTTCAAGCTCGGCCTGGCCAAAACCTTCTGATCCCAAGGAAAGGACCCGTTATGCGAAGTGCGGCAGCAAACAAAGCCAGCGCTGTCCTGTCGACCCTGCTCTCAGTCTTGGGGGCAGGGATCGCCAGCGCAGAAGAGGTGCCCAAGACTGGCGGCGTATCAATCGAACTCAGCTCTGCCGAAGCAAGGGGGCAAAACTGTCTGCTCAGCTTTGTCGCCGAAAATATGCATGAGGTCGACATCAACGGTGCGGTCTATGAAACCGTCCTGTTTGGCAAAAACGGTGCGGTCGCGTTAATTACCCTGCTGGATTTCGAAGAACTGCCCGCAGGCCGCCCACGGGTCAGGCAGTTTCAATTCACCGACATGGCCTGTGACCAGATCAGCCGGATTCTGTTCAACGGCGTGCAGGAATGCATGACCCAGAGCGGTAACAAAGATGCCTGCATGAATGGCCTCAGTCTAAAAAGCCGCCTTGAAACTGAGATGATTGGATAAAGCTATGTCCGAAATGCTGCAAAAACTGATGGAAATCATGCAATTAGGGGGCCCGGTGGTGGCGATCCTGATTGCAGCCTCAATCGCGACCCTCGCCTTGGTCTTTTACAAAATCTGGCAATACAAAGCGGCGGGAGTCGGCCGTCACGTCGAATTGTCAAGGGCGATCGACGCATGGGACCGAGAAGACCCCACGGCCGCCAGAATATACCTGAACAAAAGCCGTAGTTACCTGGCGCCGGTGATCGCAATGGCATTGTCCGGGAATGATCGCACCTTGTCCGAACGGGTCGATGCCGAGGCTGAGACGCGATTTGCAAAACTGGAACAGGGTCTCAACGTGCTGGATATCGTCTCGCAACTTGCGCCCCTGCTTGGATTGTTCGGCACAGTGCTGGGCATGATCGAAGCCTTCCAGACCCTGCAGGGGGCAGGCAACGCTGTTGATCCCTCGCTGCTGGCCGGAGGGATCTGGGTCGCACTGATGACAACGGCGGCGGGGCTGGCTGTGGCCATGCCGACGTCACTGATCCTGACCTGGTTTGAGGCCCGCGTGAACCGAGAACGCGTCTTTACCAACCGTGCGCTCAGAACAATATTTGCCCCCGGCCATGCCGAGGAGACCGAGCAAACGGCAGGGGCGTCAATTACGGCGCTGGTACATGGCGCTTAATGTGCAAAGAAAGCGGCGCAAACGCCTGTCAATGACGTCGCTTATAGATGTCATCTTTTTGCTGCTGTTGTTTTTCATGCTGACATCCACATTCTCAAAATTTTCCGAGATTCAGTTTTCGACGGCCTCCGTCGGCGGCGCGGAGCCAGACCAAGCCATCCGGTTTATTAAACTGGATGCAGACCGAATTCTGGTCGATGGTGCGCCTGTACCATTGGCGCAGGTCGCCCCAATGCTGCTCGACGCCAATTCCCAAATCGCGCTCATCAGCCTCGGACCAAAAGCAACCTCTCAGCAGCTGATTGATCTGCTCATCGTGCTGGCACCTGTCGAAAACTTGCGCACTCAGGTTTTGGGCTGATGCAGTTGAAATCGAAGCCCAGACAAAGCCGAGAGCCAACCATCGCGCTGATCAATGTCGTGTTCCTGATGCTTATATTCTTCATGATCGCAGGCACCCTTACGCCGCCGCTCAACGGATCGGTTCAGCTTGTCGAAACGATGGATCTGGAGGGACGCGAGCCGCCTGATGCATTGGTTATCCGTGCGGATGGCACACTTGAATATCGCGGGGCAGAGCTGACCAATGCTGCGGCCTATGTAGAGCGGGCGGCTGTTGATCTGCCCTTTGATGCGGTTCGGATCGTGCCGGATCGATCCTTGCCTGCGGTTGCGCTCAAACAGATCAGCGATGACTTGCGCGGGTTGGGTGCAAGTCAGGTTTATGTCGTGACCGAAAGGGGATTACGGTGATAACCAAATCCCGCGCGGTGGTTCTGATTTCTGTCGCATTGGCCGTAGCGACACATGGCCTTGCGCTTTTGGATTATTCGACCGCCGAACAGGTGCAGGTCGAAGGTGGCGGAGAGGAGAGGGCCGCCGCGCTGGGATCTGTATTCAAGGACTTCGTCGCCGGAACAAATGCACCAGCACCGGCCAGCACGCGCAAGAAACCGGCAGCACCTCATCGGTTGCAACCCAAGGCCCGCCCTGTCAAGCAGCAGCGCACAACGTCGCCGCAAACTCTCAGCCCGGTTGTGAGCAGCGCTACGGCCGCGACCGCTGTTGCGCCAAGCCCTCTCAGGCCTCAGGACGCTGAAACAACGAACAGACAGGGTGATGCTGCTTCGGTGTTGCCGACCGAGGATGCCAAGCCGCCGGAACCGAAGAAACAGGTAAGCAATCAAACTGCCACCGCGCATGGCAACGCGAAACAATCGGGGAAGAAAGGTGACGCCACCGGGAAAACCACGAAAGGCGCGGCAAATGTTGCTACATCCACGTCAGCGCTGACCGCATCCGGCAATGCTGACGCCAGCAACTATGCCGGACAGATTAAACGCAAGATTATCCGCGCCCGGAGAAAGAGCGCCAATATTCGAGGTGCCGCGTTGGTGGCCTTTCGAATAGCTGAGAACGGGACATTGCAGACGGTTGGAATAGTACGCAGTTCGGGATCAAAGCGGTTGGATCAGATCGCCCTTGCCCAGGTGAAAGCGGCTGCACCCTTCCCGCCACCTCCGGCAGGGGTGAGACGAGATTATTCTTTCGAAATCATCGGGCAGCGATAGGTGTCATATCCGATCGAGCCAAAGGGCCCCTTTATAAAGATGGGGACACGGCTGCGCTTTGCGCCATCAACTATGAACACCGGTGATCATGGCGACAATTTCGTTCTTGTCGGTCTCGGCAGTTGTTCTGACACCTATCTGTTCACCCCGGCGTAAAACGCAGATGCGGTCGGCAAGACGAAAAACCTGATCCAGGGAATGGCTGATGATCAAGATTGCCAGATTGCGATCCTTAAGTGACGCGACGAGGTCCTCAACCTTTGCAGTCTCTGCAACGCCAAGTGCTGCAGTGGGTTCATCCAGAAGGATCAATTTGCTGGCCCAATGGGTTGCTCGCGCGATAGCAATGCCCTGTCTTTGGCCTCCGCTCAAATCACGTATGGCTGCGCGCTCAGAGGGGATGCGCACGTCAAGCTGATCAACAAGGCTTTGGGTTTCGGCACGCATGCGTGCTTTATCCAGCAGTCCAAAGGGTTTGCGCGTCAGTTCGCGGCCCAGAAACATGTTCATATAAACCGGCTGTTCGTCAGCCAATGCGAGGTCCTGATAGACCACCTCAATACCATGTGATCGAGCCGCGCTTGCATCCGAAAAACCGACTTCTTCGCCGTCAAGCGCGATCTCGCCGCTGGTTGGTCGATGCACGCCAGAGATGATCTTGACGAGCGTGGATTTACCCGCGCCATTATCACCGACCAGAGCCACGATTTCACCGGGGTAGAGGTCCAGTGAAAAATTCTGGATCGCGACCACTCCGCCAAAAGATTTGTGGATTTGCTTGAGGGAAAGAACCGGAGTCATTGCGCAAATGCTCCCGGCCAGCTGACGTGGTCGCCAAAGCCGTTTTCGATTGAGGTAAGCTCTGGCATTCCGCTGTCTACGCCTTTTATCCCGGCAACCAAAGCGCGGGTCACAAAGGCCTGCCCACGGAAACCGAAGACAACCGTGTCGCCTGGTGCGGGGTTTTGATCACTGTCGCTGTCGATCATGGCGTAGTAATCTATTGCGGAATAATCAGGAATTTCGACATTTCGCAGGGCTGACCGGCTGATTGTCGGGCTGCTGCTGACCAGCGCCCGAACCTGGTATTTCGGGAAAACCGGATCGATATAGAGCCCGCCGCCAAAGCAATAGGCTTTCCCGCCGTGATGGTGCGAGACCTCGGAAAGGTAAAGTACGGCGGGATCCTCAGGAAGGTCTTCTACCGCATGGAGAGGCGTCGTGCCATGTAGGCCATTGCCCGGTTCAACCTGCGTGGCCCCGGCTTCGGCTAATGCCGGAAGAACAGCTGAAGATGTCGTTCCGGGGGCATTGATTTCGACCTCCGTACGCCCAGCACGCGCCAGAGCTTCTGCAGCCATGTTGAGCGTGTGGAGGTTTGGGGTCGGCACAACCTTGCGGTCATCCTGGTCGAAAAGCAGGGCGGGAAAGGTCGTAATGCCTGCAAAGCGCCCGCCCTGCAGCGCATCCAAACGGTCAGCCACTGCCAGGATATCATTCGCGTCAAATCCCCCCTCGTGGCCACGATAAAACGTATCCCCTTCAGTCTGGATGCGCGCCATCAGTGCCTGTTCTCTCTCGGCCCGAGCAGAGGCGTCTGCCGCCTCTTTTGCCTTGTTGTCCGAGAATACCGTCCAATAGTCCGGGCGTAGTTTGGCTGCGGCGAAGAGAGCTTCTTGGCGGGGCACCTGTACAAGGTGACCCAAATGACCTGTCCTTAAGCCAGCGCGGTCACATGCCAAGGCGCAGGCCATATCCACGGCGACGGACCGGCTGATGCCACCGCGCATGACCGCCTGACAAAAGCCGGAATGGCGGCCCACCTGTTTGGTCATGGCAAAAGTTGCAAGGCCATGCCCACGGGCCACATCAGAGAAAAGGCGCGCGTTGCGTTCGACGGCATCCAAGTCAAGCACATAGGCGTTTGCGGGGATCTTCCCTTGTTGATGCAAGGCCATGGCGGCCTCGATGAACTTGGGGTTGCGGCGTATGAGAAGATCAAGAAACATTGGGTTGCTCCGGTGTCTATCGGCGGATTTCGCGGAGTGAAATTGCTACGGCGATCAGTATGATCAGCCCGCGTACGATCATCTGGTCCGAGACCTGCAGCCCCATCAGGATCAGCCCGTTATTCAGCATTCCCATCATGAGCGAGCCCAAAAGCGCACCTATTATGGATCCCTTGCCGCCATTAAGCGCAGTGCCACCTACGATGACAGCGGCAATGACTGTCATCAGATCGCTTTCGCCCATTGTATATTTGGCGGCTTGAATACGCCCGGCATAGAGCAAACCAGCCAGCCCAGCGGTTGCGCCGCACAAGGTCAGAACCATCAGCCGGATACGGGGAACCCTGATGCCAGAGACTTGGGCTGCGCGGGCATTGTCCCCAACGGCCAGAACGTGTGCGCCAAAACGTGTGTGCCGGTAGATGACATGGCCAATCAGCACTGCAATCACGGTCCAGATAACAAGTGAAGGTACACCAAACAGCTTGCCCGAGCCGAAGACCCCGGTGAAAGTCCCGTTAACGACAGGAATGGATCGCAGATCGGTCATCGAACGCGCAATTCCGGCAAATAACCCCATGGTGGCCAAGGTCACCAGAAATGATGGCAACCGCAGATAGGCCACCAAAGCACCATTGAACGCGCCGATCAGAATGCCTGCGCCAAGCCCCGCTGCGACACCCAGGATCATTGGGCCGTTCTGCATCGCAACAGCTGCCGAGAGGGCTGCAACTGCAACGACAGAGCCAAAACTCAGGTCGATCTCTCCGGCTGACAGGGCAAAGACCAATCCGATGGCCATGATCGTGGCTGGGGCTGTCTGAAGGACGATATTTGTCAGATTCCGACTGGTCAGAAACCCGTCATCGTAGAGAGTGATCCCAAAAAACAGAAAGATCGCAAGAAAGCCGAAATAAATGACGCAGCGCTGTAGATCCAAGTCGCGCATACGTTGAAAAGCCTGTTCCATGGATGCCTCTGGGAATATCCGGTTGCGGCAGGTCGCCAGAGGCGACCTGCCCATCAGGTCTCTACTTCGATGTCAGACTGGCTGGTGCATCAATATTCAGCGAGTTTTGCCATCCATCGGCAACGTTGTCCGCTGTCACTGTCAATGCAGGGGCTACAACAAAGGATGGTACGTCCTCGCCCAGCAGGTCGAGCACGGCACTGGCGGCCATTGCACGCCCCAGTTCATAGGCTTCATCGGCAACAATCGCCGCGACATTCCCACCCTGAACCATATCAAGGGCAATCGGCTCTGACAGATCCAATGTCACGATCTTGGTCGAGGTGTTTCCGTTCGTCCGCAGCGCTGCAAGAATACCCTCTGCCGGACCAGCCCAGGTTACGTAGATTCCACCCAGGTCTGGGTTTTTCAGCAGCATAGCATTGGCAATCTCTTCGGCGCGCGCAGGATCAGAAATGCCTTGTTCTGCAACGATTGTGATGTTCGGATAGTCGTTCTCAATCGTGGTCTTGAAAGCGTTGTCGCGCTGATTGGTCACATAATAATCTGCGTCGTGGTAAATCCATCCAACTGTTCCTTCATTGCCCATGGCAGCCGCAAGCGCATCCGCCGCTTGTTTGCCCATCTGAAACAGATCATCCGTCACGATTGCCGCATAATCGTCCGGGTGCTTGTAGCCGGCCGGCAGGTTCGAGAGGAAACTTAGGGCAACTCCGGCCTCTTTTGCCTCTGCAAATGCTGCGGCAGAGGTCACCGGGTCCAGAGGAAGCGACAGAATGATATTGGGCGATTTGGCCATGACCGTCTCGATATCGCTACGTTGTTTTGCAGCATCAAATCCTGCGCTTGTCACGGCAACGACCTCGATCCCCAGACGCGCAAATTCATCGCTGGCACCTGCTGTTACCGCATTCACAAAGTCGGATTGGTCATGCCACAGCAAAGCAGCTGAATATCCAGCCTCTTTCACCTTTTCGACATCATCATCAGCGACAACAACCATTGATGAAGGGGTGGCACTTTCCCCCGCTGGACCGATGGTTTCGGCGTATAAGCTGCTCGCTAGCGCGAACATCGCGGTAGCGGCAAATGTGCTTCTAACAAGTGACATGTTTGTCCTCCTCAGTTTGGATGCATTGCGAGTGTGTCCGACGCACCGAACTGCGCTATGAAAAGCGCAAAGGCTCGGACGGCGGCGAGGTATTCTTCGACCTCAATTCGTTCTTCAAAAGTATGCGCCACGGCGATATCACCCGGTGCGCAGTAAACGGTTGGACAGCCGATCTGTTCTGTTAAAAATGGCATCTCAGACCAGTAGGGCGCGCCGCCGATTTCTACTTTTCGGGACAGAGTTTGCTGTACACAGTTTTGCAACAGGCGAACCGCCTCAGTATCGGGGTCGTTTTCAACTGGTGAGCCGCCCTTGGGATGATCACGACCGGCTGGGTAGTCGATGCACACCTCTATGCCCGTGGGTAGGTGATCCAGGCCAAGCGCTGATTCCAATGCTGCCACTGCAACATCAAGCATTTCGCCAGGTCTAAGTTTCCGGATCAGCGAGAGCCTGCATTCTCCGGGCACTGCGATAAACCCGCCGCCATCGATATGCGTCACCAGAACAGAAGAGGCACCGACAAGGTCATGACGCGGGCCCGCGTTCAGTTCTTTTTCATGATCCCAGATTTTCGACAGAAGCGTATGCGTTGCTTTCAATGCATCGACCCCCAATTCGGGTCGGCCGAAATACGCTGTTTTTCCAGTTATCGTGATCTCGGCGATAAAGAACCCGATCTGGGCGGAATAAATGTCCAAACTCGTTGGCTCGACATAGATCGCGAAATCAGGACGGGGGATTTCGGCGGACTTGATGCGTCCAACCAGATCTTTCGCCCCGGCGCTGACGCCGCTGCCAGGTTCACCGCTTTCTTCGTCACCGATGAAGGCAAAGGTCAGACTGGCTGAAGGCATAACGCCAAGTTTTTGCAGCAGGCGATACCCGGCAATCGCAGCGCAGATCCCACCCTTGAGGTCGCTTGCCCCACGCGACCAGATGTGCCCGTCCTGTTGGGCCGCGCCGAATGGATTTTTGCGTGCATCGTCTTCCCAATATTCCTCCCAGCCCCGGATATGCACCGTATCCGTATGGCCCAAAATCATGAGGTTGGGTCCCTCCACAGAAGCAATTCCCCAGACATTTTCGCGTTCACCCGTGAAACAGCCCCGTCCGGTATTCAGCCCCAGGGCCATAAGTTGCTGGTCCAGAAAACGCGCAAAACGTGTTTCATTGCCCGTCACGCTTTCGATGGACAGGGCATCGCGCAACAGAGTCAGGTCTGCATCAGCATCCTGTTCTTGACTCAAGCGTTCTGAAAGAGCCTTAGCGGTCATGACATACTTGCCTTGAAGGTATCGAGCGCTGGAGGTGGTACGTTGATCTCGGCACCTTTCTGACCCTCGGCGAAAAGAGAGATATGTAGGTGCGACAGGGCTATAGACACACCTCCGGCAAGGGCAGCATGCGGACCCAGCTTTGAGGGCTGGATCTCTATTTCACGGGGGTAGCACTGGGCGGCAAAGCGTCTGATCCGGTGCATCAACTCGTCACGCGCGCCGATAGAGCCCCCCATCACGATAAGGGACGGATCAAGGACCGCTACAATCGACGCCGAAGCCCGCGCGATCTGATAAGCGACATTGTCCAGCGTTTGCTCGGCTGCTTTGTCGCCGTTGTTGGCAGCCTCAAAGATCGCAGGAACTGAGCAAGTTTTGCCCGTGAGCGTCCTGTATCCGCCAATGATTGCATCAGTGGCGGTTACGCGTTCCAGCGCGCCTATTTTATGGCTTTCCTTTGCAATGGGATCGGCACCAAAGGGAAGAAAACCTATTTCGCCAGCTGCACCAGATGCGCCGCGCAACAAAATACCTCCGACGACGATTCCTGCACCAATTCCGGTTCCGACGGAAACGAAGACCAGATCATCCTGGTCGCTTCGATGATCCATCCAATGCTCGCCCAGAGCGGCAAGGTTGACGTCATTTTCGACAAGGATTTCTATCCCAAGCCGTTCGTTCAAAGTGCCAGCAAGATCAATCTGATCCAGCCCGGTTATGTTAGGCGCCATCAGGACCGCGCCGGTCCTGCTGTCCGGCACGCCTGGGACACCGACGACAGCGATTTTCAATTCGCCTGACGGGCATTGGGGGTCGTCTGCGGTTGCGCGAACCATACGGGCAACCTGATCGACCACTTGTCTGCCGCCGCTTTGTTCTGTCGGCTCTACGCGCTCGGCCAGAACGCGACCGGTCAGATCGCATAGTGCGACCCTGATCTTTGTTCCACCCAGATCGACGCTGGCGACCGTTGCCGCATCCGGAGCGATTTCATATACCACAGCGCGGCGTCCGACATGCCCCTCGGTCTGACCGACTGTCCGCACCCAGCCATCGCTTTCTAGGTTTCCGACAATTTCCGAGATTGTCTGTTTCGAAAGACCGGTCAGCTTCGACACGCTGGCGCGCGAAATGGGCCCATAGGTCGCAATCGCCTGAACGACCGCACTTTGAGACATTCGTCGAGAGATTTTCGTCTGCGCTGCCACGTCGATTCCATTTATTCGTTCTGTTACCGAACTAAATATGGAGAGCGATTTGAGTCAACCCCGTTTTTCTGCGCTAAAGCATGAAATACGAAAAATGAGCCTGCTGCGTCCGGGTTGAATTTTGGCTAAAGGCTTGGAAGCCGTTCTGAAATTCGGTGCTGGGTCAGAAGGTTTGGGTAAGGGTGCCCGAACCAGAAAGAATCTGATTGCGGGCTAAGAAAACCGGCTTATCCCAAGATGGTCTCGATCTTTTCAAGGGTCGCAATATTTACAGCCACGCCTTGTGTGGCCGAGGCGACGCGTTTTGCGCGTCGGCCATCGCCAGGCAAATGTGCATCGTCTTGCGATCGAATGGCACCGACGAGTTCCTCGATGCCCTGAGCAAAGCCACCCGACGACGATGTCGCCACAGGGTCGATCGCAATGAAAAACTGTCCGGTCTTGGGCGGACCGCCAGCGGTTCCGGAAAAGGGCGAGGCGTTGATGCCCAGAGTGGCCCCTGTAAGAGCGGCCGCCATAACTTCGGTCAGAAGGGCCACACCGACGCCCTTGTACCCACCAGAAGGTGCCATGGAGCCCTTGAGGCCCACATTGGGATCAGTGGTCGGGTTGCCCTCGGCGTCCAATGCCCACCCAACGGGGATCGGCTTTCCTTCTCTGGCATGTTTCATGACCTCGCTCTTGGCGATTGTACTGGCGCTTTGATCGATCAGCAGGGCGGGTTGCCCATCTGTACCGGGTACGGCAACGGAAAAGGGGTTGGTCCCTACAACCGGCTTTGCGCCACCCGATGGCGCGATCGAGGCTGGCGCGTTGGTAAAACCAAGCCCGACCAGCCCGGCCTGTGCCAGACGATAGGTGTGATAGCCCAGCACGCCGCAGTTATAGCTGTTGCAGATGCTCAGCACGGCAACGCCCTGTTCGCGCGCAGCGGTGATCAGCGTCTCATACCCGAGATCGATGGCTGAATGGGCAAATCCGGTTGCGGCATCTACGGTAACTACACCTGGCTTGGGCCGTGTCATGACCGGTTTGGCAAGCCCGTCGACCTTGCCACATTGGACATGCTCACAATAGATCGGGATATAGGCCAGTCCATGGCTTGCCACGCCGTCCGCCTCGGTTGCCGCGGTCGCAACCGCCAGCGGGCGGGCGTTTTCCGGTGAAGTCCCCGCAGCAACAAGCGCGCGAAACGACAGGTCTTCGATTTCGTTCAGAGTAAGGGTCCGGGTCTCGGTCAAATCAGTACCTCATCAGTCATTATCAGAAAGCCCGGCCCCTGCACCCAGCAGGCGGGATTCCTCGGTTGCGGGGGCATAGGTGCGGTGGGCAAAGCGATTCAGCGTTGCCCAAGCCTGATCAGTCGGGGCGGCGCGGGTTTGATGTGGGCGGGGGCCTGTGCGCTGTTCCCCCAGCGAAACTACCACCCTGCGCGCCTGGGCGGGTAAGGTATCTGGGGTCGACACGGAATACCCATCACATGCCGCCAGATGCCCATCACAATCAAGCACCACACAGCCCTTGAGTTCACGTGCCGCATAGGCAGCAAAGGGCAGTAACAGGGCAGGGATTGCAATGTTGGCCATCTCAACCGGTCCGGCGCGCAGCTGTTCGGCACAATCCGACAGCAAGGTGCCAGTGGCCAGAGGGCACAAAGCGCCCTTGCCCTGCCATGGGCCCTGCATCGCATCTGGTCTGTGATCTGCCGGCGCCGCAGCCAAACCCAAGTCCAGCAGGTGGGCCAGCTCTGCAGTCCCGTCCAGCCCATGCCCGCACAACCAGCGTGTGGCCTTGGCGGCCTCTTCTGCCAGACCCCAGGCATAACCTGCCCCTCGGGCAGCGCGTTTAGAGGTGGCTTCGATCTCGTTCAGTGAATAGGTCATTGCGGCAACTCCGGATAAACCCAAAGATCGGCATTTTCCGGCGTTAACTCATCAGGATATGGTGCGCCGGAATACATGCAGATCCGCACCCAGCGGTCCGACCGGGGGTCAAAATGGGTTGCCCCAAAAAACGACAGCTTGGCCCGCAGCATGTCGATAGGCAGGACAGCGGCGCTGATCGTGTTGTCGTGGATTTCACCATAGGGGGCTACTCGGCTCATTTGAGCGCGGCGCAGGGTGTGGCGATGTTCAGGATGGCGCAGCAGAAACTCTGCAACGGAGGAGCGAGTATCCCATTCGGCAAGCGCCTTATTCGTCATCGCGGCGTCACGGGCCGGGGCAAGGGGCTGTTCGTAACCGGCTATCGGTTCCTCAAAGCGCTCACCCAGTCGCGGCTCCAGCTTCTCCTCGGAGACATACCAGGCCCGCGCACAGTTTTCCGCTGCGTTCCAATCCAGATCCAAGGCCCAGCCAAAACTGTTACTGATCAGATCGCGCGCAGCGCCTACCGACATTGATCCATCAATCACATGGGCACTTGAATTACTGTCGGCCATACAACAGCTCAGCCCATCGACCAATTCGCCATAGGGCTCAAGGATAAGCGAGGCGAGCAGTTCCTGGCCCTCCTCGCTCAGCGCGGATTGCGACCACAGGATCAACCGATCCCAGGGTTGGTTCTGCGTCAGATCATCCCTGTCCAGATACCCAGAGATTGCCTGCAGATCGTTGTTGAGCGCCGCCAGCTTATCGCGCTGGACCGGGTGCTCAGACTGCCACCAGGACATCGAGAGTTTGCTACGATCATAGATGCCACGGAATTGACGGGCCTCATCTTCCGAGGCGGTCAAGAGCGACCGTACGCGGGCGATGGCCTCCTCTCGCGCCATGATCCAGTTGTTGAACAAGATCGGATGGTTGACGATGAACGGGGCCATGCCCAGACCTGTGGAATTGCCAATGCCGAGCCAACTGGCGATCTGCGGATCTAACTGCGCGGTTTGATCGCCGCCCTTCACTTGGGCCATATGCTGCACCAGATCGCGCACAAAGGTCCGGGTCAGGTAGACCGACAACATCTCGGTCTGGAACGGGCCGTTGACCTCGGGGCGACTGGCTGTTTTCTCGCGATCTGCAGCCCCAAACTTGCCGGAACCATACACGGCGGTTGTCCGCATCAGGTAGCCAACCTGATAAATCTGTTCCAGATCGGGTTGTTGACCAGCGGCCAGACGGTCGACCACATGTGCCCACAGGCGGACTGACCGGTTGGCGCGCGACAATGACAGTTCTGACTCGCTGACGCGACCGGCCTCTTGCACTGGTACGTTTTGCGACAGGCGGTGAATATCATCCGCCGTCGGAATGCCGTCAAATAGCGCGAAGGTGGCATCCCAGGCCTCGGCGATGACCCGGTCCGAGCGTTTTTCGGGCGGCAGATCATGGGCAAACGCCACAAGAGAATATGCGTGATCAGGGCCTTGCGCGGTATAGACTGCATGGCCAACGCCGTGTTCGTCAATCTCGAACGCAGGGCGGGAAAAACTCCAGTTTTCCTGCGCCATACGGCGGGTCAGTTGCCGCATAAAGCTGAGACGGCATTGATGCAGCGAGCCCAGCCGCGACAGCCGCATGACCATCGCGGGATCACGTCTGACATTTTCAGTCTGCACGCGTGTATTCATAGTGTTACCCTTGTGGGACGAAGTTCTCGGCAAAGAACTGATACCAGTTCCTGCCCATGATCCCGGCCACTTCGTCATCGTTCAGGCCGGTCGCGCGTAACCCTTGTTCGATGTTCCCAAAATCTCGGTTGTCCTGAAACCAGCCCGGCATGGGCGGAAAGCCTGGTGCCGAAGCGGATCCCTCGCCATAGTCGATTTCCTTGGTCCAGCGGCCAACCCGCATCCATTCCACAATGCTGTCGGGTTGATCCTGACACAGGTCTGTGCCGATCCCCAGATGCTGCGCGCCGTATTTGTCGGCGGCGCGCGCGATCATCTCGCAAAAACTGTCCAGCGTGCAGTCGGATTTATCTTTCAGATGGTGGGGATAAACCGAAAAGCCAAGCATCCCGCCATTTTCCGTCACTGCACGAATGACATCGTCACGCTTGTTACGCAGCGCGGGCGACCAATCATACGGGTTCGCGTGAGTGATGGCTATGGGACGCTCGGACAATTCAGCGGCCTCGATGGTGGAACGGTCCGCCGAATGACTCATGTCCACTACAAGACCTACGCGGTTCATCTCTTTGATCACCTGCTTGCCCATACGGGTGATGCCTGTGTCTTCGGCCTCATAACAGCCGGTCGCCAGCAAGGACTGGTTGTTATAGGTCAGCTGCATGAAACGGGCGCCAAGATCGTGCAGGATTTCGACTAGCCCGATATCGTCTTCGATGGGCGAGGGGTTCTGAAAGCCAAAGAACACAGCCGTCCGGCCCGTTTTACGAGCCGTATCGATATCGCTGGCCCAGCGCCCTTTCATGATCAGGTCCGGGTATTGTTCGAACCAGCGGTTCCATTTCTCGAAATTCAGAACCGTTTCGCGAAAGTTCTCGTGGTACGAGATGGTGACGTGGATCGCGTCCACGCCCCCGTCACGCAGTTGGCGGAAAATCTTTTCCGACCAGTTGGCATATTGTAGCCCGTCGATCCGCATCACACGGGGCCCGCGCTGATATAGGCGGTTTTGACCGTGGTATAGAACTCGGCCGCAGCCTTACCCTGTTCGCGCGGCCCGTAAGAGCTGTCGCCGCGGCCGCCAAAAGGCACGTGGTAGTCGGTGCCTGCAGTGGGCAGGTTCACAGTCACAACACCAGTGCGCGCATTGCGACGGAAATGCGTGGCGCGGGCCAGCGATTTGGTCACGATGCCCGAGGTCAGGCCAAAGTTGGTGTCGTTGACGACGCTCAGCGCTTCGTCATAGCTGCCAACCTTGATGACACTGGTCAGGGGTGCGAACATTTCTTCGCGGTTGATGCGCATGTCGTTGTTGGTGTTCAGAAACACGCCCGGCGTCATGTAGAACCCGTCATGAGGCATCTCCAGCCGGGTTCCGCCACAGGCCAGCTCGGCCCCTTCGGATTTGCCCAGATCAACATAGGCCAGGTTTTCGCTCAGCTGCTGTTGGCTGACGACGGGACCCATCTGCACGCCTTCCTCCAGCGCGTGGCCGACCTTCATCGCTTGCGCACCGGCCACCAGCTTTTCGACAAACGCGTCATGGATACCCGCATGCACAACAAGGCGCGAAGACGCCGTACATTTCTGTCCGGTGCCGCCAAACGCTCCTCCCAATGCCAGAGTAACGGCCAGATCCAGATCGGCATCGTCCATCACAGCCAGCGCGTTTTTTGATCCCATTTCCATCTGAACTTTGGTCAGGTTCTGGATGGCGGCTGCTGCGATACCCTTGCCGACCGGGACTGACCCGGTAAAGGAAATTGCATTGACCTTGGGGCTTTCGACCAGGCGTTGCCCGATGCTGCGCCCCGAACCCATGACCAGACTGAACAGACCTTTGGGGATGTCCTGACGTTCGATGATTTCGGTCAGTGCGACAGCGGATGCCGGGGTGATGTTGGCGGGTTTCCACACAACCGCGTTGCCATAGCACAGTGCTGGAGCAATCTTCCACGAGGCAGTCGCGGTAGGGAAGTTCCATGGGCTGATGATGGCGACAACGCCGACAGCTTCGCGGCGAACGTCTACTTCGATATCGGGGCGCACAGAATCTGCGTTCTCACCGATTTGACGCAGGCATTCAGCTGCGTAGTAGGTAAAGAACTGCCCGGCGCGGAACACTTCGCCTTTGCCTTCGGCCAGCGGCTTGCCTTCTTCGCGCGCCAAGAGCGTACCCAGTTCTTCGGCCCGGGCCATCATTTCATTGCCGATAGCGTTCAGAACGGCTTGCTTCCGTTCGATGCCATAGGCGGCCCATTCAGCCTGTGCAACACGGGCTTGATCCAGCGTCGCCTCAAGCTGGTCAGCGCTGGCCTGTGCAAACATGCCGACCAGATCGCTCAGGTCCGAAGGATTGCGGTTTTCGATTTCAGACTCACCTGCCAGCCATTCGCCAGCAATCAGATTCAGTTGTGTCACGTTACGCCCCAGTGCGATTTCATTTGACCTAGGATGGATTTTTTGGCGAACATCAGTCAAACTCAATTAAATGAAACAAATTGCAGAAAAATTGAAGTATGGCGATCAAGATTGAAACACTGCGCAGTTTTTGCACGGTTGTGCAGACTGGTAATCTGACCGAGGCCGCCGACCGTCTTGGGCGAACGCAATCGGCGGTGTCAATGACGCTGAAGCAGCTTGAGGAGCACCTGGGTAAGAAGCTGTTCGAGGGAGAGCGCAAAAACCGACTGTCAGAAGTGGGTCGGCAGGTTCATGATTTGGCTTTGAAGCAGGTCAGACAGTTCGATCAAACAGTTCAGGATATCGAGGCAATAGCCAGCGCAGAGTACGGCCTGTTGCGGATCGTGTCTGTGCCGTCGGTGGCGGCTCTTGCCTTTCCCAAGGTGCTGAGTCACATGAATAGCCATTTCCCCGATATCAGGATCGAGCTCCGCGATACCGATACACAGCAGGTACTGGACGCGGTTGTGCAAGGAAAAGCGGATATCGGCATTGCATCCGGATATCTTGCGCTAAACGGGGTCACAGCCACGCCCTTGTTCGAAGACAGGTTTGGGGTGGTTTGCACGGCTGCTCACCCGCTGGCACAGCAATCGGAGATGCCAACCATCGAACAGGTGGCTTCGGTTCCCTTCATACGCAATGCTCTGTGCGATCTGGTTCAGTCCCCGCGGTTTCACGCGGCGATT
Organism: Ruegeria sp. CDSA221; assembly: GCF_059611825.1. Classification (NCBI taxonomy): domain Bacteria; kingdom Pseudomonadati; phylum Pseudomonadota; class Alphaproteobacteria; order Rhodobacterales; family Roseobacteraceae; genus Ruegeria; species Ruegeria sp. CDSA221. The sequence goes on from NZ_JBXWPK010000004.1 coordinate 144,581, forward strand.
TCGAAGGCCGGTGTGACCATTCAGAACACCCATTCACTGATCGCATTGGTGCGCACCGAGGAATGGGTGACGGTTTTGCCGCAAACCGTTGCACGGTCTCTTCCTGAGGCTATCGTCTTCCGTCCTATAGCTGATCTCGAAGATCAAAGGCAGGTGTATCTTTATGTCTCGCAACGCTCGCGCTTTCAAACGCTGACGGACGCGTTTGGGGACTTCATCCTGAAGCAGGATCTTGTACTGGGATCTGAGAACTGACTGGATAAAATCTGTGCCCCTGTCTGAGATGGCGCCGCTTAGGGGATATTGATGGCAGGCAAGCCCGCTCAAGAATCGGCTGTACCTGTTTCAGGCGTCATATCGATCAAGATCAGAATAAACCGAAACTAACCTGCGAGAAAGCCGCATAAATCGATTTGTGGCATGTTGTTCTTGATGGGTCATGTGTCGGCATGTTTGAATTTTCCTGTCAAACCGGCGCGCCCGGTAACTGGCTAAGAAAGGGGGATGGAACGTCATCCCGATGTCGTTTGACAGGCGTACCGCTGCCCAGAGGGTAAGAAGAACAGCGCCTCGAACGCCCAACACGGAGAAATAATATGAACAAACTCACTATGTTACTGGGAGGCGCGTCGATGATGGTCGCTGTGCCTGCTTTTGCTGCTGACATTGTGATCGGTGTGCCGAACTGGCCATCGGTAAATGCAACAGCGCACATTCTAAAGGTTGCGATCGAACAAAATCTGGGGCTCGAGGTCGAGCTTCAGAATGGCACCAACCCGATCGTGTTCGAGGCGATGGATTCCGGCGCCATGCACGTACACCCCGAAGTGTGGATGCCGAACCAGCAGAACCTGCATGACACCTATGTAACCGAAAAGGGTACAGTTACCTTCAATTCCAATGGCGTTGAGGCGTTTCAGGGAATGTGTGTCGACAAGGCGACCGCTGATGCCAATGATATCCGGTCCATTGACGACCTGACCAATCCTGACATCGCGGCACTGTTCGACAGCAATGGCGACGGGCAGGGCGAAGTATGGATCGGTGCCCCCGGCTGGGCGTCGACCAATGTCGAGAAAATCCGGGCCAAATCATATGGCTATGACCAGGTCATGGAATTGACCGAGATAGACGAAACCGTCGCCTATGCGAACCTTGATAACGCGATCAAAGCGGGTGAGCCTTGGGTGGGTTTCTGCTATACGCCGCATTACGTGTTTGAACTGCATGATCTTCAGATCCTGGAAGAGCCAGCCTATGACGCAGCAAAATGGAATGTCCTGCAGCCCACGGATGATCCGGATTGGCTGGAGAAATCCGAAGCAGGTGTCGCCTGGGATTTGGCCTATCTGCACCTTCACTATGCCAAATCTCTTGAGGATGAGTACCCCGAGGTTGCTCGGCTGTTGTCCAACATGAAACTGGATACTGCCGCTGTCTCGGCCATGACTTATGCGCTTGTCATAGATGGCAAAGAGCCGCTCGCATATGCCGAAGAATGGGTCGGTGCGAACGAAGATGCGGTTCTGAACTGGATGTCAGAGTGATCGGTAACGCTCGGAACTGAATTACAGATAGGCCGCCGGGAATGCCTGGCGGCCTGTTTTGCATTGAAGGGGCAAGTATGACCGAAACAGTCGTTAAACTGACAGATGTCTGGAAGATTTTCGGTGCGCGGGCAGAGGAGGCTATGACCGCAGTACGGGATGAAGGGATTGGAAAGCCGGAAGTTCTCGAAAGGTATAACTGCGTGGTTGGCGTGCAGGGCGCGTCTTTCGAAGTTCCGCGCGGCGAGATTTTCTGCATCATGGGCTTGTCGGGGTCGGGTAAATCGACCCTGGTGCGCCACGTGAACCGCTTGATCGAGCCGACCTCAGGCAAGATCGAGATTCTGGGCCAGGACGTATCCAAAATATCCGAGGCTGAACTGCGCCGTATCCGCGCGCAGCAGATCGGGATGGTTTTCCAGCATATGGCGCTGATGCCGCACCGATCTGTCAGAGACAATGTGGCCTATCCTCTGGAAATTCGCAAAGTGTCCAAGTCCAAGCGCTGGGCAGTCTCGGACCATGCGCTGGGTCTGGTGGACCTAACCGGGTACGAAGATCGCCTGCCCAAAGAATTGTCGGGCGGGATGCAGCAGCGTGTTGGGATTGCCCGCGCGCTGGCCTCTGATCCGGAAATCCTGTTAATGGACGAGCCCTTTTCTGCGCTCGATCCGCTGATCAGGCTGCAGTTGCAGGACCAGTTCAAAGCGCTGGTCGCCCAGTTGCAGAAGACCACATTGTTCATCACCCATGATCTGGACGAAGCTATCCGCATTGGCCACCGGATTGCGATCATGAAAGATGGTGTCATCGTTCAGATCGGCACACCGGAAGACATCGTGATGAATCCGGCCGATGACTATGTGCGCGAGTTTGTTCAGGGCATTTCCAAGTTGAAACTGGTCAAGGCACACTCGATCATGGAGCCACTGGACAGCTATTCCGGCCCGACCGACGGCGCGCCGCGCGCGGATGAGGGGGCCGATCTGGATCAGTTGATCGACCTGGCTGTCGACACGGACCTGCCGGTGATCATCACCGATGCAGGGCAAGACGTCGGCGTCGTCACCAAACCGCGCCTGCTGCGCGGAATTCAGGGGGGCAAAAATGACTGATGCAACCACCGAAGTGAAAGTCACCGCCGCCTCGGATATCGAGGTCGACCACGAGGCGCTGGATCGCTCGATCCACAAATTCGCAGGTCCGAACGGGGACTATTACGTCAGGGCGTTTCACAAGATCCATGACGCAACCAGTGCGGTTCCGAATACGTTCAACCGCTGGGCTGCGGTTCTGGGGCCATTTTGGTCGGCATCGCGGGCGATATGGGGGATGTTCTGGACCTTCCTGATCCTTGAAATCATCGCCTGGGTACAGATCGGGCGCGGTGCCTGGGGCAACCCGGGTGCTGATATGGCGGAACGTGCCGAACGTCAGCAAGCGCGCGCAGACGAGCTGTTGGCCCGGGCGGCTGACGCGACAGAAAAGGCCGATATCGACCGCTTTACCAAGCTGGCAGAGAACATCCAGAAAGCCGCCGATACCAGCTTTGGAAAAGCCGCGGCCGCGCAGTCTGAAGCGCTGAGCATCATGATCACCGGATTGCTGATGCTGCTGGTCTTCAAACTGGCACAGGGCTTCTATGCCGACCGCGTCTATGAAAAACAGTATTCAAAATGGCGGACCGATCCGGACAGTACCGAAAGTGGTCAGTCCAGGCGAAATATGGTGCTGGGGGCTGTGCTTGTTGCGGCGATTGGGCCGTTGATTGTCTACAAATTCACGGTCAATGCCTCGCTGGCCATGTTGGATGCATTCCCCGAAAAAGAAGTGTCCGCACTGATATTGGGTGAGGGCGGCGGGACCTTGTTTTCAAACCTTGCAAGCTGGATGGAGGCGCAGATAGATGCGGCCGCTCTTGCTGGCGGGGACGTATTCGATGGGATCGTCGCTGGGGTTCGGTCAGTTCTGGATGCCCTGACCATTGCGCTGATCGGGTCGCCTTGGCCGGTTGTGATGTTGGTGATATGTGTGACGGCTTGGCGGGCTGCAGGCCCCCGAGTGGCGATCTTCACGGCGTCTTCATTGGCCTATATCGCCTTGCTGGGATATTGGGATGTGGCGATGGAAACCGTGGCGCTGGTCGGTGCGGCGGTGCTGTTATGCGTTGTTTTTGGCATTCCACTGGGCATTTGGTTTGGCAAGTCCAGGCGTGCCTACCGCGCGGCAGAGCCCGTGCTGGACTTGATGCAGACTTTGCCGGCCTTCGTCTATCTGATCCCGATCATCGCCTTCTTTGGCACTGGCAACCCGCCGGGCATTCTGGCCACGATCATCTTTGGCATGCCGCCGGTCATCCGGCTGACCGCGCTGGGCATGCGCGGGGTGCCCGACAGTATCAAAGAGGCTGCTGTGGCCTTTGGGGCTTCGAAATGGCAGTTGCTGAAGGATGTCGAGATACCTCTGGCCTTGCCGTCGATCATGACCGGGGTGAACCAGACCATCCTAATGTGCCTATCGATGGTGGTGATCATTTCGCTGATCGGTGGCGGAGGGCTGGGCAAGGAAATCCTTGAGGCGTTACAATACGCAGCCAAGGGGCCCGGCCTGTTAGGCGGCTTTGCCATTTTGTTCCTTGCTATGGTCATGGACCGTATTGTTCAGGGCGCATTCCGGCGAGAAGACGAAAGAATCTGAACTTCTATGCCCTTGGCCCAGGCCGGGGGCATTTTTTTACCGGAGGATGAAATGGTCGACCGCTATGAGCAGTCCATGATGGACAATTTGTACTGGTGGGGCATACCGACGATGTTTCGCTGCCCCAATATCGGACCCGAGGGGCAGGATATTGCACTTGTTGGTGTGCCGCATTCGACCGGAAACGGGACAACCGAAAGGGATCAGCATCTGGGCCCGCGCGCCTTGCGGAATGTCTCGGCGGTACAGCGCAGGGTCCATTCGGTTTTTGAGATCGACCCCTGGAGCCGCGCCAAGATTGCCGATGTCGGCGATGTACCCTTTCCGCGCGCCAACGACAACGAAGACTGCATCGAACGCATTACCGCCTTTTACAAAGGCATAGATGCGGCAGGTGCGCGCCCGGTATCCGTTGGCGGTGACCATTCCATTACCGGCGGGATCGTACAGGCGCTGGGATGTGGGAAGCTGGCCGGAGGAGAGCCGATCAGCTTTCTGCATCTGGATGCGCATACGGATGTGTTCACCAAGGTCGACCACTTTCTGGGGGCAAAGAAATCGGCAGCCCATTGGGGGGCTTATCTGGCCGATCAGGGGCAGGTTGATCCAGCCCGTTCGATGCAAATCGGCCTGCGAGGCCATCCGCGCAGCCTGGACTGGCTGCAGCCTTCTTACGACTATGGGTACAACATCGTCACCATGCGCGAATTCCGTCAGCGCGGGCTTGCAGATGTAGTGGCGCAGACCAAAGAGGTTCTAGGCGAACGACCGGTCTATATTACCTTCGATCTGGATTGCCTTGATCCGACAATCGCTCCGGCGGTTTCTAATCTGGAACCGGGCGAAAAGGGGTTCGATATTGATGAGGCCGTGGGTATCCTGCGTGCCGCGCGCGGTTTGAACATTGTCGGCGGTGACGTTGTTTGCATGATGCCGACTAAGGACAGCCCCAACAACATCACCGCCCTGACCGCGGCGGCGGTGATGTTCGAGATGATCTCGATGATTGCCGAAAACACCGGTTAGCGGCGGGCGTCTACGGCCTGTGCCAGAACACACAGTAGCTCGAACATCAGTGAGATGCCCAGCCAGGCCGTGCCCCCAGCGGCATCGAAGGGGGGCGCGACCTCAACCAGATCAGCGCCGACCAGATTGACGCCGCTTAACTGGCGGATCACCTGCTGCGCCTGAAAACTGTTCGGCCCGCCGATCTCTGGCGTGCCGGTACCGGGGGCATAGGTGGGGTCCACAAAGTCGATGTCATAGGTGCAATAGGTCTGACCTGTTCCGACGATCTCCCGCACCTCCGCCATGACATCGTCAATGCCGCGGTCGAACAGTTCTTCGATGCGGATGATGCGGATGCCCTGTGCCTCGGCCCAATCGATATCGTCTGTGTTATAGGACGTCCCGCGTATGCCGACTTGGACAAAGCGCTTGGGGTCCACAAGGCCCTCTTCAACGGCACGACGAAACGGTGTGCCATGGGTGTATTTGTAGCCACCGAAATAGCTGTCGAACAGGTCGGTGTGGCTGTCGAATTGAATAAGGCCTAACGGTTCCGACTTGGCCAGAGCGCGCAAGACGGGCAGGGTGGTCAGGTGGTCGCCGCCCGCGGTTAGCGGCGTTATGCCCCGTTCGGTCAGATCGTCATAGAAAGACGTGACTCGGTTCATGGTGTCTTCGATGTCCACCGGATTCGGCGCAACATCACCCAGATCGGCACAATTCACCATCGAAAACGGCGCAACCCCGGTGACCGGGTTCATTGCCCGGATCATGGTGGAAAAGTCGCGCAACTGCCGAGGCCCATGCCGGGCGCCTGGGCGGTTTGTGGTGCCGCCATCCCACGGGATCCCGATGATCCCAATATCAACTTCGTTGATCCGGTCGTCCTTGGGGGTCAGTTCGGGAAGGCGCATGAACGTGGGGACACCAGCGAAACGCGCAAGCTCCATTGCCGAGACCGGCTGAAAGAAGGGATTTGTCATGAGGGCCTCATCTGAGTGTATGTGCTGCAAGCCTACTGGCTAGAGTCGGTCGACGTAAGTCTAATAGAGAATGCGAAACCGTCTGCGGATTTCAGCGTCCTGTTCTTCGGTCAGGTATTGCGGATGATGTCGTGCCAGGATGTCCTTTGCGTGCCGGCGGGCAACAGTCCACGCATCTGCGGCCCCTTCGGTCTGCCATGTCCGGGGTTCGTTCCGGTCAGCCAGCGCTGGATAGAAGTAGTCCCGTTCCATCGCAGCATAGGTGTGGGCGCTTCCCAGAAAATGACCGTCGCCTAGTACCGCATGACAAATGGCGTCGAATCCCAGGTTTTCGTCGGTCACTTCGATGCCGCGCAAAGCGCGATAGGTGTGAGAGTGCATTTCGTCGTCAAGAACGAACCCTTCGAAACTGGCGCCCAGCAAGGATGCGGTCATGCCCGAGCTTTCGTAGATCAGATTGCCGCCAGCCAGCGCTGCAGCCAGCGAGGTCATTCCTTTCTCGGCTCCGTACTGTGCGTCGACAGCTTTCGCATCAGTCATCGAGGCGGCCACACCCGAAGGCAGCCCCAGCGCGTTGGTGATCTGCGCCGACGCCGCGTTCAGGATGGCGGTCTCACCGCTGCCGCCTGCGAAAGAACCGGTGCGCAAATCGACGATGAAAGGCCAGTTGGAAAACACCATCGGAAAGCCGGGTTTGATCGCATTGACCATAACAAGGCTGGCCAGTGTCTCGGCCAAAGATTGCGCCAGAAACCCGGCAAGTGTTGCAGGGGCGGTGGCGCCTGCCTGTGCAGCGGTAATGCAGGACATCGGGATATTATGGGCGATACATTCATAGACAACGTCCACCGCATCTTCGCCATAACGCAGTGGTGAAATCACCGGACTTATGTGGGCTTTCAGGAACGGCCGCTTGGCAAACTCGCCTGGCCCGCCTGCAACGATGTCGAGCATTTCGACGATCGGGGCCACATGTTCGGCAAGGGTAAACGACGTGGCAATCGGTTTGGTGGTATTGCGAACCAGAGCGTAAACCGTGTTCGCGTCCAGATCGAAAACATCTGGCAGATCAGTCGCGACACAGCAGCGCGTAAACCAGCTGACATTGGCCAGCGTATCCTGAAGCCGCGTGAAATCATGCAGATCGGCCAGCGTGGACGGGCGATAGTGGCCGCTCTCCAGATCCAGCGTCTGCACCGCCGCACCGCCGGTACCAAAGAACACACGATTTCCGCCCACTTCGATCGAGCGCGCTTCGTCCCGGCCATGAAACGAGAAAGTCTTGGCAGCGGACCCAATAGCGTCTTCAACCATGTTTCGAGGAAATAGCAGCCGCCCTTGCTGTCCGGATTGTGCACCGGCTAACCGCAGATCGTTGGCCAGCCTGTCCGGGACCTCGCCCATGCCGAGAGTTTCCAGAAGCCTTAAGGCGGTATTGTATATTTGTTTGACTTCGGATTGTGTCAAAGGTTGAAAGCGACCACCGGCTTGCCCGGGGGGGCACGGATCTATGGCGGGCTCTGCTGCGCGTTGCGCAAGACGCGCATTTCGACCGCTTCTTTTACTGCCCTTTGACAACGCCCAATCCTTTTCATGTCAGAAGTCCCGGAACCGTAAAGGGCGATGCGGGGTCTCTGCAAAAGGGAAATGCGCCTTTCAGAATCCTCAATCGTAGTTTCGATTTTTCAGCACAAGCCATTCGTAAGCTGTTGCGAAGACCCGTTTTCAGCAAAACCTATTGGGGTTCAGAGGAGCAAAGCCAATGAAGTCGCGGACAAAAGTAGTGGTAATTGGTGGCGGGATCGCAGGGTGCTCAACTCTGTATCACCTGACGCAAGAAGGATGGGCAGATGTCGTCCTGGTCGAACGAAACGAGTTGACCTCTGGTACCACCTGGCATTCAGCCGCGCAGGTGACGAATTTTGGAACAAACCAGACCATGGTTGGACTGAAATCCCATTCGATCAAACTGTACCAAGACCTGTCTGCGAATCCCGACTATCCCATCAATTACCACCATGGTGACGGCGGAATCAGGTTGGCGAACACCCAAGCGCAAATGCAGGGATACCGACATTTCGCTTCGATGGCCCGGGGTATGGATGTCCATTTCGAGGTTATTGATGCCGAAGAATGCGCTCGGCGGCACCCTCTGATCTCGACCGAAAACCTAATTGGCGGGCTGTGGGATCCTTTGGACGGGGATATTGATCCGGCTCAGCTGTGTCAGGCGTTGGCCCGGGCCGCACGTTTGGCCGGGGCCGAGGTGTACCGGAATACCCCGGTTGTCGGGTTGATCCAACACAAGGATGACACCTGGACGGTGCAGACCGAACACGGTGATATCGACTGTGACATCGTGGTGAATGCCTGCGGATATCGTGTAAACGAAGTGGGCGCCTTGATGGGGGTGCACCACCCCGTGGCCTCGATGGAGCATCAGTATTTTCTGACGGAAGAAATTCCTGCAATCCGTGATGCGGGCCACCGAATGCCTTTGCTGCGATGTCCGATCAGCGATTTCTACTGTCGACAAGAAAAGAACGGCCTCTTGCTGGGGTTCTATGAACTGGGCTGCAAGACCTGGGGCATGGACGGGATCGATCCAAATTTTGTAAATGCGCTTTGCCCGGACGATCTGGACCGCGTGTCGGACGTGCTGGAAGGCGCTTTTGCTCGGATGCCTGCGCTGTTAGAGGCCGGGATTCACACGGTCGTCAACGGGCCGATAACCTATACGATTGATGGTGCACCACTTGTCGGGCCGATCCCGGGCAAGCGCAACGCCTTCTGTATTATCGGCCTGCGGGCTGGATTGGGTGAGGGCGGTGGCCATGGTTGGCTGTTGGCCCAGCAGATTGTGCATGGAGAGGCCTGTTATGACACCTGGTGCCTGGACCCGCGTCGGTTCACGGGCCACGCAAATGTGGAATTGACGGCGCTAAAGGCAGTTGAAGATTACCAGAATGAATTCCGCTTTCACCTCCCGCATGAACACCGCCCTGCAGGAAGGCCCGCCAAGACCACAGCGCTGACCCCGGTTCTAGCGGCCGAGGGCGCCGAATTCACTGTCGTCAATGGATGGGAAAGGGTGGATTACATCAAGCCTGACCCAAGCTTTGAGCCGACCCTCAGTTTCGATTTTGACGAAACCTATGATCTGGTCGGGGCCGAGGTGGCAAATGTTCAGTCCAATGTCGGGTTGTCCGAGGTGAATGGTTTCAACCGTATCGAGATTACCGGCGCGGATCGGCATGCCTTTCTGGATCGTCTGTTTTGCGGTGATGTCACGCGCCGCGACGGCAGGGTTGGGCTGGGTTATCTTTTGAACCATCACGGGATGGTCAAAGCCGAAGCGACTGTGGCGAACCTGCCCGCCAGCGATCGCGGTCCTGCCCGGGTCTGGTATGGCTCGGCGGCGGCAAGTGAATTCCACGATATGGATTGGCTAAAGCAGAACCGCCACCCCGATGAAGACGTGCATTTACGCAGTCTGACCAACGACTGCACCATTCTGATCCTTGCCGGCCCGAAATCACGTGATGTGCTGGCGTCCTGCGCGCGCGGTGATTGGTCCCCGGCAGCTTTTCCATGGCTGAGCGTCAGGGAGTGCTTTGTTGGCTTCGCTCCGGCAACGGTAATGGCGGTGAGTTTTTCTGGCGAACTTGCATATGAAATCCACGTTCCCAACCCTTCGCTTTATAGCGCATATCTGGCGCTGCGGCGGGCTGGGGAGCGCTTCGGCCTCAAGTTGTTTGGCGCTCGGGCGATCGACTCCATGCGGATGGAAAAGACGTTCCTGCACTGGAAGGCTGATTTGATCACTGAGTTTGATCCTTTTGAAACAGGTCTGAATCGGTTTGTGAGGTTGGAAAAGGGCGACTTCATCGGGCGCGATGCCCTGCTGAACCGTGATGCTGATGGGCCGCGCAGAAAACTCGTGCCGCTCCGGTTGGAAACAGGACAGGGACCTGCCCATGCCGGGGCTTCGCTGATGCTGGGTGACACGGTTGTCGGGACAATCACCTCGGCCGAGTGGGGGCACCGCACCGGCCTCAATCTTGCCCATGGATTTGTCGATCCGTCACTTGCAGAAATCGGGTGCAAGATTGAGTTGGATCACTGTGGAATACGGGTCAACGCAACGGTGATCGCGCCTTCGCCCTATGACCCGGACCAAAGCAGGCTCCGGGCTTGACGCAGAACGGGCTGCAAGTTCATCATTGCAATGAGGGGCGTTCTTTGTTTCGCTAGTTTTGATGTAATCGAAACAACGGACTCTAAATGTGCCAAAGTCGCTAAGCCTCCGCTGGCTGGAAGTCTTTCAGTTGGTCGCAAAGTCAGGATCGATCCAACAGGTCGCATCGGAAACCGGTTTGTCCATCAGCACAGTTTCCAATCACCTACGAAGCCTTGAGACCGCGTTGGGCATTGATTTGGTGGATCACGGGCGTCGTCCAATGGGTCTGACACCTGCCGGTGAAGTCTATGCGCGCCATGTCCGCGATGGGCTGATCGTTTTGAAAAAGGCCGAGGCGGAGATCCGGTCGGGTAACTGGCGCCATGCGACGGATTTGAGGCTGGCACTGATTGATGATTTCGACAATCAAATCTCGCCAGACCTGTTTCGGTTTCTTGCGCATGCTTTGCCGCGCTGCAGTTTTCGGCATTTCACACGCCCCAGCCATGAGATCATTGCCAAGTTGCAGGAACATAAGCTGGATGCAGGGGTGGCGACCCGACCGTTCGAACGGACCGAGGGCCTGATCGAATACCCGTTGATGCGCGACCCTTTTATCGTTGTTTTGCCCGGAGCGTTCAGTGGCATGCCCGAGGAGATGTTTTCATCAAACGCAGAATTGCCGTTGCTGCGCTATTCGCGTGATTACGTGATCGGCAAGCAAATTGAGATACAGCTCAGGCGAGGTAAATTTGATCTGCCCAACAGGTTCGAACTGGAATGCAATCAGTCGATCATAGGATTGGTCGCTGAAGGCACCGGTTGGACCATCACCACGGCCGCAAGTTTTCATAGGGCCCACAGATTTCACGACCAAGTTCGGGTGGTGCCATTTCCCGGCCGAAACTTTGTAAGAACAGTGTCTTTATTCACGACCGACGTATACCCCGAGACCACTTCGAAGCTAATCCAGAGAGCGATGGGAAAGCTCATCCGTCAACATTTTACCGACCCGATGTGCGCAAGTCACGCCTGGTTGAAAGGTGAGTTTCGCACCATGGAAAACGAGGCCGCCTGAAGTCAGCCGGGTCGCCCCAGCGATTGGCGTTCGACCAAATTGGTTCGCAACTGTACATTGCAACTTTCGGTGGGCTTTTCGATCAATCCAACCAGTTCCAGCGCAGCCCGTCGACCCATTTCCCGATGTGGGACATGCACGGTCGTCAAGCCTGGATCGGTGATCTGCGCCAGTTCGATATCGTCGAACCCTGTGACGGAGACGTCCTGAGGAACTCTAAGCCCCATCTCCTTGGCCCGGCGCGACGCACCGATAGCCAGAACATCGTTCCCGCACAGCACCGCTGTTGGTCGATCTTGCCGAGACATCAGACGGGAAAACGCCTCTGCCCCGTTTTCGATTTCATATGGCGTTTCTACGATCGTCAGCCGGTCATTTGGGATGTTGTTGCGGCGCATTGCTTCTTGCACCCCTTCGATCCTCAGTCGGGCACGGTCGTTTCCGGTGCTGACACCAGAAATCATACCCAGGGTTCGGTGACCCAGCTTGATCACTTGATTTGCCAGTTCGGCCATGGCCGCACGGTTGTCAAATCCGACCGAAGGGACTGGTGCGTCTGCCTGAAACGACCAGGCTATCAGAACGGGAATCCTGCGCTTTGCGAGATAGTCATAGATCCGCGAGTCTCGATCATGCCCGATCAGCAGCAACCCATCCGCCCCCCGTGCGACCAGGTTGCGTATCTGCTCTTCTTCGATCTCAGGCTGATAGGCCGAACTAGAGACAAGCAGGGTATAGCCATGCTGGCGCAGCTCTTCCTGAAAGGCCTGAAGTCCACGCGCAAAGATCGCGTTTTCCATGGTGGGAATGATGGCGCCGATGGTGTGCGACCGTCTGGCAGCCATAACACGTGCGGCAAAATTCGGCGTGTATCCCAAAGCGTCAACGGCAGACTGAACCCGATCACGCGTAGCCTGCACCACCAGGTTCGGAGAATTGAGGCAACGTGATACCGTGGCGGTCGATACGCCCGCGAGTTTCGCAACATCCTCCAGGGTCGGTGCAGTTTTTGCCTTTGGCATTGTCAAACCTGAAATTTGATTTTGCAAATATGTGTAAGCTCTGCGCCGTTCAGGTGAAAGCGAAATGTAACCGCTTACAGAGATTGATTGCTTTGTCGCAGGCAAACCGGTGCCGGCTTGGCTCAGGAAAATACCAACCCGTCGCGATTTTGTGGGTGGATATTCAGAACGTAGAAACTTCAAGTATAAAATATTTTTACTTGAAGGGATGAGCCGCCTGGTCTAGCGTTTCAGGTAAAGCTGCGAATGGGGGAAGGTAACGATGCGTGTTGCATGTCTCGGCGGCGGGCCGGCTGGCCTCTATTTCGGGATTTCAATGAAGCTCCGCGATCCGGATGCCGAAGTGGTTGTTATCGAGCGAAACCGCCCAGATGACACCTTTGGCTGGGGCGTCGTGTTGTCTGATGAGACGCTGGATAACCTTGCCGCCAATGACGCAGCCAGCGCGGCGGTGATACGTAAACACTTTGCCTATTGGGATGACGTAGCACTTGTGCATAAAGGTCAGCGCACCGTGTCCAGCGGCCACGGATTTTGCGGGATCGGACGCAAGCAACTGCTGCTCATTTTGCAAGACCGAGCGCGCGAGCTTGGTGTCGAGATGCGCTTTGAGACCGAGGCGGCATCAGCCTCGGACTATATGATGAACTACGACGTCGTTGTGGCTTCGGACGGGCTGAACTCCAAGTCACGGGCCGAGTTCGCAGATGTTTTTCGACCCGATATAGACCAACGACGGTGTCAGTTCGTCTGGCTGGGTACGCATCAGAAGTTTGACGACGCCTTCACCTTTATTTTTGAGGAAACGCCAAAGGGCTGGGTCTGGGCACATGCCTATCAGTTCGACCGGGATACGGCGACTTTCATCGTGGAATGCTCGCAACAGACCTTCGATGCTTTTGGGTTTGGTGAGATGACCAAGCAAGAGTCGATCGCTTTGTGCGAAGACATTTTCAAAGATCATTTGGGCGGCCATCCCTTGATGAGCAATGCCAGTCATATCCGCGGCTCGGCCTGGCTGCGGTTTCCTAGGGTCTTGTGCGAAAAATGGAGTTACAAAAACCTGGTATTGCTGGGAGATGCCGCAGCGACCGCACATTTTTCCATTGGCTCGGGAACAAAGCTAGCACTGGAAAGCGCTATAGCGCTGGCTGACTTTCTCCATAAAGAAGATACGCTTGAAGCGGCTTTCGCGAGGTATGAGGACGAGCGTCGTCTTGAAGTGTTGCGCCTGCAATCGGCAGCGCGGAACTCGGTCGAATGGTTCGAGAATGTCGAACGTTACCTCGATCAGGATTCGGTTCAGTTGAATTACGCGATGCTGACACGGTCTCAGCGGATCAGCCACGAGAACCTGCGCCAACGCGATGCCAACTGGCTGGGGCATGCCGAGGCATGGTTCATGCAACAGTCTGGGGGCGCGGTTGATGGTCAGGCCCGGCCCCCGATGTTTGCGCCATTTCGCCTGCGGGGGATGCAGTTGAAGAACCGGATCGTGGTGTCACCCATGGCACAGTACAAGGCGGTTGATGGGTGCCCGGTTGACTGGCACCTGATCCATTACGGTGAAAGGGCCAAAGGTGGCGCCGGGCTGGTATACACCGAAATGACCTGTGTCAGCGCCGAAGGCCGGATCACCCCAGGATGCCCGGGGCTTTATGAGCCCGAACACGAGGCCGCATGGGCTCGACTCACCGAATTTGTCCATGCGGAAACCGACGCCAAAATATGCTGTCAAATCGGCCATTCGGGCCGCAAAGGTTCAACCTGCATCGGGTGGGAAGGAATGGACCAGCCGCTGAAGGAAGGAAACTGGCCTTTGATATCAGCTTCGGCGATCCCTTGGTCCGACGGTAACGCTGTGCCCAGCGCGATGGATCGTGCAGATATGGATAGGGTCACGTCCCAATTTGTGACCGCAACCCGGATGGCAGATCGTGCTGGGTTTGACATGATCGAACTGCATGCGGCGCATGGCTACCTCATCTCGTCCTTTATCTCTCCTTTGTCGAACACGCGCGACGACATGTATGGGGGCAGTCTTGAAAACCGTATGCGTTATCCGCTTGAAGTTTTTTCAGCTATGCGGTCGACCTGGCCCAAAGATAAGCCGATGGCGGTGCGCATTTCTGCCAATGACTGGGTCGGACCGACTGGCGTGACGCCGCAACAAGCTGTGGATATAGCGGCGATGTTCGATGCGGCGGGTGCAGATATCGTGGATGTTTCCGCCGGGCAGACTTCGACCGATGCCAACCCAGTTTACGGCCGTATGTTCCAGACCCCTTTCGCGGACCGCATTAGAAACGAATGCGGCATCAGTACAATGGCGGTGGGGAACATCTATGAAGCCGATCACGTAAATTCGATTCTCATGGCCGGTCGTGCGGATCTGGTGTGCCTTGCCCGGCCTCATCTGGACGATCCGTACTGGACCTTGCACGCGGCTACGGCGTTGGGGGACCGGCAGGAAACTTGGCCCCGCCCCTATGAAGCCGGGCGGGATCAGGCTTGGCGCCTGGCAGATCGCATGGCGGAAACGGCGGGTGAAGTATGAAACATGTCGTCATAACCGGCGGCGGCACCGGCGTTGGTGCGGCTATAGCCCAAGACTTCGCGAATGGCGGAGCAGCCGTTACCATTTTGGGCCGTACAGAGGCCAAGCTGCAGCAGCAAGCTTTGCCGTATGTCCTTTGTGATGTGACCGATGACAAGCAGGTCCGAGCTGCTATTGAAACAGCAAGGGCAGAACGCGGCCCGATTTCAATAGCGGTTGCGAATGCCGGCGCGGCCCATTCGCTTCCGTTTCATCGGATGACCGCCGATGATCTGCGGACCCTGACGGATGTGAATCTGGTGGGTGTTTTCAATCTATGGCAGGCGGCTTTGCCTGACATGCAAGCCGCAGGAGCGGGCCGTCTGATTGCCATCGCGTCCACCGCCGGATTGAAGGGCTATCCTTATGTTTCCGGCTATTGTGCGACAAAACATGCGGTGGTCGGGCTGACGCGGTCTCTGGCGGTCGAACTTGCGGCGACGGGCATCACTGTCAATGCGGTTTGCCCGGGGTTTGTGGAAACGCCGATGTTGGATCGCTCGATTGCGAACATCGTCGAGAAGACGGGAATGAGCTCAGAAAATGCGGTGAAAAGCCTGAAAAAGATAAACCCACAGGGTCGTTTCATCCAGGTCGAAGACGTAGCAGGTGCCGTGAGGTGGTTGTGCTCGGATGCGGCAAATTCAGTCAATGGCCACGCGCTTAGCCTGTCCGGAGGCGAGATATGAACCCAAACCCGCTTCAAGCACCATTGGAAGATCCATCCAAAGAGAGGTTGCGGTTATGGCTGCGGCTGCTCAAGACCACGCGTGGCATCGAGGCAGCGCTAAGAGAGAACCTCAGGTTAGAGTTCGACACGACACTGCCGCGTTTCGACGTGATGGCAGCCCTGTCGCGGTTCGAAGATGGGCTGAAGATGAGCGAAATCTCGGGTGCGCTGCGCGTTTCGAACGGGAATGTGACCGGAATCGTGGATCGGCTGGCTGATGACGGCCTGCTAGTGCGCGTACCTGTGCCTGGGGATCGTCGTGCCCATCGCGTACGCATGACACAAAAAGGGTGCGAGGAATTCGCACGTCAGGCCGCGGCGCATGAGGCTTGGATATCCGATATGCTTGGCCAGTTTTCCGCCGAGGACGCCCGCACTCTGACAACCGAACTCACTATTTCGGAGGAAATCGATGGCCAGTGACGTCAAACATTTTCGCTGCGAAATCCGGAACCGGGTTGCAACGATTGCACTGAACCGACCAGAGCGTAAGAACCCTTTGACCTTCGACAGCTATGCCGAACTACGTGATTGGTTCAGGGATCTGGTCTATTCAGAAGAGGTAGATGCAGTGGTGTTCGCCTCAAATGGTGGCAATTTCAGCTCGGGCGGCGATGTGCACGATATCATCGGTCCGCTAACGCGCATGAAGATGAAGGACCTGTTGCTCTTCACGCGAATGACCGGAGATCTCGTCAAGGCGATTGTGAATTGTGGCAAGCCGGTGATTGCCGCGGTGGACGGTATTTGCGTGGGGGCCGGGGCCATCATCGCTATGGCTGCGGATTTGCGTATCGCCACCCCGCAGGCCAAATGTGCATTCCTGTTCACGCGGGTGGGGCTGGCAGGGTGCGATATGGGGGCCTGCGCCATCCTGCCCCGTATTATCGGGCAGGGGCGTACGGCCGAACTGCTCTATACCGGACGCAGCATGACCGCTGATGAGGGGCTTTCCTGGGGGTTCTACAATGCGGTGGTTGATCCATCCGAGCTTGACGCTACCGCGCAATCTCTGGCTGACCGTATCGTGGCAGGCCCCAATTTTGCGCATATGATGACCAAGACCATGCTGGCGCAGGAGTGGTCTATGTCGATCGAACAGGCAATCGAAGCAGAGGCGCAGGCCCAGGCGATCTGTATGCAAACCGGAGATTTTGAACGCGCCTACAAGGCCTTTGTTGCAAAAGACAAACCAGTATTCGAGGGCGATTGATGGCAGATCAGAGCTTTCTTTCGTGGCCATTCTTTGACCCTCATCACCGGGGCTGGGCGGATCGGGTGCAAGAGGTCGCTCGGGGACTGACTATTGACCATGGCGACCCGGACCAGGCTTGTCGCGATCTGGTCCGCCAGCTGGGCGACGCCGGGCTGCTGCAGCCTACTTCGGACGAAAGCGGCCGTTTGGATGTCAGGACGCTGTGCCTCAGCCGTGAAACACTTGCCCGCCATGATGGGTTGGCCGATTTCGCCTTTGCAATGCAGGGGCTTGGAACCGGTGCGATCTCGTTGTTCGGCTCAAAAGGCCAAAAGGCGCATTGGCTGCCGCAAACGCGCTCTGGTCAGGCTATCGCGGCCTTTGCATTGACTGAACCTCAATCGGGGTCGGATGTGGCAAATTCGACAATGACGGCTATCCGTGATGGCAACGACTTTGTCCTGAACGGTGAAAAGACATGGATATCGAACGGGGGTATCGCAGATGTCTACACCCTGTTCGCCCGTACTGGCGAGGCACCCGGGGCCAAAGGGTTGTCAGCTTTTATCATCACTCCTGATCTGAAGGGTTTCGAAGTTGTCGGGCGACTGGACACAATCGCGCCACACCCATTGGCGACGTTGCGTTTCAATGATTTGCGTGTGCCGGCTAGCGCGATGATCGGTCAAGCTGGCGCAGGATTTCGTATTGCAATGTCTGTGCTGGACCTGTTCCGCCCGACGGTGGCGGCCGCTGCGCTGGGATTTGCACGACGCGCGCTGGATGAGGCGCTGACACGGGTATCGGAACGGCAGGTGCAAGGCGCCCCGTTGTTTGAATTGCAGATGGTGCAGGGGCACATCGCCGAGATGGCATTAGATGTCGATGCTTCGGCGCTTTTGATCTATCGGGCAGCGTGGGCCAAGGACAGCGGAGCGGCGCGCATCACACGTGAGGCGGCGATGGCCAAGCTGTTTGCTACCGATCAGGCGCAGTTGATTATCGACAAGGCGGTTCAGTTGTTTGGTGGCGATGGGGTGCGTTCTGGGATGGCGGTTGAATCTCTGTACCGAGAAATCCGTGCCTTGCGCATCTACGAGGGCGCCTCGGACGTTCAAAAAGTAATCATTGCACGTCAGACGATGGCCGCGCACATGGAGGGAAGGTGATGCTTGGACCGTCTGCACATACCGACACGTTCAGCCGCGATAACCTGCCCCCCCAGGATCAGTGGCCCGACTTCCTGTTGGCGGGTTTTGCATATTCCGATCATGTGAATGCAGCATATGAGCTGACCGATGCCATGGTTGCCAAGGGCTTTGGTGATCATACCGCTTTGATCGGCAATGGTCGGCAACGAACTTATAAAGAGCTCAGCGACTGGACCAACAGGCTGGCACATGTATTGGTCGATGACTTGGGGGTCGAGCCGGGAAACCGGGTGCTGATCCGATCGGCTAACAATCCGGCAATGGTTGCGTGCTGGCTTGCCGCAACCAAGGTGGGTGCGGTCGTCGTCAATACTATGCCGATGTTGCGCGCTGCAGAACTGACGAAAACTGTCGATAAGGCGGAAATCCAGTTTGCATTATGTGATACCCGGCTGATCGACGAAATACAGTCCTGCGCCAGTGATAGCCGGTTCCTGCAGCGGGTCGTCGGGTTCGACGGAACTTCAAACCACGATGCCGAGCTTGATCGTCTAGCACTTGAAAAGCCGGTACAGTTCGATTGCGTTAAAACCGGGCGCGACGACGTGGCCTTGTTGGGTTTCACCTCCGGCTCGACAGGTGAGCCCAAGGCCACCATGCATTTTCACAGAGATATTCTGATCATTGCCGACAGCTATGCGCGTGAGGTGTTGCAGGTCGTTCCAGAGGACGTTTTTGTTGGTTCTCCACCTTTGGCCTTCACATTCGGGTTGGGTGGTTTGGCGGTGTTTCCGTTGCGGTTCGGCGCGACTGCAACCCTGTTAGAACAAGCCTCGCCTGCGGGCATGATCGAGATAATCGAAAAATACAAAGCGACTGTCTGTTTCACTGCGCCAACCGCCTATCGGGTCATGCTGCAGGCGATGGATGACGGTGTAGATCTGTCTAGTCTGCGTGCGGCTGTGTCGGCGGGCGAGACCTTACCGCAGCCAATCTATGACGAGTGGATTTCCAAGACAGGCAAACCAATGCTCGACGGGATCGGCGCGACCGAGATGTTGCACATCTTTATTTCAAACCGGTTTGACGATCACCGCCCAGCCAGTACCGGCAGGCCGGTTACCGGATATGAGGCCAAAGTACTAAACCCAGACGGAACTGAAGCTGCAGTTGGGGATATCGGACGCCTGGCTGTTCGTGGTCCGACAGGGTGCCGGTATCTGAATGATAAGCGGCAGGCGGGTTATGTGACAGATGGGTGGAATATCACTGGTGACAGCTTTTATCGGGACGCAGAGGGGTATTTTCATTTTTCTGCGCGCAATGACGACATGATTATCTCGGCCGGATACAACATAGCCGGACCCGAAGTCGAAGCCGCACTTCTGGCGCATGAGGTCGTTGCGGAATGCGCGGTGATCGGCGTCCCAGATGCTGAAAGGGGTCATATTGTCCAAGCACATATTGTTCTGGCTTCAGGCACGGCTGATGACGCTATGCGCGAAGCCCTTCAGGCTCATGTGAAATCTATGATTGCCCCGTATAAATACCCGCGCTCGATCCGGTTCTGCGATGGTTTGCCCAAAACCGCGACCGGAAAAATCCAGCGTTTCCGCCTGAAATCATGATCAATGTATGTAGAATATAGCGGGAAGAAAGAATGTAAGAAAAAGACCGAATTGCCAAAGGCATAGACCGAACGTTGAGAATAATGACATAAATCGCGTTCATAGGGCCAACGAAGGGAGAAGACGATGAAGAGACTATTGGCGGCTGCAGCGATCACCGCGCTGTGCGCGACGGGTGTTACAGCGGAAGTTAAGGTGGGGATGATCACAACGCTTTCAGGCGGCGGGGCCGGTTTGGGCATCGACGTACGGGATGGGTTCATGCTTGCGATTGCTCAATCGGGGCGGAATGATATCGAGGTGGTGATCGAAGACGACCAGCGCAAACCGGATATCGCGGTACAGCTGTCAGACAAGATGATCCAATCCGAACGTGTAGATGTGATGACCGGTATCATCTGGTCAAACCTGGCGATGGCGGTTGTGCCAGCCGCCGTGAACCAGGACGTTTTCTATCTGTCACCCAATGCGGGCCCGTCACCTCTGGCGGGGAAGGGCTGTCACCAGAACTATTTCAACGTCGCCTGGCAGAACGACAACCTGCACGAGGCCGCGGGCGCATACGCCAATGGTGCGGGTTACAAGAGCAGCTTCATACTTGCTCCGAATTACCCGGCGGGTGTCGACGCGCTGACTGGCTATAAACGCTTTTTCGAAGGTGATCTGGCCGGTGAGATCTATACCGAGCTTGGCCAGACTGATTATGCAGCTGAAATCGCGCAAATCCGCGCAAGCGATGCGGATAGCGTCTTTTTCTTCCTGCCCGGCGGGATGGGGATTTCGTTTCTGAAGCAATATGCCGACAGCGGGATCGATCTTCCAGTTGTTGGCCCAGCCTTCAGCTTTGATCAGGGCATTCTGCAGGCGGTAGGCGATGCGGCGCTGGGCGTGGTGAACACTTCGCAGTGGAACAAGGATATCGACAACCCGACCAACGCTGCCTTTGTTGAAAGCTTTCAGGCAGAATACGGACGTCTGCCCTCGCTTTACGCCAGTCAGGGATTCGATACCGCTAACCTGTTGCTTGCCGCGCTTGACAAGGCTGACCCGTCAGATGCGGATGCCTTCCGCGAAGCGCTGAGGGCGGCGGATTTCAACAGCACACGAGGGGATTTCAGCTTTGGCCCGAACCATCATCCGGTTCAGACCATCTATGCGCGCGAAGTGATCAAAGAAGGTGATGTATTTACCAATAAGATCCTTGGCGTAGCTCTTGAAAACCACTCTGATGCCTACGCGGCCGAGTGCAAAATGTAACTGAATTTCTGCCTGCCCCTAAAAGTGGGCGGGCAGATCACCGGAGTTTCCATGTCCTCGATCCTGATTATCGAGCAGATCCTGAACGGGCTGCAGTTCGGCGTCATGTTGTTTTTGATGGCTGCTGGCCTGACGCTGATCTTCGGGGTGATGGGCCTGATCAACCTGGCCCATGGCTCTTTGTACATGGTGGGTGCATTTGCCGCTGCAGCAGTTGCAGGGGCGACCGGGTCATTTCTGCTTGCTCTGATTGCTGCTCTGGCTGCGGCCGCACTGGCAGGGGTGATCGTAGAAATGCTCGTTATCCGGCGGCTTTATCAGGCACCACATTTGGATCAGGTTCTGGCCACCTTTGCACTGATCCTGATCTTTTCCGAAGGGACAAGGTGGGTCTTTGGGTCTTTCCCATTGTTCCTGGATATTCCAGCGGCACTTTCGGGTCCGATCACGCTGCAGGGCGGGATCGAATATCCCCTCTATCGCCTAACCCTGATCGGGATTGGTCTTGCTGTTGCAGTAGGTTTGTGGGCCCTGATCGAACGCACGCGTTTGGGTGTGCAGATACGGGCCGGTAAGAACGACCGGGAAATGATTGCCGCACTGGGCGTCGACATCTCGAAACTTTATACGTTGGTATTTGCACTAGGGGCGGGGCTGGCGGGGCTTGCCGGTGCTTTGGTTGGGGCAATTCAGTCGGTACAGGTGGGCATGGGTGAACCTGTTCTGATCCTGGCCTTCGTGGTTATCGTAATCGGTGGCATAGGCTCGGTTCGAGGGGCGTTCATCGGGGCGCTGTTGGTTGGGCTAACCGACACGCTGGGCGGGGTTTTCCTGCCCGAGCTGTTCAAACTGTTCATGGAACCGGGAGCCGCTCAGAAAAGCGGCTCGGCTCTGGCATCAATGGGAATCTATGTCCTGATGGGATTGGTCCTGATCTGGCGCCCAACAGGTCTGTTCGGAGCCCGCGCATGAGAATGAATGAAAGATACATCAATGGCCTGATGATCGCCGGCCTGCTGGCGCTGCCCCTTTGGGCGCTGGCCGCGGACCAGCCCTTCACAATCACGCTTGTGACGCGGGCGGTGATCTTGGCGCTTGCAGCGGTTGGTCTGAATGTCATCCTGGGAATTGGGGGGTTGGTCAGCTTTGGCCATGCTGTTTTCTTCGGGATCGGCGGCTATGCGATGGGCATTCTGACCTATCACGCGCAGACCTACACGGCACTGGATCTGGGCTTGATTTCTATCGAAGGCAGTAAATCCATGCCCGTGATCTGGATAGTTGCGATGCTTACTTCGGGCATTGCTGCCTTTTTCGTCGGTCTTCTGTCCCTAAGAACGTCAGGCGTTTATTTCATTATGATTACGCTGGCCTTCGGACAGATGTTTTACTACTTCGCGATTTCTTGGGCGCAATACGGGGGCGAAGACGGATTATCCATCTATGTTCGCAACGGTTTTCCCGGCCTCAACACATTGGATCCGATCCAGTTTTACGGCATCTGTTTCGCGCTGCTATGTCTCGTCCTGTTCCTGTTTGCGCGGATGCAAGCCGCGCCATTCGGGCTGGCTCTTAATGCGACGCGGCAATCTACGGCGCGGGTCGAGACCGTGGGATTGAACCCCATGCGTCTGAAACTTCTGGCCTTTGTTCTGTCCGGCGCTGTCACTGGTCTGGCCGGGGCGCTGTTTGCCGATCTCAACCGGTTCGTTTCGCCGTCTATGTTCAGTTGGCAGCTTTCTGGCGAATTGATTGTGCTGATAATCATCGGAGGTGTCGGGCGCCTGATGGGTCCGGTAATTGGGGCTTGCGTGTTTGTCGCGCTCGAGCATTTTCTGGGCGAACTAACCGATTTTTGGCATGTATATTTGGGTGTTGTTCTGCTGTGCATCGTTCTGTTTGGTCGCGGTGGCCTGATTGGGCTGCTAACCGGGAAAGAGGGGGCACATGTCTGATCCGGTCCTTGCCACCGAGAGTCTGAACAAAAGCTTTGGTGCGTTAAAGGCTACGGATAACGTCTCGATTGATCTCAGGCCAGGAGAGATCCACGCCATCATTGGTCCGAATGGAGCGGGAAAATCCACGTTGATCCAGCAGATCTGCGGAGGTTTGCAACAGGATTCGGGGCGTGTTTTGCTGTGCGGACAGGATGTGTCGGACCTTGGCACGCAAAAGCGGGCAAGGGCAGGGATGGGGCGGACGTTCCAGATATCGGAACTGTGCATGGAAGATACGATTCTGGAAAACGTCGTGTTGAGCGCCATGGGTGCGGAAAACCTCGTATGGCGGTTCTGGAAACCTGCCTTGAAACGGCCAGAGCTGCTCGAAAGGGCCGAGGCTGCGCTGGAAAGGGTGGGCCTGGGCGATGAACGCGAAACGCGTTGTGCAAATCTCAGCCATGGTCAACGCCGCCAGCTTGAAGTCGCCGTGGCTTTGACTTTGTCACCTCGGGTCTTTGTCATGGATGAACCGATGGCCGGGCTTGGCGCTGGAGGGTCCAAGCGGTTGACCGGGTTTCTTGACGGTCTGCGGGAAGAGGCGCCCATCCTCCTTGTCGAACATGATATGGACGCCGTTTTTGCGCTGGCTGACCGGATCAGCGTATTGGTCTATGGCAAGGTGATCGCAACCGGGACGGCAGATGAAATCCGCGCAAGCCGTGAGGTGCGCGATGCCTATCTGGGGGATGAGGCATGACTTTGTTGCGGGTAGAAAACCTGACCGCGACATACGGCGTCAGTCAGGCTTTATTTGGTGTCGATCTTTCTCTGGCGCAGGGCGAGGTTACAGCCCTTATGGGGCGCAATGGGATGGGCAAGACCACGACTGTCAAAGCCATTTGCCGGATGATCCGGTCCGAGGGCACCTTGTCGCTGAACAATCAGAATCTGCACGCTTTGCCCAGCTATAAGGTCGCGCGTCTTGGTGTCGGGCTGGTACCCGAGGGGCGCCGGTGCTTTGCCGATCTGACGGTGCGCGAGAATCTGATCGCCGCTGCCAGACCCGGTGACTGGACATTGCAGAAGGTGGCTGAACTGTTCCCACGGCTAGAGGAACGTCAGGGCCAAGGGGCAGCCTCACTATCCGGCGGAGAACAACAGATGCTGGCTATCGGGCGCGCCCTGATGACAAATCCGCAGCTCTTGATCCTCGATGAAGCAACCGAAGGGCTGGCTCCGATCGTGCGACAGGAAATCTGGTCGGTCTTGCATCGCCTGAAACAGGAAACCAATGTTTCGATCCTGTTGATCGACAAGTCTCTGAAAGAGTTGGCGCTGGTGTCTGACCGCGCGGTCATTCTTGAGCGCGGTAAAACAGTCTGGTCTGGCGCGATGGTGGATCTCGGTCATGACATCACAGAAAAATATGTGGGGGTCTGATGACTTTTGAATTCCACCAAAAGGTTCTGTTCAAACATTGCGACCCGGCGGGGATTGTCTTTTTCCCGCGCTATTTCGAGATGATCAATGATTGCGTTGAGACCTATTTCGATCAGGTGCTATGCAAACCGTTTGAAGAGATTCATCCTGTTGGCGCAGTGCCTACCGCACAGATACAAACCCGATTTTCAGCGCCCAGCCGTCACGGTGACCATTTGATATTCCGGATGAAGATCACAAAGATCGGACGCAGTTCAGCCGAATACTCGGTCGTAGCCAGTTGTGCGCAAGAGGAGCGACTGACAAGCGTAGCAACGCTTGTTCATGTAGATTCAAAGGGCGGTCCAACGGCCTGGCCCGCAGACATCCGTAAAAAACTCGAGGCATTCAGGGACGACGCGCTATGAGCCACAAGACAATTCACCCCGACGGCTGGTTGCCTGCCAAAGGATATGCCAATGGCGTTTTGACCAAAGATGGAACGTTACATATCGGCGGACAAATAGGATGGGACGCGAACAAGAAATTTGTCAGCGGCGGGTTCATCGGACAGATGAAACAGGCGCTGAAGAATATCGTTGATATTGTCGAGGCCGCTGGTGGCTCGGCCCGCGATGTGACCCGCCTGACCTGGTTCGTAACTGACAAACGCGAATATCTGTCTCTGCAAGCCGAAGTTGGGGCCGCCTATCGTGAGGTTTTCGGCAGGCATTTTCCTGCGATGTCAATGATCATCGTGGCGGGTTTGGTCGAAGACGAGGCCTTGTTGGAAATTGAAGCGACAGCACATTTATCCTGAAGGCAAGCGACATTGAAACCGGCCCAGCGGAATGAATATGAGCGATTTTCACCATAGGAGGTGAGAATTCTGCCAAACCTCTTTTCTGAAATCACAGGGCCGCCGAAGCGGGTTGCAGCGGCCTAAATCGCGCTGGATTTAGTACTCGTACCGGAGTGAAAAGGCCAACGTGCAGGGCGTAACCAAGTCATTTGGGCGACCGATTGAATGGTGAAGGGAGACAAAGACAAACTTCCGCCGCTATTTCGTCAGATCAATCACAAATTCATATTTCAAACAGATCCTCAACAAAACATGAGGGTCGACGCAGTGAATAGAGTCACAAGGCATCTAAGTCTCGAAAGACGGCGGTTGTCGCTGATTGCGGCTCTGGCTTTTGCCTCAGGTTTCACTCTTTACGCACATATAGATGCAACGCGTTTCGGATTGCCCGTCCCGGTTGTTATCGGCCTGATCTATATGGCTGTCATTGTATGCGCGACGGCTCTATCCACCTATTTCCTTCCAGGCTTGCGCCGCGTCACGGATACGGTGGCGATGACGCGTCTGGCATTTGCTCTTTGGGTGGCCGGAACCCAAAGCCATGAGATCGCAGCCTCGCCCACAATCAGCGCCGCCGTTGTGGTAGGGGGCGCGATCTTCGTGTTGCAAACGGGTTCTTTGGTTCAAAAGCTGGCCGGTAATCGACCGGATTTCGGCTTTGTCCCTCACATTGTTGGAAACACGCGTCTGTTTCTGGCCTGGTTGGATAACGCCTGCGAATATCAGGGTGCCCGGGTCCAGCCGGTATTTGCAGGAAAGACGCCTCGAACGGTGGTCTGATGGCAAAACTCTGGTTTATTTGGTCAGCGTTGCACAGGCCGTCTGGGCCCATCTAAGGGCCAGAGGCGAAAGATGCGGCCCGACCTGTCTGAGAACCTTGGCATGATAGTCATTGATCCAGTCAATTTCTGACTGGTTCAGCATATCTGGCATCAACATATCCGTCTGGATCGGGATCCAGGTCATGTTCGAGAACTCCAGAAATCCGTCATCTGCCTCGACAATCTCGAACAGGTTTTCGATGCGAATGCCGAACCTGCCGGCCTCGTAATATCCCGGCTCGATCGACATAACCATGCCAGGCATCAGGTCGACCGGGTTGTAAGGTTTGCCAATGCGCTGCGGATGTTCATGGACAGACAACCGGTGGCCAATTCCATGACCCGTACCGTGGTCATAATCCAATCCCAGATCCCACAGCGGGCGGCGACAGATTGCATCAATGTGATGGCCCTGTGTGCCTGCAGGAAAGCGCAGCGTGGCCAGAGCGTGAAAGGCCTTGAACACTGCGGTATAGGCCCGGTCATATCCATCAGGCCGCTGAGGCCCGAACGAAAAGCTGCGCGTGGCATCCGTTGTGCCGGTGTCGTACTGCCCCCCGGAATCCAGCAGGTATGTGCCCCGCGGTTGGATCGGAACGGTATTGTTGGCCTCGGTCGCGTAATGGCACATCGCGGCATTGCCATCGGCGGCCGAGATTGTGTTGAAGCTTTCGTGGATGAACCCATCCTGAGCGCGGCGGAAGGCCAATACCCGCTGTTCTGCTTCACGCTCGGTCACCGGTTCAGCCTGTTTCTGTACCTGAGCCGCCAGCCAGGCGCAGAATTCGGTCCAGGCGATCCCGTCCCGGATATGGCAAGCGCGCAACCCTTCCAGTTCCGTTGTATTCTTGCGGGCTTTGGTTTTGCTTAACAATCCGTTGACCGGCACGCCCTTCGCTCCGGTACGCTCCAGCACTTGTTTGACCGCCGTCGGCGAAAAATCGGGGTCGAAAATCACAGCCTGGCCGGGCGCTGTGAGATCACTGAGTGTAGACAGAAAACCATCCGGCGCCTGAACCGAAACATTTTCCGGCATGTGGTCAGTGACATCGGCATCCAGTTTTTGGTCAGACACGAACCAGTGCACTTGGCCCGAGCTTTGCAACAGAAGGAAAGAGTTGGGAACAGGGTTGAAAGCCACGTCTGAGCCACGCACATTAAGCAGCCAGGCGATGTTGTCGGGCTGAGTTTCCACCAGCAAGTCGGCCTCTCGGCGTGTTAGCTCTGTGGCCAGATCCGAGATCTTATCACCCGCCGCCCGGCCCGAAAACTGAAGTGGAAATGGCTCGATCTGTCCTTGGGGGGCAGCGGGTTGGTCGGTCCAGATTGCATCGACCGGATTTGAAGCCGTCGCTACCATCGCGGCACCGCTGCCTTCCAGCCCGTGCTCAAATCGGTCAAACCAGACCGGCGGTAGGTGCATCGAGTCAAAGCCGATTTTCCATCCTTTCTGTGCAACGGCGGCCAGCCAGTATTCGGGCGGCTCGTTAAACAGATGATGGTGCGAGAAAACAGCCTCGGCACACTGGTTTGCAGCCTGCACCACATAGCGGCCATCGACAAATAAAGCGACAGTTTCGGGTGTGACGATGGCCATGCCTGCCGAGCCGCTGAAGCCAGTTACAAAGGCGAGGCGTTCATCATGAGGGGCAACATATTCGCCCTGATGTGCGTCGTAGCGGGGTACGATAAAGGCATCCAGACCTTGTGCTTTAAGCTCTGCGCGCAAGGCCGAAACAATCGCGGATCGGTCGGTTCCGGGGGCATCAAGCATCGGCATTTATCTCTTCAACATGGTGACAGGCGACCTCGCCACGATTTTCAGAAGGCATCAGGGCAGGCACTTTGGTTTCGCATATGTTGCTGGCGTGAGGGCACCGGACATGGAACGGACACCCTGAGGGCATGTTCAGTGGTGAAGGCAGCTCTCCCTCAAGCCGCTTGACGGCACCGCGGTTGTCGGGGTCCAGCGAAGGGGCGGCTGAAAGCAGAGCTTGGCTGTAAGGGTGGGAGGGGGCGGAAAACAAGGTTTCGCTGTCGCCGATTTCAACGATCCGCCCAAGGTAGATTACCGCGACCCGGTTTGAAACATGACGGACAAGCCGCAGGTCATGGGCCACAAACAGGATTGTCAGATCAAGTTCCCGCTGCAGGTCCAGCAACAGGTTTACCACCTGCGCCTGAACCGAAACATCTAGTGCCGAGACCAGTTCGTCCGCAATCAGAACTTCGGGTTCGACCGCCAATGCGCGCGCAATGGCGATCCGCTGACGCTGACCTCCGGAGAATTCGTGCGGCAGCTTGTCTTGCGCGTCCTTCGGAAGGCGGACCAGATCAAGCAACTCGGCCACACGGTCGGGAATTTCTGCTTCTGGGCGCATGTTGTGAACGCTCAGGGCTTCGGTCAGAATTTGCCCTGTTGTCATCCGGGGATTGAGCGATGAATAGGGGTCCTGAAACATCATCTGAACCCGGCGGTTATAGGTGCGGTCAGCTTTGATTTCGCCGTCGAATATGTCCTGACCTTCAAAGTGGATTGAACCGTCGCTGGGCTTATGAAGGCGCACGATACACCGGGCTAGTGTGGACTTTCCACACCCGGACTCTCCGACGACGCCCAGAGTTTCGCCGCGGGTCAGATCTAGGCTGACACCATTCAGCGCCCGTACTTCGCGACCAGGACGCCGCGAAATGACATCGCCGATGCTGCGGCCCATTGGGAACCGCAGATGCAGGTCACGGATTTGCATCAGGGCGGTCATGCGGCGTTCCCTTGGGTTTTGGTTATCGGGTTGAAACAGGCGACCTGTCTATGTTCGGTGATCAGGGTCATCGATGGGCGCTCTTGCGTGCAGGCGTCTATGCAGGCGGCACAGCGCAGTGCAAACGCGCATCCGGCAGGCAGGGCATCCAGTGCCGGCGGCACTCCGGGAACAGAATATAGCGGCGTGCGAGGAGCGATGTTTTCGGGCACAGACCGCATCAGACCCACAGTGTAGGGGTGATGCGGTGCCCGCAGCACATCGCGGACCGGCCCTTGTTCGACGATCCGCCCCGCATACATAACGGCCACGTTGTCGCAAGTCTGGGCAACCACGCCAAGATCATGGGTGACCAGCACAACCCCCATATCCATATCCTGCGCCAGTCGCAGGATCAGATCGAGGATCTGCGCCTGAATGGTCACGTCCAGTGCTGTGGTGGGTTCATCCGCCAGCAACAGTTTGGGTTCTGCGGCAAGCGCTATTGCGATCATGACCCGCTGGCGCATTCCGCCGGAAAATTGGTGAGGATAATCCTTCAAGCGTTGCGCTGCCGAGGGAATGCCGACGAGGTCCAGCATTTCGATTGCCCGATCCAAGCGCGCGGCGCGGGGCAGGTCGGTATGGGCACGCAGGGTCTCTTCCAGTTGCAGTCCGACTGTCAGCAGCGGGTTCAGCGAGGTCATCGGTTCCTGAAAAATCATCGCGATTTCGCGACCCTGAAACCGACGAAGAGCCCTGTCTGACATGGATATCAGATCACGCCCATTCCAGCGCACCTGGCCGGTCACGTCGCCATAGCGGCGCGCCAGCCCTATGATCGAGCGCAACGTGACGCTCTTGCCCGAACCGCTTTCGCCGACCAGCCCCAAAACCTCACCCCGGTTCACGCCGAAACTGACATCGCGAAGCGCAGGCAACGCTCGACCGTTCTTGTGAAAGGTTGTGCTTAGCCCGGTTACTTCTAGAAGTTTCGTTTGGTCCTGCATCGCTATCCCCGCGGTCTCAGCAGATCGGCAAGCCCATCGCCCAAAAGCGAAAAGCCAAGGCCGGTCAGAACGATGGCGATGCCGGGCATCAGGCTCAGCCACCAGGCGGTCGAGATAAAGTTGCGCCCTTCGGCGATCAGCACACCCCATTCGGCTTGCGGTGGTTGCGCCCCCAACCCCAGATAGCCAAGGGATGACCCCAGCAAGATCACCAGCGCCATGTCAGTCATCCAATAGACAATAACCGGTGTTATCGCGTTTGGCAGCAAGTGGCGGAAGATGATGCGGCTGTCGGAATATCCCATCACCACCCCGGCCGAGGCATAGTCATTCCCCATTTGAGCGATTACCTCGGCCCGCATCAGGCGCGCATAATAGACCCAGTAAACAACTGAAATCGCGATATACATGTTGATCAGGCCCGGCCCTAGAACCGCAACCACGGCAATGACAAGAACCAGGAAAGGAAAGGTGATTACGGCGTCAACGATGCGGCCAAAGATCATGTCCGCGATGCCGCGATAGTACCCGACCAGCGCGCCAACCGTTATACCGGTGACCAATGCGAATACAGTCCCGAAAATTGCCATCTGCATGTTGACCTGATAGGCCCAGATGACGCGGGATAGGCTGTCGCGCCCTAACAGATCAGTGCCGAACGGATGTGCCCAGGATGGTGGTTGGCGCAGGGCCTGATAGTCGATTGCACTTGGGTCATAGGGCGCGAATACGCCGGGAAACAGGGCAAGCAGCACCGAAAACCCGATGATGATGCACCCGGCCACGAACCCAGGCTTGCGCAAGGCCCGCTGCATGAAGGTGGGGCGCTGCGAGGTGCTGTTGAAGGTCGCGTCACTCATTGCAGGCGCATCCTTGGGTCAAGGCGACTCTGAAACAGGTCGGTCATCAGGAAAACCACGGAAACCAGAACAGCAAATGTCAGGGTCAGCCCCTGAATCAGGGGGTAGTCGCGGGCAAAGATAGCCTCGAGCATCAGGCGCCCCATTCCGGGCACGGCGAATACGGTTTCGGTGACCAATGTCCCGCTCATCAGATTGCCGATGGACAGGCCCAGCAGGGTTACCGTTGAAATCAGCGCATTGCGCAGGACGTGGCGACCCAGAACCAAACGAGGCGGCAGGCCTTTGGCACGCGCGAACTGGACATATTCGGCGTCCAGAACCTCGATAATCGCGCTGCGCAGGTTCCGCATGATGATGGCCGAGGTGTAAAGCGCTACGGTCACTGAAGGCAGGAACAGGTGATAGAGCCGCTCGGTAAAGGTGTCGCCATATCCTCCGACCGGAAACAGGCGCAGCTGTGCTGCCAGAAAGGTCAACAGAACGAGGCCAATATAGAACACCGGCATCGACAGCCCGATCTGAAAGACGGTGCGGATCACCGCATCAGGCCAGCGGCCCCGGTTGAGCGCAGCAACAAAGGCCAGCGGACCGGCAATCAGCAGCGACAAAACCACCGAATACACGGTCAGGAAGACAGTGATAGGAAGACGGTCAGAAATCACATTGATCACATCCGAGCGCATCAGGATAGACCGACCCAGATCGCCCTGCACGGTATTGGTAAGGAACAGCCAGAATTGCACCAGCATAGGTTCGGTCAACCCAAGCCGTTCACGGATGGCCTGGATGTCGGCGTCCGAGGCACGATCACCGGCCATCGCAATGGCAGGGTCCCCCGGTAGCAATCGAACAAGAAGAAAAATAATGATCATGACCAGGAAAAAGGTCGGGATCATCATCAGGAGTCGTTTGAAGATATAGGACAGGCTGGACAAAGCGAGCTCCGCAAATTTGTCCCGCCGCCTGAAAGCGGCGGGACCAGGGGTCTTACCTTAGCGGCTGACGGTTGCTTGATCGAAGATATTGTTGCCCAGAGGGGTCTGGACATAGCCTTCGACAGCCGAGCCAACAGCAACGGCAAAGGGCGTCTCATACATGAACAGCAGGGGGGCTGCCTCGGCATAGAGCTCTTGCATTCGGGCGAATTTCGCTTTGCGCGCCTCGGCGTCCATTTCACCGGCGGCTTCGTCGAACAGGGTGTTGAACTCGGCGTTTTCCCAGCCGGTTCCTACCGCCTTGGCTGTGGGCGTGTGGCCCAGCCAGCCCACCACTTGGCTGGGATCATTTACATCGTTGACCCAGCCATAGGTGTGAATGTCAAACTCACCTGATCGGTTCTTTGCGCCGCGTGTTGCGCCGTCCACTTGCTCGACCACAAGATCGACGCCCAGAGGAGCCCACATCTGCTGAAGCGCCGCAAAGATGGTCGCATCGTCCGCAGAACCTGCCAGCGTGGTAAAGGTGATTTCGGTTCCATCGGCAAACCCGGCCTCGGCCAACAATGCCTTGGCCTTGTCCACGTCATAGCCATAGAGCGGGGTCATGTCGGCGGCATATTGGGTAGCCTTGGCCATCAACGGCGAGCTCATCGGTTGACCCGCGCCATGCAGTACCAGCCCGATCAACGCTTCTTTGTTGGTGCCATAGTTCAGCGCCTGCCGGACGCGGGCGTCGGCCAGTGGGTTGGCAGAACCATCGGCTCGGTTATCGCGCGTATTGATTGGCGAATAGATGATCCGCGTGGACGGATAGAGGTTCATGTTGATGTTAGAATCCTGCTCCAGCTCGGCCACACGGCTGAACGGGATGAATTCTGCGGCATCAACTTCTCCGGCCTGCAAACTCAGGATGCGGGTTGCGTCATCCGGGATGATCTCAAAATGTACGGCATCCAGATAGGGCAGAGCTTTGCCGTCTGCGCCCATGCGCCAATAGTTTTCATTGGCGCAGAAATCCATCGATGCACCTTGTTCAAAGCCACACAGATAGAAGGGGCCAGAGCCTACTCCGGCGGCTGTGGCGGCAAATATCGCAGCGGATTTTTCCTGATCTGTTGCACCTTCTGCGGCCTCAAAGGCCGCTTTGGACACGATTGCCGTGTTGAATGTGGCCAGCATGGACAGGATGGTTGGATCCGGGCTGCCAAGGGCAACCGTGATCGCGTTTCCATCTGCGGTAACCGCGTCGATCGAACCCAGCAAGCCAGCCCAGGGGCTCAGGTCGGGATTGCGCGCTCGGTCGAGGGAAAAGACTACATCGTCACCTGACATGGGCGTACCGTTTGCGAATTTGATCCCCTCGCGCAGGGTCAGCGAAACCGTTTTACCATCGTCAGAGACTGTATAGGTCTCAGCAAGGCCGGGTTCGACGGAATTGCCGTCGGCACTGCTCCGCAGCAGGGTGTCGAACAGGCTGCCGACCATCCAGATATCAGGGTTGCGATCCGCATAGATCGGATCAATCAGGCGCGACCCGTCATAGCGTGCAAAGTTGAGTGTGCCGCCTCTTTCCTGTGCCAAAGCAGGCATGGCCAGGGTGGCGGCAACGGTTAGTCCCAAAACCGTCTTCAGTTTCATAATCAGTCCTCCCGCAGAATGAATTCATGCTCGGGGCGACCATATCCGATTCTTAACAATACTAAAGCTTTTTTTAGTGGTGGGTGAAAAATGGCCAAATGTATTTAGGCTGACCTCTGTTCGGTTGGTCAATTTAACTTGCCACAAAGCCGGAATCATTGATCGGAGAGGTTGTTACCCAAAGCTCTACGGCTTCTACGTCCCCCAATACGACTGAGAAATGACGGGTAGATGTGTCGTGGTGAACGACGTCACCTGGCGACATAATGAAAACCTTGTCACCAAGGTGATATTCAAGCCGTCCCGAGATCAGATAGCAAAACGCCTCGCCCTCATGCCGCATCTTTTCGGAAACGTGCCCCGGGGGGCGATGAACGATCTGTGGGTTGAACAATGCACCGGTAAAACCAGGGCCCAGCTTCTCATAAAACCTGCCCCGCATACCCAGGGAATATGTCTGGCGGTTGTCCTTTGCCACATATTCGCTGAACACCTCGGGTACGCTGAGCAGCTTTTCGATGCTGGTTTGAAGTGCAGCGGCAATCGCCATCAGCGAGGTCAGCGAGGGTGAGCTCAGGCCGCGCTCGACCTGAGACAGAAAGCCCGTTGTCAGATCAGAGGTCTGTGCGACCTTGTCCAAAGTCAGGCCCATCGCCTTGCGCCGCCTGCGAATTGCCTGCCCCAACTCGGTCGGCGTGCCCTTCGGCTTTGATTTGTCGCGCGCGTTTGCTGCGTTCATTCCCTGTCTCCCGGAATCGTGGGTTGCCGCGCATTCAACCGGATCGCAGAGGAAATATCAAAATTTTTTTTAGCAGAGGTAAATTTTTTTGGGAAAATCCGGGTGTAAACCTTCAAACCTCTCAATTTTTCCAACGGCTTAGTATCTAGCGAAACAGAATCAGAGTCTGATTGAGTGACGCCGATCCGCCGAGATCATGTCGCGGATGTTCTGGACGATTTGTTCCGCATGGGCGCTCGCCAATCGGTCGGCCTCGGTGATGTCCTGGGCCGCTATAGCTGCGATTATGTCGTCATGTTCCAGGGAATACCGATCCGGTAACCGATCCCCAAAGGACGAATAATAGGGCCGCATGATCCGTTGCCCTTCGTTCAGCAATCTGCGCGTCAGGCTTTCGTAATATGGGTTGCGCCCTGCTTTGGCGATTGCATTATGAAGCTCTGCATTTTTTGCGATCATGGTCAGAACGTCATTTTTGGCAGCTGCATCCGAAAATTCCTGCTGCCGCATGCGAATGTCGCACAGATCCTGGTCCGTTCGGTATTCGGCGGCCAGCCGGGTTGTAACGCGATACATCAGGGTCATCGCATCAAAGAATGTGTGAAGATTCAAAAAGTCTATGGGCGCCACGATGCTCGCGCGGTTCGGCAGTGTCGCCACCAACCCTTCCGACGTCAGCCTGACAAGGGCTTCACGGATCGGGGTGCGCGACATCGAGAACCGCTCGCTCAGCTTGGCCTCGTCTATGGCGCTGCCGGGCGCAAGGGCGAGGTCGATGATTTCGTCCCGCAGGGTTTCATAGACGAACTGAACGCCTGATCCACGTTTGCGGCCGGCTTCGACCGGCTTTCGTTTTTCCATGTCAGAGCATTCCCTAGCCGCTGGATCGCGGTCCATCTGCGTTCGCACATCAATTTTGCCACACGTACCGGTGCTAAGTCGAGTGTTAATCCCAGCCAAAAACCAGTTGTTTTTCACGTATTTTAGGGCCTTATTCCTTCTTGTCGAAAATTTGTCGACAAATAAAATATTTAAAG
Source organism: Ruegeria sp. CDSA221 (assembly GCF_059611825.1). Taxonomy (NCBI): domain Bacteria; kingdom Pseudomonadati; phylum Pseudomonadota; class Alphaproteobacteria; order Rhodobacterales; family Roseobacteraceae; genus Ruegeria; species Ruegeria sp. CDSA221. The sequence goes on from NZ_JBXWPK010000004.1 coordinate 179,661, forward strand.
TAGACTGACGGTAAGATTACACGAATCCCTAACCCGGTGGGGCATTCCACCGGCCCGGCAATAAAATACGGAGACCCAAATCGTGAACCCGAATGTCTTTTCCGGATGCATCCCGGCCCTGATGACGCCCTGTCGCGCGGATCGCAGTCCTGACTTTGAGGCGCTTGTGCGTAAAGGTCATGAGCTGATCGAGACGGGCATGTCCGCGGTTGTCTATTGTGGCTCGATGGGTGATTGGCCCCTTTTGACCGATGCGCAGCGTATGCAGGGCGTCGAGGCGTTGGTCGGGGCTGGTATCCCGGTGATCGTGGGAACAGGCGCGATCAATTCGGCCTTGGCAATCCAGCATGCCGCACACGCGCAGAAAGTGGGCGCCAGCGGATTGATGGTCATTCCACGTGTACTGTCACGCGGCGCGTCCATGACTGCGCAGCGGCACCACTTCAAAGGCATTCTGGCCGCGGCACCGGATCTTCCCGCAGTGATCTACAACAGCCCTTATTACGGATTTACCACCCGTGCGGATCTGTTCTTTGATCTGCGCAAGGACCACCCGAACCTGATCGGTTACAAGGAATTCGGCGGCGCCGAAGATCTGCGCTATGCGTCCGAAAACATCACCAGCGGTGATGACAGTGTTTCCCTGATGGTCGGCGTGGATACCGCGGTGTTCCACGGGATCGTGAATTGTGGCGCAACCGGCGCCATCACTGGGATCGGGAATGTGCTGCCCCATGAGATTCTGCATCTGGTGGATTTGTGTCAGGCGGCGGCCAAGGGCAATGCCAACGCGCGTGCCCGGGCGTTGGAGCTTGAGGCGGCTTTGGTCGTTTTGTCGTCCTTCGACGAAGGCACCGATCTTGTGCTCTACTACAAACACTTAATGGTTATGACGGGTCATCCCGAATACACGCATCATTTCAACGAAACAGATGCCCTTACTGACAGCCAGCGCGGCTATGTTGAACAACAGTTCAGACTGTTCCGTACCTGGTACGAGAACTGGAGCAGTCAGGCCGGTTCTTCGGCGCAAAATGCAGCGTGAGGATTGGGTATGTCGTTGAATAATGGATATGTTTTTCGCGGTCAGCACTTGATTGGCGGTCAGTGGGTTGGAGCTGATGAAAGCTTTGCCTCCAGCCCCGTCTCGGGTGAGGGGAGCAACTTTGCTGCGGGAACGCCTGAGTTGGTTGATCAGGCCTGTACCCTGGCCGAGGCTGCCTTTGGAGATTACGCCAATCGCAGCCGAGGGGATCGAGCCAGATTCCTGAATGCTATCGCGGATGAGATCGAGGCCCGTGCCGAGGCCATCACCAGCATTGGCAGTGCAGAAACCGGTCTGCCCGAGATGCGTCTTCAAGGCGAGCGGGGACGCACGGTTGGTCAGTTGCGCATGTTTGCCGAATTCGTCCAGGATTGTGCGTATCTAGAGCGCCGCCATGATCTGGCGATGCCGGATCGCCAACCCGCCCCACGTCCTGACATCAAGATGATGCAGCGCCCGGTTGGCCCGGTGGCTGTTTTTGGCGCCTCGAACTTCCCCTTGGCATTTTCGGTTGCCGGAGGTGACACCGCATCGGCACTGGCCGCAGGTTGCCCGGTCGTGGTCAAAGGCCACCCCGCCCATCCGGGCACCGGCGAAATCGTCGCTGATGCCATCCACGCGGCGGCCAGGGCGACCGGTATGCCCGACGGCGTATTCTCATTGGTGCAAGGTGGGGACCGCAGCATCGGAGAAGCATTGGTAAAGCATCCGGCAATCCGTGCCGTGGGCTTTACCGGTGGGCTGGCCGGAGGCAGGGCGCTGTTTGACCTCTGCGCAAGCCGCCCAGACCCGATCCCGTTCTTTGGTGAATTGGGCTCGGTCAATCCGATGTTTGTTCTTCCAAACGCTATGGTCGCCAGAGGTGAAGAGATCGGCAAAGCCTGGGCGGGGTCGATGACCATGGGGGCAGGGCAGTTTTGCACCAATCCGGGCGTTGCCGTGATGATCACAGGCGATGATGCTGACCAATTTATCGATGCTGCTGCGAGTGCCCTGAGTACAGTGCCGTCACAGACCATGCTGACCGATGGGATTGCCGAGGCATTTCGATCCGGCCAATCGCATTTGGCCGAACATCCTGCCGTGCGCACGATCCATCAAGGTTCCACGGCAGGCCGTTCAGCTGAACCGGCGCTATTCGAAACCGATGCCGAAGCGTTTCTGGCTGATCCCAGCCTCAGCGAAGAAGTGTTTGGGCCCGCATCGCTGATTGTGCGCGTCGGCTCGGAAAAAGAGATGGTTGCCTTGTCAGCCCAGCTGGACGGGCAACTTACCGCCACGATCCAGATGGATGACAGCGACACTGCGCTGGCGCAGCAACTCTTCCCGATTCTGGAGCGCAAGGCCGGGCGGTTGCTGTTCAACGGCTTCCCAACCGGGGTCGAGGTGGTGGGGTCCATGGTCCATGGGGGGCCTTATCCTGCCAGCACGAATTTCGGCGCAACAAGCGTCGGCACAATGGCCATCCGCCGTTGGCTGCGACCCGTAGCATATCAGAACATGCCCGCCGCACTCAGCCCCGAAGATCTGGAAGGCTCGACGCAATAAGCGGTGAACCACAGGGCAGAGGCTAGAAATTTCCTCGGCCATATCAAAGGCTTTGGCCCCGGTGAACGGGGCCGGGCAGGGACACCAAGATCGGCTGTTCCGTATCATCCGCAACACTCTGCCATAGAAGCAGATCACCGGAAATTCCGCGTCATTCGACGTGCAAAATCGGGCTTTGGCCCATAACAGGAGGACAAGATGAAACTCTTCTCGAACTTTGCCGCCCTGGCGGTAACAGCCACGCTTGCAATGCCCGCAAGCGCCGCAGAAATTGAATGGAAGATGACCGCAGCGATTGGTGAAGGTTCATTCTTTTACCAGAACTTCATGGAACGATTTGCGGCTAATGTGGACACACTGACCGCGGGGCGCATGCATGTCCAACCTTTTGGCGCGGGCGTTCTGGCCCCGGCCTTCAAGGCGTATGAAGTAGTTCAGGACGGCATCGTCGAAGCCGGACATTCCACGCCGTCTTATCTGGTAAACCAGGACCCGACCAATGCCGTTTTCGCCAGCTTCCCCGGTGGCATGTCCGGCGAGGCGACCCTGCACTGGATCTATGAAGGCGGCGGTGAGCAGATGCTGCAGGATTTCCGCCGCGAAGAAATGGGTCTGCACACGCTGGTCGTTGGGGTCGGTACGTCCGAAGTGATGGCGCATTCGAACGTCAAGATCGAAACAACCAGCGATCTGAAGGGCGTCAAATACCGGACCTCGGGCGCATGGGCCGCTGTTCTACAGGAAAGCTTTGGCGGCGTTCCGACGGTTGTCCCGGGAAATGAAATCTACACTTTGCTGCAGCGTAAGGGTGTGGACGCGGTCGAATGGTCGACACCAGGAGGCAATATCTCTGAAGGTTTCCACGAGGTTGCGCCCTATATGATCATGCCCGGCGTGCATCAGCCGTCCTTTCTGTGGGAAGTCTTCGTCAAACAGGAAACTTGGGATGCTCTGCCCGAGGATATCAAGCTTCAGGTTACCGCAGCGGCCAAGCTGACAACATACGAAAGCTTCACACATTTCGGTCACACGGACATTCAAGCCATGGCTGCCTTCCGCGATACCAAAGTTGAAATCATCAACATGGTACCAGCGGAATCCGAAAAGATCCGCGCCGCCGGGCGCGATTGGGCCCGTAGCCAGGCTGCCAAAAAAGCCGAAGACGGAAGCGCCCGGATGCAAGAGGTTCTGGACAGCTACCTCACCTATCAAGCGAACTGGGCCGAGAATTCGGGTTATTTGGTTCGCGACAGCGCCGAATAGGCTCTGCCCTGACATTGGTTGGATGACCGGATATTCGTGCCGGTCATCCGTTTCCGGGGACATACATGACCACTATTCTCAGAGTCATCGACGCGATTGCCGGGGCGCTGGCCCTGCTGGGTCGATGCGTAATTTTTGCCCTGATCGTGGCAATGCTGTACGAGGTTGTTGCTCGCTATGCGTTTGGTGCGCCGACGCTTTGGGCGTTTGATATCTCGTACATGCTGAACGGTTCGGTTTTTCTGCTTGGGGCGGCTTATGCCCTGCGCTGTGACGTGCATGTCAGGATCGACTTTCTGTCTCAGCGTATGCCGATGCGGGCGCAGCAGCTGTTGAACGGTGCTGTCTTTCTGTTGGTCATGACACCGATCACGACCATCTTTGCCTGGGTTGCAAGCAAAAAAGCCTGGAAAGCACTGATCACCGGAGAGGTCGAAAGCGTCAGCCCCTGGGCGCCGGTTGTTTGGCCGTTTTACACGGTCATCGCCGTTGGTCTGGCGGCCTTGGCGCTGCAATTCCTGGCTGAGGCGATCAAGTTGCTTTCGGGGCGCAAGAACCCTGGTGAGGCACCGGGCGAACTGGACGGCATGGAAGAAAACCAATGACACCATTACTGATGTTTGCAGCCCTTTTTGTGTTGGTCTTTGCCGGAGTGCCGGTGGCCTTTTCGCTCATCATCATCTCCGTCGCCTTTGGCTACATGGTGTTCGGTGAGCTGATCTTTTTGCAGCTTTATGGTCCGCTGCTTCATACGGCTTCGAATTTCGTACTGGCAGCAATCCCTCTGTTCATTTTCATGGGGGCGATACTTGAGCGTTCGGGGATCGCGAAACGTCTGTTCTTTGCACTGCAGTTGTGGCTGGGCGGCTTGCCCGGTGGATTGGCGCTGTCGACGATTGCAATGTGCGCAGTTTTCGCCGCCGCATCCGGCGTTGTAGGCGCGGTCGAGATAGTTGTGGGGTTGATGGCCATCCCAGCCATGACCAAAGCGGGTTATCGTAATGACCTCATCGCGGGAACAATCTGTGCAGGGGGCTCACTGGGGACAATAATTCCACCCTCGGTCATTGTGGTCGTCTATGCGTCGATTGCGCAGCTGTCGATTGGCAAGCTGTTTGCCGCATCTATCCTGCCCGGCTTGCTGATGGTGGTATTCTTCGTGCTTTATATTTTGGTGCGCAGCATGGTCCGACCTGCTGACGCTCCTCCGTTGCCACAGGCAGAGCGCGCGATGTCAACCGGCCGTAAGATGAAGGTGACGTTGACGGCATTGTTGCCCCCGCTGGCATTGATTGTCCTGGTGCTGGGCTCGCTTCTGGCCGGTGTTGCCTCGGCCACCGAAGCTGCCGCAGTCGGGGCCGCCGGTACGATCCTGCTGGCTTTGATGTTTCGGGAACTAAACCTGAAACTGATGTCCGAGGCACTGAATGTGACCCTGCGCATCACCGCTATGATCATGTTGATCGTGGCCGGAGGAACGATGTTCACCAGCATCTTTGCGGTCACCGGAGGTGGACAGCTGGTGCGCGATACCGTTGCCGGGATCGGGTATGGCAATGCCGGTATCATCGCATTCTTTTTGTTGGTGGTTTTTTTCGCGGGCTTTGTACTGGACTGGGTGTCGATCGTTCTGATTTTCATTCCGATCTTTGCCCCGATCGTGAAATCCGCCGGAATTGATCCGATCTGGTTTGCCATGATGGTTCTAGTGGTGATTCAGACTTCGTATCTGACACCGCCAATGGCACCGTCGATTTTCTATCTTCGCTCAATCGCTCCGCGTGACATGAGCTATGGGCAGATGTATCGCGGCGTGTTGCCCTTTGTAGGGGCGCAAATGCTGGTTCTTGTGGTTATCATCCTGATCCCCGAAGTGGCGACATGGTTGCCAGAGATATTGGTCGGGCTTTGACATAGATCTTGGTCTTGCCCCTTCAGATGCCTGGCCCTGTTCAATGGGCTAGGTCATCGCCCTAGTTGTTTCGAAAGATCTTTCGGTTCCGGTAACTTGTCCGCATTCTGCGCCGCCCATTGATGCATCTCATACAGCAGTGGAAGCAGGCTTTGACCCAGAGGTGTGAGGCTGTATTCGACATGCGGCGGTATGGTCTTGAAGTCTTTGCGAGAGACAAAGCCCGTCGTCTGCAACTCGGTCAGCTGGCGCGTTAACGTTCGATGTGTGATGCGCCCGAGGTTTCGCTGAAGCTGGTTGAACCGGCAGTCCCCCTGCGAAAGCCAGTAGATGATCAACAGCTTCCATCGACCTGAGATCGCCGAGATCAATGCTTCGATCTGACAATGATCCTCTAACTCATCATGTTTCAAGGCAGTATCCTAGATGACCGTACTTGTTCGTGTGAACGTGCAATTTTAGATAGTGGTCAGAACGTTATGCCGCAACGGGGGGACCCTATGGCGAAGAAGAAAATTGTGATCATTGGCGGGGGCTATGTCGGGTTTGAAGTTGCCCGGGAACTGGACGCTTGCGCGGACGTCACCCTGATTGAGCAACGCGAAGCGTTCGTGCATCCGCCTGCAGCGATCCGCGCGCTGGTTGAACCCGCCTTGCTGGACCAGATCATCCTGCCATACGACAATCTGCTGCAATCGGGTAAGGTCGTGCGCGGGCGCGCCGTTTCGGTTTCTGAAACCGAGGTCACTTTAGAATCTGGAGCTGTCTTTCCGGCGGACTATATCCTGATCGCCACCGGATCATCCTATGCAGCGCCGTTCAAGCCGTCGGGTGACAGCATTGCGGATTTTCAGCAAGCGAGCAAAGACGTCAGCGCGCAACTGGCCAAGGCGAATTCAGTTGTGATCGTAGGGGCAGGCGCTGTCGGTACAGAGCTTGCGGGCGAAACAGCCTCGGCACATCCGGGTAAATCCATCACCCTGGTTTCGTCGGATGATACCTTGTTTCCCAAGTACCCGGCCAAGCTAGGCGCGCAGCTCAAAGGTAAGTTGGAACGGCTGGGCGTCACTGTCATTCTCGGCCAGAGGGCGCAGGATTTACGCCATTTGGATCGGCCCTACGAAGGATCCGTGAGCTTGACCGACGGTAGAGTGATCGCGGCAGATCTTATATTTCCGGTGGTTGGATCGAAACCCCAATCGTCTTTGGTTCAAAGCCTTCCGGGCGTGTCGGCTGATGCATTGGGTAGGGTCAAAACCGACAAATGGTTGCGACCGTCAAGCTATCCGAATGTCTTCGTCGGCGGTGACATTGCCGACATTGGCGACGGAATGACAATCGTAGCAACGGCACGGCAGAATCCCTGGCTGATCAAAACGCTTAAGAAAGTAATCGAGGGCGCACCCGTTGAAAGTCAGAAACCCTACGCGCCCTGGAAAAAAGCACCCATTCTGGTGCCCCTTGGCCCAGTCATCGGCAGCAGTTGGCTTTTTGTGACAGTGGGTGACTGGATCACACGCAAGATAAAGGGGAAAGATATTTTCATTCCCAAATATCGAAAGGCTTTTGGGATTTCGAGCTCGGGAAAATAGTTCCTCCTGAACATTGCGATTTGCTAATGTTCAGGTATCCCGCACAGATGATGTCTGTGACATTCGTGTTGGCCTGCCTCTAGTCGTGTGCGAGGTTGCGACTGGCTTGTACCTGCTGAATATCTTTCGGCCATGTGGAACGGATATAGGCCAGAACATCCCATATGCCGTCATCAGTCAAAGTGCCTTCGAAACCCGGCATGCCACTGTTGAAATTCTTGACGCCGCGTGCGGCCAGTGTCTTTGCACCGCCGAATTTGGTGTAGTCAAACAAAAGCAGGCTATCATGGTGCCATGTGTGCCCGGTCACGTCATGTGGTGGAGCAGGCATCACACCGTCTTCACCCGGTGTTTGCCAGTTGGGTTGGCCTTCCAGGTTAACGCCGTGGCACGCGGCGCATTGATCTACGTAGAGCCTCTGTCCATTCGCCACGTCTCTGTCTGTAAACGTATGATCCGCGGCAACGCTGGAATAAATGCTGCATAGGACCAAAATAAATAAGTGCCTGGTCATCTCCACCCACCTCAATTCGGAAGCGTCAGAACAGTTGTTAGTGTCGCCGTAGTTGTCAGCACCGCCAGAACGATCAGCGCCTCAACTTCGATGGATCGGGCGAGGTGCTGCGCCGCCTTGGTATCTCCGTCCAGCATTGCCGGAACAAATCGAAGCTTGTTCGCGGCGGCTAGGATCAATAGCAGCCCTACAAATAGTACTTTGAGCAACAGGGCCTGCCCATAACCAGTGGAAATGAGCGCTCGGATATCACCAACAAGCAACCAAGCCATCCAGAAACCTGCGACGATCAATGCGGGTACCATCAGTGCCGCAGCTTGGCCAAACCTATGCCCAAGTGCAGCAGCAGCTGCAATTTGCTCAGGTTGAAGAGCCATACTCCGCAGCGGGCTGAAGATGCCTACCCAGAAAGCTACACAGAGCAGGTGTGCTAGTAACAAGAGTTGGGTACCAAAATTCTCTAGATCCGATAGGTGCCCGATCTGTGCAAAGGACCACAGAGCCATCGTGCCACCCACAAGTGCGATCCCTAAACCAAAGCGCGGAACAGACAATCCGACAAGGATCATTGCTGCGCCTATCACTCGATAAACAAATACATCGCCTACGGATGTCTGCCAGAGTAATCCAAGCATCTCGGGGTCGACCAGCCCATCCGCTCCGCCCGTCAAGAGGGCTCCACGAAGCATGAACCCCAGTGCCGTCGCAATGAGAGCAAGCCATGCCAAGGCCATGGATTGGCGTTTCATCGCCAGGCTTATCGGTGTGACCAAGCTGGAATAGAGACACTTAACGACCACAAGGCCAGTGGCCCCCGCAAAGCCGATATAGAGTGCTAGCTTTGCGAGGATTGCAGCAATTCCCCAGATGTCTGGCATGCTCATTCCACAGTAAAGGTAAACGCGCCCTGCATCGCATGACCGTCCTCACCTAAACCGCGCCACTCGATGACATAGGTGCCCGCGCCATTGCCTGGCAATGGAATTTTGAACTTCTGAGCAAATCTTGCCTGGTCGCCCAAATCCAGTCGTACTGCCCCGTGTTCTTCGTGTGCCATCTCTATCCGGGTCAGCCGGATGTCTTTCGAGAAATTGAGGCCAACTTCAGCAGGCACAGTCGTTACTGTGGTTCCGTCTGCAGGTGTTGTTTCTGTGACCTTGGAATGCGCCAGCGCAAAACTGGGGAGCGCAGCCAAGAGTATAAGCATTACAATCTTCTTCATGGGCCTATCCTCAATTTATTCCGTTGGCGCGCTGGATTTCACGAATGTAGGCGATCACCATAGCGACGTCACCTCGCGTCAAGCCGTCGACGGGCGGCATGTCTCCAAACTGCCAATGGTGACTTCTTACACCCTGTGAAACCGCCCTCTGAAACGCTTCATCAGCGTGGTGACTAGGTTCGTATATCTTGTGGATCAGTGGCGGTCCTGCGCCGTCAATTCCGACCGCATTGACTCCGTGGCAAGTGGCACAGGAGGCATCAAAGACCCGCTGGCCGATTGCTGCATTGCCCTCAATAGGTGGCATCTGAATTGCGACTAGGTCGATTCTTGAAACTGTCGCCTGAGGGCTGGATTCTGCGATTGGGTCTGAACGAAAAACTATGAAAGCGGCAACAGCCGAGATGACGCAAGCGCCGATTAACAAGTGACTTTTCTTCATGGGTTGAACCTGACTTTGTGGAGGCTGGAAGTGCTGCGGCACATCGCAAACAGCCGCAAGGGCCGGTCACTTAGGCGCGCGCGGATCTTGGCAGCTTCAAAGGTCAGGGGGTCTGTAGGGGCTATCTGGTTCAGTCAACTTGGATTGGGATCCAATCTGGAACTCTCGGTCAAGCTGATATTGATTCCACACGACTTGGCTGTTCTGCGAGATCAGTACGACGGCTTGGCAAAGCAAGGGGTTACACTCTCCGGTACCGGCATTATCCGTGTCGTGATGGCTGCTTTGGGCCGAGATGTCAGGGATGCTTTTCACCGCGGCGGAGTGTCCTGCCGATTGCATATGGTCCCCGCAGTGAAGCCCGACGCAGGCATGAGACTCGCTAACAAATCCGGCCAGAATGACCAGAAGACTCGTCAATAGCGCAAATGTGTATCGTCGGATGACCATGATTCCGGACGCTAATGCAGCGGAACACACAAGACAACGCCTGCAGCTTCATTATGCGCCGCGCCGTTCTAAAGGAAATTACAACGCTGATTTTCGTGATGGGGCATTCCCCGCTCTTGTCCGGCGCGCGATTCTCATCAAATGCAGAGAGTCCGGGTCTATTTTGATTTCTATCAGTCGGGCCTAGCAACTGATTAGCGGCCAAACGGCAACACAGGTCGCAGCAGTGCCAACGCCGACGATCGGATAGTAGAGGAACTTACTCTGGGATTCAGTGGTCGCATCAATCTTCTGGAAGGTTAGTCACATCGTATATGCTTTGTGCATTGGCCGTTGGGCCGTTGTTCGATTTGTTGCATTTAAATCCGTCGAATAGTCGAGGTCTTCTCGCCACTCTCGCAGCAAATACTCCAAGTCGGAAATATGGTTTCCCAAGATCTTCTCATCGACGCGTGAGTTTGTGTATTGATGCAGATGTTGTAACTGCCCTTGCTGGCGAGAGCATCGGTCTGGCCAGCTACCGGCGATATTCTGGCGAAACTCATGTCTGACACGCTGCGGTGTCTGGCTGGGGTGGGCAGCGCTGGTTGCGAACGTAGCATCGCGTGCGGGTGGGGAATGTCTCTTTTGGGCCGACCTTATCTTTATTGGGAAAAGTTGGTCCTCAGTATATGCGCCGTTTCGTGACATCGTTCATGGGCTTGCAAAGCTGATTGCCAGCGCTTCTACCGCGTCCCCGTAGGTTGGGTATAGACCGGCGCGTTGTTCAAAGGCGTAAGCCTGAAAATAGTCCCAAAATAAGGTCACTTCCGTTCCAAAATAGTCTTTGAGCAAAGGAGTATTGCAAAGGTCGGCGCGTAGACAAAATTCAACCTCGCTGAAAAACACAACTACAGTGTCGATCTGCGCTTCGATTTCTTTGAGTGTATCTGCATCGCCTGTTTTGAGATTTTCCAATAGGTTCGCCCCGATCTGCTTACGGGCCAGTTGCCGGGCTCGCTCGGGCAAGTCCGCGGGTACTTCGCCCGCAGCTTTGATTGCGGGGATCAGAACGTTGCCTAGTTGGGTGTATGTTTCGCGTGCACCGGTTTTCTGCCAGTCCGACATCAACTCGATGGAGCGCTCCTTTTTTGTGTCGAGGTAGCCCTGATAGAAGTTCAACGCCGAGACCCCGGCCGAGGCGGCAATAGCGATCAGTGACAAAAGGCGAAAGGTGCTCTCAATTCGTTCCCATGCGGTTTTAGGCGCGGGGGCCGTGTCGGCGGTGGCAATTCGGCGGCCAAGCGGGCCGTCGTCTCCTGGTTCGACATCCTCGTCCGCCTGTACAGGTTCAAGAACACCGGAAAGTTCGGCTGCGCCCGGGTCCAGATCATTGGAACGCGTACGCCTAATCGACCGTTTGTCAGTTGGAGCAGTCAACGCGGACCTCAAATGTCAGTGTTTTGTCCTTTTCGAATTGCGCGGTTTCGACCTCGCGCGCAAGACAATCAAGCGCCGGTTCGGGTATTAGAAACGCCTGGTCCAGCTGCACCGGCCCCCCTCCATCGGTTTGCACGTCCGGAAGCGCAGTCGCACTGCGATCTAAACCACATGCGGACAAATCAACAAGGTGCACCTCTGAGTTGTTCTGTGATGCCGCCAAGCGTTCGTCGTTCAGCCGCTTGAGATAGCATTTCGCGAGCAGTTCGTTCAAAGTGACCTTTTCGGCGCAAAACCCGCAATCCGCAAAAACCGGCGGTGCGACGAGGGCACACGCGATGCAAATGGAGGCCGCTGATGTCAGGTTCTTCATTGTGTGTGTCCACCCAGGAGTCTTGACAGACAAGGATAAGCGCGACTCAGTTGTTTTGTGAACCCGTTTTGAGGCGTGCGTATAAGATGAGTTCGGGTCGGTACTCAAAGTGCATTCCATCGAAGTGGTGCCATTTGCCTCCCCAGATAAACCCAAAGCGTTCCATTTGCTGAACGAGCGCAACTGGGTATTGATTTTCGTAGGCCCCGGCGTTGCCTTCAGGAGCGCCTGACCAGCGCCAATAGCCGCCAAGCTGCGTGTTGAAGTCGACCGCGATACCAAAACTGTGCGCGCTTAGCCGTGGCGTGCCAGCGATACGACGCCAGTTAAAGCTTCCGCCGACTTGGGTGAAATATGGGTCAAAATCCTCACCACTGGCAGCCATCGCATCGAACGCAGCTTGTAATTGATGTGCAGCGCAGTGGTGGCTGTTCAAGGCAAAACGGGCGCGGCGCTTCGGCCCCTGGTATTCTGCGCGCCAGAGCCGGGCTGCAACCTGAGTTTCTGTTTGCCCATAAAGTGCGCGGAAGAAGGCGTCGTTGCGGGCGCGGCCTGGGTCGAACCAGGGTGTGTCACGCGCCGCGAGGTCAAAGGTCAACGGATAAATCTGCGCGAACTGGTCGATGATGGAGGCGTTCGCCAGCCGTTCCTTCGGCGGACCGTTATGAGCCGCGCCAAGTGGCAGCGTCTGGCCGCCCGTTGTCAGCGTTTTCGCTGCTTCGTCGACGGTCAGGCCGGGATATGCGGTCTCAAGTGCTGTGGCGATTGCGGACCGACCCTGCGGTAATGGCATCGCCAGAAAATCGCGGGGGACGCAGCCATCTGCACGCGCAAAACTCGGCAAGAGTCCAAGCGCAAGAGAGACAGCGACTAGCCGCGATATTAGCATCCATTGGCCCTTTCGAGCGCTTGCAGACGCTGCACCTCGCCTTGTTCGGCTGCTGTCAGGCGCGGGTTTCGAGTGGTGCATTGGCTTGTGTCAAAGGCAGCCCGCGCACGCGTGGACTGAAAGCAGAAGCCGTTGTTATGAAAGATGAGGTTGCGCGAGTACCAAAGCTGTTCGCAGGTGCTGGGCGGCGAAGGCACTGGTGCCACGGCCCTTTCGGCGGGTTGGGTAGCGGCACTGAGCGTGTCGATCCGGTCCTGAGCAGCGGCGGCATAGATGGGGCAGCCCGCGTGCATGGTCATGAACGCTTCCAGCGCGGAGGTGCTAGACGTGGTTTGTAGCACTTCCCAGTCAGCGCGTGCCGCGTCGCATGGGCTGATCTGAGGGGCAGAGGGTTGGGGCGTTGGAACAGTTACTGGGAGCGGGGCGGGGCCGCCGCGCTCAAAGGTAAATGTGCCCTGTAGCTGGTCGTAGTAAGCTGGGAACTGGTTGTGGTTCACACTGGCAGCCAGTTTACGCACGTCGGTCCGCACAAGGCGCACTAGCTCGTTCAGAGGTAGGCCGGGTGTGGTCATCCGCTCCAGCAGGGAGCGAGTGAAGACCGAGTTGGGGTTTGGGTCATTGTCCGACAGTCGGTCCAGCGCAGTCTGGCCTGTACCGGCAGAAAAGAGGACGAAGGCCCCTTCGGCCGGCTCCATTCGCGATAGCCCGCTCGAGCGGCCCACGGACCGGGTACCTTGGGTGGGGAATGGGTTGTCGCGGCAGGCATCGAGTATCATCAGTGCCACGCGCGCACCGCGGGACTGGATTACATCAAGGATCTGGTCAGCAGCGATGCTTTCGCCGGTCACAAAATCTTCTTCGCCCGGACGCACTTGGGGTACGTCGGTGGGCAGCAGGTAATTGCGACCTTCTACTTCGATGCCGTGTCCTGCAAAGTAGAACACGACCTCGTCTCCAGGACTGATCTGGCGAGAGAAATCTACAAGGCCGCGCCGCAGGTCCAGCCGCTCGGGGTCGATCAGTTCGGTGACCACAAATCCGAGTTCGCTCAGCGTGGCAGAGACGGCTCGAGCGTCATTGCCTGCCTTTTGCAGGTCGTTAATATTTTCATAGCTGTCGATCCCAATAACCATCGCCAGCCGTTCCTCGGCAGTGGCGAGCGAACCGCATAGCAGTGTGGCGGCGATCCACATAAATAAACGCAAAACGGTCTCCTTAACGTTTGTCGTACCGCTCTGAATTTAAGGCTAACGTGTGTGTGAGGTCGTGTCCAACTTCACCTAGAAAGCCGGGCGGAGCGTTGTCCACATTTTTGACAATGTCGACATCCAGAGAAATGGATGATGCAAATCTTTGCTTTCGCTGCTGCGCTGAAGTTGGATGTCCGCTCCGACGCGCAGAATCTCACTGGAACCAGCCAAGTTCCAGCCGTGCGGTGCCATTAATTTGGGGCAACGTAGTGGTTTGAGGGTGCCGGTGTTTCTGCTTCTTTGATCTGCGTTCAGACGCGCTTATTGAGAACTTTGAACCAAAGATATATTTTGACCGGATTGCGAACGAAAAGGAAAGTTCATGATCAGAACTACTGCACTGACGCTCTTAGCTCTCCTCTCGGCAACCTCGGCATTCGCAACTGTCGGGCTGTATTGCGAGGCCCCTGATGGATCAGGCGCTGTATTTGATGTCGGATTGGGAACTGTCCCTGGTCTCGCAGTTGTAAGCGCGACCATTCACGCAGACGGCAAACACTGGAGCCTTACTGAAGTCGATGGTGCGATACCAATCATCGTGGCACAGGGGGCCGATGTCGATATGCGTACTGTAATCGACTTTGCCGATCCCGAATACAGTCGGATCGTTGCCTCGGTTCGATTGATAACCGCTGTCGAAGGAGACAAATCCGTCACTGTAGGCACGCTCACGATTCCGGAAATCGGTGCCTTCCCGCTGGTTTGTGAAGGGCCGTAGCCGTTCGATGTTGTGCAATGTACCGGGGGCTAGCTCGGCGGAAGCGGTGATCCCAAATTCTGCTTTGCTTAAATGTCTGAAATGGGCCGCGAGAGAGAGTAGTTTTAGATTGGAGGTGCTGCACGTTCTGTGACCAATTGTCTGGCTACGACTCTTTCGCGATGAATCATGTACAACCCTGCACTGATGATGATTGCAATACCAAGTAGGCTAAGCGTGTTCGGAAAGTCATTGAAGACAAGATAGCCGAACAGGGTCGCTACCGGCAGCTCAAAGTACTGCAAAGGTGCCAATGTGGCTGAAGGCGCGAACGAAAGCGCATAGGTCATCATCATGTGGCTCACCGTTGCAAAAAAACCAGCTCCCAACAGCCACAACAAAGCGATGTCTGTCGGCCAAACAGGATCGAACAGCTCCGAACCAGAGCCTTGCGCAAATATTAAGATTGGAATGGAAAACAGGCTGGCAATCAGGCCAGTGTGGAATTGCAGAGCCACGGGATGCATCCGACGTGACAATCCTCGCGTCACAAGAATGTAGAAAGCGAAAGCAACTGCCGTACCAAGCGGAATTATTGCAACCGCGCCGAAGGCCGCGAAACTGGGCTGGATGACGAACATTACTCCAACAAACCCGACAAGAGCTGCCCCGACACGACGCGGACCTACGTCTTCACCAAGGTAAAACTTACCAACCAACAAGACAATGAACGGGGCCACAAACACGATTGCCAACGCATCGGCGAGTGGCATCACACGGATGGCAGCAATGAAGCAAAAAGTTGCGAACAGCAAAAGTAATGAGCGGAATGCGAGTACGATCAATTTGCCTCGCGCTACATGCAACGACAGCCCCATTATCCAGACGAACGGGGCCATCAACACGCACTGCACTACAAAGCGAGCAGCCGTAATCTGCCCAACTGGTACGCTAGCCGACGCGAGTTTTGCAGCTACGTCCAGCAAAGGAGCGGTGAGGCAAAATCCAAGCATCAGTGCAACTCCTGCAAGGATGCGATCCGTAGATTGAGGTATGGAATCAGCCGAGGACATCTCATCTTGTAGAAACGTCGCTAAACGCGTGTCTGTTCTCTATGCGACGCGGAGCAAAAATCCCTCAACTTGCGAGTTGGGGGTGGGTTAGAATTTGCGCTAGCAACGAACAGCAGGTTCGATGAGATGCGCAGCAGCAGATGGCCGGTTCAAAATTGGTCTACAAGCTCTTGATCTCGATTGCTGCTGCGATGGCAAAGGCGTCTTCAAGCTCGACGCTCAGATGCCGAACCGTGCTTACCATCTTTGCATGACCCAAGAGCAACTGAATCGCCCGAAGACTTCCTGTCTTTTCTTGTAGAACTGCGTGACTTTGGTCCGGCGCATTGATGGAGTTCCTTAGGCGCTGGCCTCGAAGCCAATGGGCTTCATCCAGTCCCGGACAATCCGCGCATACTGACGTGTTGAGATCTTCAGGAAAACTAAGTGATAGATCCACGGTCACAGCAATTACTTTCTTTTCAAGGGAGACACATAGAAAAAGCTGTAATTCCGACCCCTGTGAAGCTCTTGGTGATTGATCTGCTTGTTCGCGAATTCGAATTGGTTACTATTGTCGCATGACAAATTGGAAACCATCCCGAGATACGCTGAGTTCACCGCTGCATACGAGCCTTGCCACGATGATTGCAGGCGCGATCGAAGACGGCAGTTTGTCACCTGGACAGAAATTACCCACACACCGGAAACTGGCCGATGACCTGAGGTTGAGCGTTAATACCGTCAGCAAAGCTTACGACATTCTGCGTCGCCAAAACCTGATCGATGGTCAGATTGGGCGTGGCAGCTATGTTGTCGACACTGACAAAACCGACGGACAGCCATTCAAGTTGGAGTCAGAACCTCGAAACTTGTTCGACATGTCGATTTCGCGCCCCTTGTTTAATGGCCTGCATGTTGAGGCGATGCAATCAACGCTGAGGACTTTGCATGCCGGGCTCGACCCGGCCATATATCTTTCTACACGCCCGAATGTAGGCCACGAAACTCACCGAAAAACGGGAGTCAAATGGCTTTCACATTGCGGCCTTGAGACAAATGCAGATTCAGTCCTCATGACGAATGGGGTAACGCATGGAATGTCGGCAGCAATGTCTGCGATATTGCGTCCTGGCGACGTCATTCTGTCAGATATGGTCACGCATCACCTCTTGGTTTCGAGTGTCGCATATTTCGGATACCGACATGTTGGCCTTGAAACTGATGAGCACGGAATCCTGCCCGATGCATTGGAAAAGGCGTGCGTTGATAAGTCCCCTAAAGCATTGTATTTATTACCATCTCTTGCCAACCCTAATGTACATATGATGCCAGAGGAACGTCGGCGCCAAATTGCTGCAATCGCCCGCAAACATAGGCTGCATATTATTGAAAACGATGCGTTTGGTCCGGTCGCAGCGGATCGCCAGCCGCCTGTTTCGATGTTCGCACCAGAACTGTCGGTCTACCTGACGACGTTCACCAAATGCACGGTCAGCGGGTTGCGTGCGGGTTATGCCGTTGCTCCGGACCATTTGCTTCCTGCATTGACAGCGAGACTGATCGTATTTGGTTGGATGGCAACGCCGCTGATCTGCGAACTTGCCTCACGCTGGGTGGAAGATGGCACAGCACAAGCGCTGGCGGATTGGCAGCGCGCGGAAATTGTCAAGCGGTATCACATAGCAACGCAAGAGCTTGCTGGTTTTAAATGGACGGGCCATCCGGCCAGTTTGCATCTTTGGTTGCAGCTCCCTCCAGATTGGGATTCCAACAGTTTTGTCGCCCATGCCCGCGAACTAAATGTTGCGGTGTCCCCCGAAAGCCCATTCCTTTCTCCCAAGGCTACCCCAACAAATGCAGTGCGCATTTCGGTGGGAAGCATTCGCGAAATCGAACGTTTTCGCCAAGCTCTGAAGCTTCTGGCCGGTTTACTTTTGCGCCCACGCGAGCCTTTGCCGCAATTCGCTTACTAGAATGTAGCGCAACAATATAATAATTGACTCGCAGTACAATCTTCGGGATGTGGTGGAACATCACTAACAAAGAAGGTGATATCTGGGAGGATATGATGACCAAGACTGCACGTTTTACCCTGCGCGTCTGCGCACCCCTTGCTGCTGCATTGCTAACCTCAACTGCCGCTTATGCGGACAATTGGCGCTATGCTATGGAAGAGGGGCTGACAGATCCGCAAGGCCTGTACGCCACCAAGTTCAAAGAGGAAATCGAAGCCAACTCGGATCACACAGTCCAGATTTATCCTGTGGGTACGCTTGGTGAATCGGCCGACGCCATGGAGCAGGCCCAGGCTGGATTGCTGCAGTTCATTGATCAATCTCCAGGTTTCACCGGTGCGTTGATCCCAGAGGCCGAAGCCTTTCTGGTGCCATATATCCAGCCGACGGACCCTCAAGTCGTGCGCAAGTTTTTCAAAGAAGGCGTCGCTGTAAACGAGATGTTCCACGATATCTATCGCGAACAGGGATTGGAATTGTTGTCGGTGTTCCCGGAAGGTGAAATGGTGGTCACCACAATGGAGGAATTTCGGACACCTGCCGATTTGGAAGGTATGAAAATTCGGACCATGACCTCACCATTGCTTTTGGAGACTTACACGGCCTTTGGCGCTTCCCCGATTGCTATGCCTTGGGGCGAGCTGATCGGCGGACTGAAAACTAAAATGGTTGACGGGCAAGAAAACCCGGCAATTTGGATCGAGGCCTATGATCTGGATAACCTGACTAATGTGATGACCTATACCGGACATGGTCAGTACACGACTGCTGTGATGGCAAATGCAGAGTTTTACGACGCGCTAAGCGATGCGGACAAAGAACTTGTTCAGAATGCGTCGCAAGTCGCACTCGATTATATTCTTGATGTTGCCGTCGAACTGGATGCAACCGGTCTGGCAAAAATTCAGGAGAGCAATCCGGGCTACACAATAAACCGGCTAACCGAGGAAGAGCGTGCACCCTTTAAAGAACGTGCAAAAGCGGTCGAAGCAGCCTTTGTCGAAAGAGCGGGCGAACGTGGCGCTGCCATCCTCGAGCAAATGAAGAAGGATCTAGCGGCTGCGCAGCAGTAGCGCTTTGCCACAGGCATCCATCACGTTTGCGATGTGTTCATCTGAAAAATCGGTGCAGGCCCAGAACCATAGTTCGGGCCTGCAATTTGGAAATAGTAAACCGGCGATCAGCCTATATTGCGAATGTTCGGGGGGAATATGAGCGAAACGACGAAGAAAAAGTCGGGCCTTGCCGGAATTGTTGATGGCATTGACAAGGGGATCGCTGCGCTTGAGCGGGTGATCATGGCCACAGGCGTCATTCTGATGGCAGTCAACACCATCGCAAATGTCATCAGCCGGTTTGTTTTCAACCACTCCATTATATTCGCCGAAGAGTTGAACAGTATATTCATATTGTTGGTGACATTTGCTGGTATCGGCTACGCCGCGCGCCATGGTCGGCATATCCGCATGTCCGCCATCTCAGACGCGTTACCCGAACGGGTCAGAAAAATCTTGATGGTTGTAGTCACGGGAGTCACCGCTGTGCTGTTGCTGCTCTTGGCGTGGTACGCTGTGCAATACATCATCAGCATGTACGCCAAGGGGCGGGTCTATCCTGCCCTCGGATTCCCTGTTTATCTCAGCTACATCTGGGTGCCGATTGGGCTGTTTGTGACCGGGGTTCAATACGCGCTCACTTTCATCAAAAATCTTCAGGAACCTGAAATCTACCTGTCAACTGATCTGCGAGAAGCAGATGCGCGGGAACTGGAAGTGGAGCTTTAACCATGGCACTCTTAATGTTTTCCGCAATGGTTGTCCTGCTGCTTATGGGTTTCCCGATGATGGTACCCCTCATTGCCGGCGCGTTCATCGGCGTGATCGAGTTGTTTGGCACAATCGACAAAACTGAGTTTATGATTCAGCAAATGTTGGGTGGTATCCGGCCCTCTTCATTGATCGCCGTGCCTATGTTCATTCTGGCAGCGGATATCATGACACGTGGCCAGTCCGCAGGGCGGCTGATTGATATGGTCATGGCCTTTGTTCGCCATGTTCGAGGGGGGTTGGCCGTCAGTACAGCTGCGGCTTGTGCATTGTTCGGTGCCGTGTCCGGGTCCACCCAAGCCACGGTCGTTGCGGTGGGAACGCCACTCAGGCCCCGAATGCTGAAAGGTGGCTACAAGGATTCTTTCATTTTGGCCCTGATCGTCAACTCAAGTGACATCGCGTTCCTGATCCCGCCCAGTATTGGTATGATCATCTACGGTGTAGTTGCCAAGGCCTCCATCCCTGAACTGTTCATCGCGGGCATCGGGCCCGGATTGTTAATCCTGTTCATGTTCTCGGTCTACAGTATGATCTACGCCAAAATAAATGACGTCCCCACTGAACCGGCCGCCACATGGTGCGAACGCGCGGTAGCGGTTAAACGGGCCTTGTGGCCGCTGGGTTTCCCGGTTCTGATCATCGGCGGCATCTTCTTCGGCGTTTTCAGCCCGACCGAAGCCGCAGCAATCAGCGTGGCCTATGCGGTGTTGCTGGAAGTCTTCATTTTCAAAACAATGAAAATCACCGGCCTATACCAGGTCGCCCTGTCAACGGGCATGGTAACGGCGGTAGTTTTTATTTTGGTGGGTGCAGGTGCTGCCTTTGCCTGGGTTCTGTCATTCGCGCAGATACCGCAACAGATTTTGGGCGCTCTTGGCATTGATGAAATGGGGCAGATCGGCGTCCTGTTCACAATCGCGATTGCGTTCTTCATCGGCTGTATGTTCGTGGATCCCATCGTGGTCATCTTGATCTTTGTTCCGATCTTTGCGCCCGTGGTCGAGAAAACCGGGCTGGACCCAATTCTGGTCGGCACTTTGATCACATTGCAGGCCGCCATCGGCTCGGCCACCCCGCCGTTCGGATGCGATATCTTCACGGCGGTAGCGGTGTTCAAACGTCCCTATCTGGAAGTAATCAGAGGAACGCCGCCTTTCGTGATCATGCTTTTGAGTGTCTCGGTCTTGATGATCTTCTTCCCGCAGGTGGCACTGTTTTTGCGCGACATCGCATTTAACAAATAAAAGGAGCGACAAATGTTCAAATCAATACTCGCTGCTTTTGACGGGTCTGAAGGATCAGAGGCCGCCCTTCGCAAAGCCGCTGAATTGGCTAAGTTGTGTGATGCGGAAATGTTGGTACTGACGCTCTACCGTCATCATTCGATACTGGAAGGATCGATGTATGTCATTGATGCAGAAAAGCCCGATGATATTGACGGGATCATGCGCGATCACGCAAAGATTACTGCTGAACGCGGCGCGTCCATTGCGCGCGAGGCGGGGTGCGAGAACATCCGGGCCTTTGTCAAAGGCGGGCCAACGGCGCGAACTATCGTCAGCTTTTCCAAAGAACATGAGAATGACCTGATCGTCATGGGCAGCCGGGGATTGGGATCGATTGAGGGCTATTTGCTGGGCAGCGTCTCTCACAAGGTGACCAGCCTTGCGCAATGCCCGGTTCTGGTGGTGTGAGGATGGCAAAGGCTTTGGATATACAATCTTCGACTTCGTCTGTGGCTCTCGCGCTGGATGCTCGCCCTGTCACACATCGTATCGGGCTGGTCACGCTGGCCACGGATCATACGACGGAAACTGACTTCGCACGCATTCTGCAAGGGCATGATGTGGGCGTATATGTAAACCGGATCGGGTTTGAAAACCCAACCACACATGAAAGCCTTTTGAAGACAGGGCCGCTGTTGACCGATGCCGCAGCAGAGATCCTGCCTGGCGAGGCGCTAGATGTATTGGTGTATGGATGCACTGCAGCTTCGGTAGTGTTGGGGAACGACAAAGTGGCCGAGCACATGAACAGCGCAAAGCCAGGCACGCCTTGCGTCACACCCAGCTCGGCTGCCTTTGATGCATTTGAGGCTTTGGGGGTAAAAAAAGTAAGCGTTCTTACGCCCTATACGCAGGATGTGACGGATTCTCTGGTCACCTATTTCTCGCAACACGGCCTCGATGTGGTGAACGCAGTTTGCTTTGGATTGTCCGATGATCGCGACATGGCGCGCGTCTCAAGGGACAGCATTATCGAAGGTGGTGTTGCTGCGTGCGATCTCGATGCTGATGCGCTTTTTATTTCCTGTACGGCGGTGCGTGCCGCCCCATGTGTCGCACAATTGGAGGCCCGAATTGGCAAACCGGTTGTTACCTCCAATCAGGCGATGGTTTGGCGCTGCATGAGGCATCTTGGGATTACTTCGGATTATCCCGCGGGCGGTATGTTGTTCAGTAAATAGGAAAAAAGTCAGGACAAGAGATGAGCTCTGAAATCACACTTCAGGATAGTTTTGCTGCGCGCGCGCGGATCGCACAGTCGATCCGGGTCACGCCGACGGTGTCGTCAGACGCGCTCAGCAAAGCCACCGGCGGTGATATTCGCCTCAAGCTGGAGCAAGGCCAGATCACCGGCAGTTTCAAGCTGCGCGGGGCATCCAATGCTGTGTTGTCACTTAGCGATGCGCAGCGCGCCAAAGGTGTGGTGGGTGTATCGACGGGCAATCACGGGCGCGGTTTGGCCTATGCGGCAAAGCAGGCCGGGGTGCGGTGTATCATCTGCATGTCGGAACTGGTGCCGCAAAACAAGGTGGACGGCATCAAGGCGCAAGGCGCAGAGGTGCGCATTGTCGGGCGTTCTCAGGATGACGCACAGGTAGAAGTTGACAGGCTGGTCGCCGATGGGATGGTCATGCTTCCCCCGTTTGATCATCGCGATATCATTGCCGGGCAAAGCACCGTTGCACTGGAAATGCTGGAACAATCCCCGGATCTTGAAACGGTTCTGGTGCCGCTGTCGGGCGGCGGACTGATTTCCGGCGTCGGGATGGTGATGAAGGCGGTTAATCCGCAGGTCCGCGTTATCGGAATTTCGATGGAGCGCGGGGCGGCTATGTATGAAAGCCAGAAGGCGGGGAAACCGGTTCTGGTCGAAGAACTGTCGACACTGGCCGACTCGCTGGGCGGTGGGGTTGGATTGGACAACCAGCACACTTTTGCCATGACTCGTGCCTTTGTTGATGATCTGATTCTTGTGACCGAGACCGAGATTGCTGCTGCCATCCGTCACGCCTATTGGCAGGAACGTCAGATCATTGAAGGGTCCGGCAGTGTCGGCATTGCCGCGCTTCTGGCGGGAAAAATCAAAGACCCAGGTCGGTGCGTCGCGCTGATCTCGGGGCAAAACATCGACATGCAGCTGCATCACCGGATCATTTCCGGCGAAGATGTGGATGTGACGGCGGAGGGGTAGGATGCCGGAGATCAAAATACTGACCGAGGCCGAACTGCGAGATCTGGTGCCACTGGATATGGACGCGGTGGACTGCATTGAACAGGGCTTTACGACGCTCGCCGGGGGCAAGGTTATCATGCCGCCGATCATGACACTGATGGTCCCCGATCATAATGGCGAGGTATGTGTAAAGTCTGCTTATGTCCCCGGCATAGACAGCTTTGCCATGAAGATGAGTCCCGGCTTTTTCGATAATCCCAAGCTGGGCCTGCCCAGCACATCAGGCTTGATGGTGCTATTCTCAAGCACCACTGGCGTTCTGGAAGCTTTGCTTCTGGATAATGGTTATCTCACGGATGTGCGCACCGCCGCTGCGGGAGCGGTATCTGCGCGCCACCTTGCGCGCGAGGACGCGACACGCGCGTGTATCATCGGTGCTGGTGTGCAGGCGAAGCTACAACTCAAGGCGCTGACCCTTGTGCGCGGCATCGAAAGCGCTGTGATCTGGGCGCGGGATGCGGCCAAGGCCGAAACATTGGCGTCCAGCCTTCGCGAAGAACTTGGGGTCGACGTCACGGCCAGCACTGATAGGGCGGGTGCCGTGTCCTCGGCAGATATCATCGTCACGACAACCCCTTCGGCGACCCCGCTGATCAAAGCGGACTGGCTGCAACCGGGGCAGCTTGTCATTGCGATGGGTTCGGATCAGGAACACAAGGTCGAGCTTGACCCGGGTTGTCTTGCCAAGGCAACGCTCTATGTGCCCGACAGCCAAGCCCAATGCGCCCTCAAAGGCGAGCTGCGCAGCGCCATTGCGGTAGGCATTTTCCCGGCTGATGACAGGTTTGCTGAACTGGGTGATATCACCTCCGACAAGGCGCCGGGGCGACAATCCGACAGTGACATCATTATTGCTGACCTGACAGGTACGGGTGTCCAGGACACCGCCATTGCCACGCTTGCTCGCCAGCGCGCGGAAAACTCAGGCAAAGGCACCACGTTTTCAAGCTAACAACGGATTAACTCTATGCCAGAACCAAAACTCCACTTCTCACGCGATGAGTTCAGCCAGCGCATTGCAAAAACCCGCGCCGCCATGGCCGAACGTGGGCTTGACCTTCTGATCGTGACGGACCCTTCGAACATGAACTGGCTGACCGGCTATGACGGTTGGTCTTTCTACGTGCATCAATGCGTCGTGCTGAGTCTCACTGGCGAGCCGGTCTGGTACGGCCGTGGACAAGATGCCAATGGCGCGCTTCGCACCTGCTTTATGGATCCCGCCAATATCATCGGTTACCCGGACCATTATGTACAATCCACCGAACGTCACCCGATGGATTACCTGTCGGCACAGCTGGCCGATCGTAAGCTGGATAAGGGCCATATCGGCGTTGAGATGGACAACTACTGGTTCACAGCTGCGGCCTTTGCCGCGCTACAGCACCACATGCCAAATGCCAAATTTTCCGATGCGACTGCGTTGGTCAACTGGCAGCGTGCGGTAAAATCTGAAACCGAGCTGGAATATATGCGCCAAGCGGGCCGCATAGTGGGCCGTATGCATGAACGTATCTTTGAAAAGGTCGAGCCGGGCATCCGCAAATGCGATCTGGTGGCCGAAATCTATGATGCGGCCTTACGCTATGACGCACAGATCGGTGCGGGCGGAGACTATCCCGCGCTGGTGCCACTTTTGCCCTCAGGCGCGGATGCCTCAGCCCCGCATTTGACATGGGACGATCAGCCAATGAAATCCGGCGAAGGCACGTTTTTCGAGATCGCAGGTGTAGTCAAACGCTACCACTGCCCGCTGTCGCGCACGGTCTTCCTTGGAAAGCCCACGCAAACATTCCTCGACGCTGAAAAGGCTGTGCTTGAGGGCATGGAGGCCGGGCTGGAGGCTGCAAAAGAGGGCAACCTCTGTGAAGATGTCGCCATTGCCTTCTTCAGCGTGCTAAAGAAATACGGGATCACCAAAGATAACCGCACCGGTTACCCGATCGGTGTCAGCTACCCGCCCGACTGGGGTGAACGGACCTTCTCGCTTCGTCCCGGCGACAAGACGATTCTGCAGGAGAACATGACCCTGCACTTCATGACCGGCCTCTGGATGGAGGATTGGGGTTTTGAGATTACTGAAAGCATCCGCATCACCAGAACCGGCCATGAGTGCCTGGCCAACGTGCCCCGCAAAATGGTTGTGAAGGACTGAGTAATGACACCCAACCCAATTTCCCCGACGATCCCGCTGGATAGCGATGGTATCCACCACGGTTTCCTACGGCTGCCTTACAGCCGGGATGACAGTGCTTGGGGGTCAATTATGATCCCGCTAACGGTTATCAAAAACGGAGATGGGCCTACGGCTTTGCTGACCGGCGCCAACCATGGCGATGAATATGAAGGGCCCGTGGCGTTGCAAGAACTGACGGTTACGCTAAAGCCCGAGGACATCACCGGACGCGTGATCATCGTGCCTGCCTTCAATTATCCCGCTTATCGCGCCGGCTTACGCACCTCGCCCATCGACAAAGGCAATATGAACCGTGCCTTTCCGGGCCGGCCAGATGGCACCCCGACCGAAAAGATTGCCGACTATTTCCAGCGCGTTCTTTTGCCAATGGCCGATATTGCGGTGGATTTTCACTCGGGCGGAAAAACGCTGGATTTCGTGCCCTTCGCGGCGGCCCATATCCTTGAAGATAAAGCCAATGAAGCGGCCTGTTTCGCCGCGATGGCCGCCTTTAACGCCCCCTATTCGGTGCAGCTACTGGAGATCGACAATGTCGGAATGTACGACACGGCGGTCGAAGATATGGGTAAGGTTCTGGTTTCAACAGAATTGGGCGGTGGTGGCTCTGCCACAGCCAAGTCGATTGCCGTTGCAAAAAAGGGCCTGCGCAATGTGCTGATCCACGCAGGAATTCTGAAGGGCGAGATGCAGATTGATCCAACCGTGCGCCTGGATATGCCCGATGGTAACTGCTTCGTGTTCTCGGAAAACGATGGCCTCTACGAGCCGATGGTTGATCTTGGTGAACAGGTCAACCAAGGCGATGTTGTGGCCCGCATTTGGCCCGTTGATCGCACCGGGATTGCCCCGATTGAATACCGTGCCAAAGTTACGGGCCTTTTGATCAGTCGCCACTTTCCCGGTCTCATCAAAGCGGGCGATTGCGCGGCGGTGATCGGGTTGAACGTTGGATAACTTTATTCCCCGGAGGTGAGACCATGCGGCTCGACGCCCGCGATCTGGATATTCTACGGGTGCTTTCAACCGACGGGCGCATCACAAAAACGGCTTTGGCCGACCGCGTTGGCCTGTCGCCCACCCCCTGCTGGGAGCGGCTAAAAAAGTTGGAAAAAGCCGGGTTGATCAAGCGATATAGAGCCGAGATCAACCTGCGCAAACTTGGGCCACATGTAACTGTCTTTGTTGCGGCCGAACTGTCCGATCATACCGCCGCCAGCTTTCAGGCTTTTGAGGCCGCTATGCAACGCTATGAAGAAGTGTTGGCTTGCTGGGCGCTTGGCGGAGGATTTGATTACATCCTGCAAATCGTGACGCGCGATATCGATGCCTATCAACGCCTGATTGATGAAATGCTCAATGCTGACATAGGTCTGGAAAAGTATTTTACCTATATTGTCACCAAACCAGTGAAGGGTCAGGGCGTTCCGCCGATTTCCCTCATAGCTGGATGGCAGGAGTAACCCTCTGCCTGAGAGATGGTTGACAGCAGAATACTCTGCTTTGGCCCTGAAATTTGGTCTCATCCTTTGCCTGTAATGCCCGACATTGTCGGGCATCGAGGGAGAGGTATCCATGAAAGACACTGCACTTTCTGCGCGCGATGATATTGCTGACAAATCTTTGGCGCGCAGTTTTTCCTATGTGAATGGTAAATGGTGTGCAGCTTCGTCGGGTTACACCATCCGCGTCACCGATCCGGCAACTGGCGATGTTATCGGTGAGGCCGCCAGCCTTTCGGCAGAGGAATCCTCTGCCGCCGTGGATGCGGCACAAGCTGCCTTTCCGACCTGGTCGGGCCTCTTGCCACAAGACCGATCCGCCATTCTGCGCCGTTGGTTCGACCTGATGCTGCACCACAAAGAAGATCTGGCACGGATCATGGTACTGGAACAGGGCAAGCCCCTGTCCGAGGCGCGCGGTGAAATTGATTATGCTGCGTCTTTTGTAGAATTCTACGCCGAAGAGGCCAAGCGACCCAATATTGAAGGCGTCACCAGCCATCTGCCCGATGCCGAGGTCGAGGTTTGGCTAGAGCCGGTCGGGGTGGTGGCAATGATCACACCGTGGAATTTCCCTGCTGCCATGCTGACCCGCAAAGCAGCAGCAGCCATGGCAGTGGGATGTACGGTTGTGGCTCACCCCTCAGGTGAAACCCCGTTTTCGGCCCTCGCGTTGGCTGAACTGGCGGAAAAGGCGGGTATTCCGGCGGGCGTGTTCAACGTGGTCACCGGCCAGGCCTCGACCGTGGTCGAACCTTGGACGAAAGACACCCGTGTTCGGGCACTCTCGTTCACAGGCTCCACCGAAATCGGACGGTTACTTTACCGTCAGTCCGCCGACACAGTGAAAAAACTTGTAATGGAACTAGGCGGGCATGCACCGGTGATTGTGTTCAAAGGGGCCGATCTTGAAATTGCGGTTTCTGAAACGATCAAGGCCAAATTCGCCACATCCGGGCAGGACTGTCTTGGCGCCAATCGGATATTTGTGGAGCGCTCAATTTATGACGCATTCTGCTCGCAGTTTACCGAAGCGACCCGCAGGCTGTCCCTTGGCATCGGTATGGACGACCCCGATATCGGCCCTCTGATGAATGAAAAGGCGGTTCAAAAGCAGGAAGAACATGTCGCCGATGCGCTGGCCAAGGGGGCCAAATTGGCGTGCGGAGGTGCAAGGGATCCTCTCGGCCCGCTGTTTTATCAGCCCACGGTTCTGACCGACGTGCCCGCCGATGCCGTGGTTATGTCAGAGGAAACATTTGGCCCTGTGGCGGCCATTGCGCCCTTTGATACCGAAGAAGAGGTGATCGCCCGGGCCAATGACACCGAATACGGTCTGGTTGCGTATCTGCACAGCCATGACCCACGCCGTATTTACCGCGTATCTCGTGCATTGCAATTTGGCATGGTGGCGGTGAATCGCACCAAGGTCACCGGCGCGCCGATCCCCTTTGGCGGCACCAAACAATCCGGTCTGGGCCGTGAGGGGGCAAGACGGGGAATGGAAGAGTTTACCGAAATCAAATATGTCTGCCGCGACTGGGCATGAGGAGTGAAAAGATGCTGAAGAACGATCAACTTGACCAATGGGACCGCGAGAACTTTTTCCATCCCTCCACTCATCTGGCCCAGCACGCGCGGGGCGAAACAGCGACCCGTGTGATCAAAACCGCAAGCGGGGTCCATATCGAAGACCGTGATGGTACCAAATTGCTGGACGCCTTTGCAGGACTTTATTGCGTGAATGTGGGCTATGGCCGTCAGGAAATTGCCGAAGCGATTGCGGATCAAGCCCGCGAATTGGCCTATTATCATTCCTACGTAGGCCACGGCACAGAAGCCTCCATCACCCTGTCCAAGATGATCCTTGATCGCGCGCCTTCGAATATGTCCAAGGTCTATTTCGGCCTGGGCGGTTCAGATGCAAATGAAACCAACGTCAAATTAATATGGTATTACAACAATATCCTGGGTCGCCCCGAAAAGAAAAAGATCATCTCGCGCTGGCGCGGGTATCATGGCTCGGGCCTTGTCACCGGGTCGCTGACTGGGCTGGAACTATTCCACAAAAAGTTCGATCTGCCGCTCACGCAGGTGGTTCATACCGAAGCGCCCTATTATTTCCGCCGCGATAATCTGGACCAAAGCGAAGCCGAATTCGTCGCGCATTGCGTTACTGAACTGGAGGCGCTGATTGAACGTGAAGGCGCTGATACAATCGCCGCGTTTATTGGCGAGCCGGTGTTGGGAACCGGCGGTATCGTGCCCCCGCCCGAAGGCTACTGGGCCGCCATCCAGACCGTATTGCACAAGCATGATATCCTGTTGGTTGCCGATGAGGTTGTGACCGGGTTTGGCCGCCTGGGCAGCATGTTCGGGTCGGAGCATTACGGCTTGGAATCCGATATCATCACCATCGCCAAAGGCCTCACCTCGGCCTACGCGCCGCTGTCAGGTTCGATTGTTTCTGAAAAAGTGTGGAAGGTGCTGGAACAGGGCACGGATGAAAACGGCGCCATCGGCCACGGCTGGACCTATTCGGCACACCCGATCGGGGCCGCGGCCGGTGTGGCAAACCTCAAACTGATTGATGATCTGAACCTGATCGAAAACGCAGGCAAAGTCGGCGCTTATCTGAAGCAGTCGATGAAGGATGCACTGTCAGCACACGCCAATGTTGGCGATGTGCGCGGCGAAGGAATGTTGTGCGCGGTCGAGTTCGTGAAGGATAAAGATAGCCGCACCTTCTTTGACACCGCGGACAAGATCGGCCCGCAAGTCTCAGCCGCTCTTTTGGCACAGGATAAGGTCATCGCACGCGCTATGCCGCAAGGCGACATCTTGGGCTTCGCGCCACCGTTTTGCCTGAGTCGTGAAGAAGCTGATACCGTCGTCGCGGCAACTCTGCGCGCGGTTACAGCAGTATTGGGCTAGGGGATGTCTGTCTCGTCCATCCTTGGCTGAGTTGACAGCGGTAAACATTACCGCATCAAACTCTGGGGTGGGCGCAGCACTCGATTGAGACCGCTTTGATTTGGCAATATTGCCTGGATCAGGCCGCAATTCCAAGATTCCTTACTACAAGGCCCAATCCGGTCAAAGCGGCCAGGATTGAAACTTGAAACCAGCACACGTCACTATTGTCGCAATGTGCTACAGACCAGATGATTATCAATCATGGGTGGAGCGGCGGAAAAGTCCGCAACGTGTGGGTTGCCTTTCCTGTAGCCAGACAGACGATTAAGCAGGAGGAGCTCAAGCGGAAGTTGGAAGATTTCGAAGTTCCGCAAAGGAATTTTGAAGAGATGTTCGAACCGGTCGCCGAAATTCTGTCAAAATCTTGGAAAGTATGGAAAAAAAGCGACTATAGGGGCAAGAGAGCGCTGCTTAGAATGCTATTTGTTCAGAAGGGAAGCTACTCTTCCAAATCGGGTCTTCGAACCGGTGAATTATCTTTTCCATTCAGATTCTTAAGTGACGCAAATTATCTGAATGAGGTTTTGGTGGAGCCTAGGGGAGTCGAACCCCTGACCTCTTGCATGCCATGCAAGCGCTCTCCCAACTGAGCTAAGGCCCCATACAGGTACTGCAGAAGCAGTGGGCGGACGTTTATGAGACAGTGGCGCTAAGCGCAAGTCCAAAAACAGGCGTCGCCGTTAAAATTTTGCAACCAGATTGCAAATGGCGCGAGGCGGCGCGAGGCCGCCTCTGACCGTGATCAGCTATCGTCCTCTGCTGGAATGTCAGTGATGTCGTCCAGCGGAACTTCATCACTGCTGTCATCATCGTCATCCAGCAGATCATCATCCAGATCGACTTCGACTTCGTCGTCGTCATCCAGAACCAGTTCTTCCTCAGGCGCGTTTTCACGCGCCTTGGCCGATGCAGCATCTTCTGCATCTGCTGCGATCATCCGGCTTTTACCGGTTTCGAGTTCCACGATCTCGCCGGTATAAGGGCTAACGATCGGGTCTTTGTTCAGGTCATAAAACCGTTTACCGGTGGTCGGGCAAACGCGCTTTACACCCCATTCTTCCTTGGGCATGTCCAATCCCCTTGATATCAGGTGAGTCGTATCGACGATTCAGGTCAGGTGCCACAAGCAGCGGGCACTGTCAAAGCCTTTGAGCAGGAGAAACAGACCTATGGGAGATCACGCACTGCCAGGATCGCCTCCGGTGCCGCTGACATTGCGCAAATCGGCGCGGGCACGGCGGATCAGTCTGCGTATATCCCAGTTGGACGGGCGTGTTACACTGACCTATCCAAACGGTGTCGCTGAATCCGATGCGTTGAACTTTGCCCGCCAAAAAGAAAGCTGGATTCGGCAGCACCTGAGTGATCGGCCAGACCCCTCGGTGGTTCAATTTGGGCAGCATATTCCTGTTGAGGGCACCCAACGGCGCATTGTCCGGGCAACGGGCCGACGCGTTCTGTTGCAGGCGGATCAGATTTCAGTACCTGAAGGCGCTGAAGCGCGACGTTTGGCGCGCTTTTTGAAAGAACTGGCACGCGACCGGCTGACCGGCGCATGTGATGACTACGCAGCGATGTTGGGTAGGGCTTATGCCAGCATCTCTATTCGGGATACCCGATCGCGCTGGGGATCATGCAGTTCTGAGGGTGGGTTGATGTTTTCCTGGCGGCTGATTCTCGCTCCACCAGACGTCCTGCATTATGTTGCCGCACATGAGGTGGCGCATCTGGCCGAGATGAACCATTCCCCAGCCTTTTGGGCCCAGGTCGAGTGGTTATTCGGAGATTACAAAGAACAGCGGCGCTGGCTGCGCGACAACGGGGCGCAGCTGCACCAGTACAGATTTGACACGCCTGCGAGTTGACCTGTGCGGTGTTTGTGATCACATAGAGACATGTTGAACACACGCCCCTCGGAAACGCAGACCGCAACGCATGACCGGGTGTACCGGGCCCTGCGATCCCGCATCATGCATGGTGATATCGCCCCCGGTCAGGCACTGACCTTACGGGGAATTGGCAAAGAGTTTGGTGTCTCAATGACACCGGCCCGAGAGGCGGTGCGTCGGCTTGCGGCTGAAGGGGCGTTGTTTCTGTCTTCCTCGGGCCGCGTTTCTACGCCTGAGTTGACCAATGACCGGATCGAGGAGTTGGCCGCGCTGCGGGCTTTGCTTGAGGTCGAGCTGGCCAGCCGGGCATTGCCGCGTGCGCATATTGCCCTGATTGACCGATTGCAGAGCATCAACATGACGGTAGCCGAGATGGTCACCAAACGTGATGCCGTTGGATATATTCGCACCAATTTGGAGTTTCACCGAACTCTGTATCTGCGGGCGCAGGCCCCAGCGATGCTGGCGATTGCCGAAACCGTATGGTTGCAGCTTGGGCCGACGATGCGCGCGCTTTATGGGCGGCTGCGGCGAACGGAACCACCGCATCACCACAAGCTGATAATTGCGGCGCTAAAGGCCGGGGATGAGCCGGGTCTGCGCCTTGCGGTTCGCTCGGATGTTACACAGGGCCTGCGGATGCTGGTCAGCTAAGCGGCTTGTTGCCGAAGCTGCCGAAATCGCCCGGTTCGGTATCGCTGTTCTGGCCCCGGCGATTTCTCTGCGCTAGGCTGTGAGAAATCACAATAAGAGCAGTTTTCAACCATGATTGATCGACGGTTATTTTCCCTTGGGCTGGGCTCCGGCTTGTTGGTTGCCTGTACGGACAGCGTGCCTTCTTCTTCGGCGCCGGCCGCGCGCATGCAACCGGTTCGGAACGCGGGCTGGGACGCCTGGGTGGCGGGCTTCAAAAGCCGCGCGGCCGCACAGGGGATTTCGCAAAGCACAATTAACCGCGCCTTCCAGGGCGCCGGATATCTGCCCGGAGTGATCGAGCGGGACCGAAATCAGGTCGAGTTCAAGAGGTCGCTTGAAGACTACCTGGCGATTGCAACCTCAGATGAACGGATCGCGACCGGCAAGCAAATGCTGGTGCGTCATGCGGGAACGCTGTCTCAGATCGAGGCGCAGTACGGCGTGGACAAAGAAGTTGTCGTGGCAATTTGGGGGCTTGAAAGCCGTTATGGTGCGCGGCGTGGGGATGTGCCTGTTGTATCGGCCCTGTCGACGCTGGCCTATGACGGTCGGCGCGGGCAGTTCTTTGAGAGCCAACTGATGGCAGCGATGAAGATTCTGCAGAACGGCGACACGACGCCTGCCAACATGACAGGCAGTTGGGCTGGTGCTATGGGGCACACGCAGTTCATCCCGACCTCTTATCTGGCCTATGCGGTGGATTTCACCGGCGATGGACGGCGCGATATCTGGTCCGACGATCCAACGGATTCGCTGGCATCAACGGCGGCTTATCTGGCGCGTTCCGGTTGGGTGCGTGGACAGCCCTGGGGCGGTGAGGCCGGGGCGGTCTCAGGCACTCCGGTTGCCGTGCTGCAACCCCAGGTGCCGGGGCCCCGCATCGCCGTGTTCCGCAATTTTCAGGTGATTAAACGGTACAATAACTCGGACAGCTACGCGATCGGGGTAGGGCATCTATCAGACCGGATTGCCGGAGGCGCGCCGTTCCAGGCCTCTTTCGGACCGGATGCGACTGGTCTGACGCTTGAAGATCGCAAAGAGCTGCAGCGCCGCCTGACATCCGCCGGGTACGACACCGAAGGCGCAGATGGTGTAGTCGGTAAAAACACGACATCCGCGATTTTTGCGTACCAGCGGGCCAATGGGTTGCCCGCGACCGGAGAGCCCTCAGTTGCGCTGCTGAGGCAGTTGGGGGGCTGAGGAGGGTTACGCAGCCAGCCCTT
Organism: Ruegeria sp. CDSA221; assembly: GCF_059611825.1. Classification (NCBI taxonomy): domain Bacteria; kingdom Pseudomonadati; phylum Pseudomonadota; class Alphaproteobacteria; order Rhodobacterales; family Roseobacteraceae; genus Ruegeria; species Ruegeria sp. CDSA221. The sequence goes on from NZ_JBXWPK010000004.1 coordinate 213,175, forward strand.
TTGAGCCGATGTCGAGGAATTTTTGACGACGATCTCTGATCAGGGCGGCAGAATCCTTGCCGTCCAGATCCTTGAGCATCGCCGTAATTGCATCCCGCACGGAGTCCACGGTCGCGGCGCGATCACGATGTGCGCCGCCTTTGGGTTCCGAAATGATCCGGTCGCAAACGCCCAGCTTGTGCAGGTCTTGCGCGGTCAGCCGCAACGCTTCGGCTGCTTCGCGCATTTTCTCTGAATCTTTCCAAAGGATCGAGGCGCAGCCTTCGGGTGAAATGACCGAATAGACCGAATGTTCCAGCATCGCGACACGGTTTGCCGTTGCAAAAGCCACCGCACCGCCTGATCCACCTTCGCCGATGATGACCGAGACCAACGGGACGCCGATCTTCAGGCACATTTCGGTCGAGCGGGCAATCGCCTCGGACTGGCCGCGCTCTTCGGCGCCTTTGCCGGGATAGGCGCCAGCCGTGTCGATCAAGGTGATAACCGGCAGTCCAAAGCGTCCTGCCATCTCCATCAGTCGGACAGCCTTGCGATACCCTTCGGGGCGAGCCATTCCGAAATTGCGTTCGATGCGCGATTTGGTGTCGCTGCCCTTTTCGTGGCCGATCACCATAACAGGTTGATCGTTGAACCGCGCCAGACCGCCGATCACGGCCAGGTCGTCAGCAAAATTCCGATCGCCTGCCAGAGGTGTGAATTCGGTGAACAGATCTTCCACGTAGTCTTTGCAATGGGGACGTCCAGGGTGACGAGCGACCTGACATTTTCTCCATGGCGTCAGATCGGCATAGAGTTCGTCCAACAGCTTTTCAGCCTTGGCGTCCAAAGCGGCGGCCTCTGCGGCCACATCCATCTCTTCATTGGCGCGCGCCAGTGCACGCAGTTCCTCGGCCTTTCCTTCGATCTCGGCCAAGGGTTTTTCGAATTCCAAATACTGGGTCATGACGCCTCTTAACGCGGAAGTTCTCTGCTATATGGCCTGACGTCGCGTCGGATGCAACTCAGCAAGATCTGAAGGGTTGGCAAGGGTGCCGGCATTCGTCAAGCAGTTGCAGGCCTGTATACGCTCTTACCCCGACCACAGAACAGGGTAGAGCGACGCGACTAGCAGCCCCGCCATCACCCAGTTGAACAGCATCAACCGGCGCGGATTCGTGAGTACTCGCGCCATTTGCTGCCCAAGCACCGTCCACGTGCTGACCGAGGGCAAATTGATTGCGCCGAAAACAATCGCGACAATGACGATGGCGTTCAAGGTGCGGTCGGGGGTGTATACGGTTGTTGCTGTCAGGGCCATGGCCCAGGCTTTTGGATTGACCCATTGGAATGCTGCGGCCTGTAAAAACGTCATCGGTGTTCCCGCAGGCGCGCCCGCTTCGGCTGGGGCCGAATGCGCGATTTTCCATGCCAGATACAGCAGATAGGCCACCGACGCCGCTTTCAACACGGTATAGCTGATCGGATAGGCATCAAACACCTGTACCAGCCCCGTTCCGACCAGAAGGACCATGACTGTAAAGCCCAATCCGATTCCGAACATATGTGGGATTGTGCGTCGAAACCCGAAATTCGCGCCCGAGGCCATCAGCATCAGGTTGTTGGGTCCCGGCGTGATCGACGAGACGAAGGCAAAGGTGACGAGGGCAAAAAGCAATTCAGGATTCATAGCGCAGATAATTGATGGAATCCGCCCAAATGAAATTGCGTTTGCGCTGGTTATTGCGGTAATTCTGCAATTAATGATCAAGTTGGATGAAATAAATCGCCATATATTGCGTGAGCTGACACGTGATGGGCGGATAAGCAACCTTGAATTGGCCGATCGGGTCGGGCTGTCAGCCTCGGCCTGTTTGCGCCGTGTTCAGGAATTAGAGCGCGCGGGCGTGATCTCGGGCTATCGTGCTGTATTGAACCCACCTGCGCTGGGCATCGGCTTTGTCGCCTATATTGGCGTGGGGCTGGGCGAACATACAAAGGCCGCTCAGGAAGGGTTCGAGCGTGCATTGCAGCGCGCGCCTGAAGTGGTGGAGTGCCATAACATCACCGGCACGATCGAATACCTGTTGCGCGTGGAATGTGCAGATCTGTCGTCTTACAAAACTTTTCACACCGAAGTTCTGGGGACTTTGCCCCATGTCACGTCGATCACGTCCTATGTCGTCATGGGCTCGCCCAAGGATATGCGGGCCTGACATTGGAAAGATGATTCTGTACCGGCTTGCCGGAGTTGGATTCACGTTTTACTGTCTTGCCAAAGAATTGACCAAAAATGGGGACAACCCCAACCGGTCGTATTCAGGGAGAAGACGATGAAACTTGTTCGGACCGGAGCACTGGTCGCAACTTTGGTGATGATTGCGGGTGCATCTTTTGCAGCTCCGTTAAAACTGCAACCTGCCAACCCACAGCCCAGCCCCAAGGCGGGATTGAATGTGAATTACTTTGGCACTGGCAATCAACACAAGAAGATCCGAGATCTGAGCCATGCAAAAAGCATGCTGTCTAAAGCGCAGCCCGGACAACCGTTGCGGGGCTTGGATTACAGGGACACCAGTAAGGGTCAGGACGTCATGACGTTTGACGGCGCTTACAATGTCGCCGCCGAGATTACGGGGTACATGCGGTTCGACTCTGCTGGAATCTACGAGTTGGAAACGTGGTCAAATGACGGGATAGAGGCATTCGTCGGAGGCCAGAACATTGGACAAGTCTCGGGCATTCAGGGCTGCGAGGCCAATCAGCGGACCGAAGTCGATGTGCCCAAAGCAGGGTGGTACGCGCTCAAGATCATCTATTTCCAGAAGCTCGGAACATCCTGTCTGATGATGAAATCTGGTAAAAAGGGCGAAAGGTTCACCTGGACACCCAATGATGTCTTCGGACGGTAAGAAAAAGGCGCCCGGTGAGGCGCCTTTCTACTTTTAGCTATTGGCAGCGATCAATTCGGCCTGGGCCACGATCACCTCGGCCTGTTTGATCGAGGCGATATCGACCAGACGCCCTTTGTAGACCGTCGCACCTTCGCCATTGGCCTTGGCTTGCTCCATGGCGGCCAAGATTTCGCGGGCCTCTGACACCGCCTCGTCCGAGGGGGTGAAGACCTGGTTGGCCAGCGCGATCTGTTTGGGGTGGATTGCCCATTTGCCGACCATGCCCAAAGTGGCAGAACGTTTGGCCTGCGCGATATAGCCTTCGTCATCGCTGAAATCGCCGAACGGTCCATCCACCGGCAGCACGCCATGGGTGCGGCAGGCGGCAACGATGGCGGCCTGCGCCCAGTGCCACGGGTCGGACCAGTGTTTTTCACCTTCGCGCAGCATGTAATAATTTTCCTGCGTGCCGCCGATGCCAGTTGTCTGCATGCCCATCGAGGCCGCAAAGTCGGCGGCCCCAAGGCTCATGGCTTGCATCCGGGGGGACGAGGCAGCGATTTCTTCGACATGGGCGAGGCCAGCTGCGGATTCGATGATGACCTCAAAGCTGATTGGTTTGGTACGGCCTTTTGCGCGTTCGATGGCGGTGACCAACGCGTCCACCGCATAGACATCCGCCGCACAACCGACCTTGGGGATCATGATCTGGTCCAGTCGATCTCCGGCCTGCTCCATCACATCTACGACATCGCGGTACCAGTAAGGCGTATCCAGCCCGTTGATTCGTACGGACATGTATTTAGTGCTCCAATCGAGGGTGTTCAGCGCCTCGATGACATTGGCACGCGCTGTGTCCTTGTCAGATGGTGCAACCGAATCCTCAAGATCAAGATTGATCACATCCGCCGCAGAGGCCGCCATCTTGGGGAAGAGCTTGGTGTTCGACCCGGGGCCGAACAACTGACAACGGTTAGGGCGCGCGGGGGCGGCGGGTTGAATGCGAAAGCTCATCTGGACCTCGTGCAGGAAAGGAAATTGCGATTTTGTTGTCTTATGAGGTATTAAATTGCGCAGGTCTCCGCAAGCACGTTTGTGCATCTGCGGCAATGCAGTCGCAGCATTCGCCGCAATGCGCCATGTCTCTGGTGATTAAAGTTTAATCGCTTTAAAAACTTGAAAGAATTTTGCGCAAGCTACGATATTTGCGCGAAATTTTCCTGCGGGATCCAGCGATGCTGGGCGAAATCGAGAAACACTCGCCTTGCCCGTCCCATAGCCTGCGCCAGAATCAAAGGAGTGCACCGCAATGATCGAGACACCGTATCTGTTGTTTTTGGGCGATGCGCCCGACCAGCTGGCGGCCAAGGTTGCCGTTGGAATCAAGGACTGGCGTCCGGAAAACGCCGTGGGTCAATACCGGATGGAGGGCTGTAAAGCCGATCTGGGCCTGACCGACATGTCCCTTGCTAAGGCCAAAGAGGCCGGGGCCAAGACTTTGGTCATTGGCGTGGCCAATCGTGGCGGTGTGATCAGTCAGGAATGGAAAAAGGTGCTGGTCATGGCGTTGGAGGAAGGTTTCGACCTGGCCTCGGGCCTGCACAACCTTTTGTGTGATGAACCCGATCTAGTCGCAGTCGCCGAAGCAACAGGCCGCAAGCTGCATGATGTGCGGGTTCCGTCGGTCGACTATCCAATCGCCAACGGAATCAAACGTAAAGGTAAGCGCTGTCTTGCCGTGGGCACCGATTGTTCGGTTGGCAAGATGTACACCGCGATGGCCATGGACGCCGAGATGCGCAAGCGTGGCATGAAGTCGACCTTTCGAGCTACTGGCCAGACTGGCATTCTGATCACCGGTGACGGTGTACCGCTGGACGCGGTGATCGCAGATTTCATGGCGGGATCGGTCGAATGGCTGACACCCGACAATGATGACGACCACTGGGATTTGATCGAAGGGCAAGGGTCACTGTTTCATGTGTCATATTCCGGTGTGACAATGGCGTTGATCCATGGCGGTCAACCGGACGCGTTGATCCTGTCCCATGAACCCACCCGCGAGCATATGCGCGGTCTGCCGAACTATAGTTTGCCATCTTTGCAGGCTCTGCGGGACACGTCGCTGGCGCTGGCCAAGGTTGCCAATCCTGAGTGTCAGGTCATCGGTGTTTCGGTCAACACGCAGCATATGAGCGAAGCAGACGCATCCGCCTATCTGGCACAGGTCGAAGCTGACATGGGGCTGCCCGCGACGGACCCGTTCCGTTTTGGTGCAGGCAAGCTGGTCGACGCGCTGGCAGCAGTATAAAGCGGTCTGGTCCCGCCGGCCCGGATCTAAATTGGAAAATCCGGGCGGCTCTGCCAGGAAAAGGTATGTTATGCAAATTGACGTCTCTCGCGATGTGTTCAGGCTGGCTCAGGTCTTTACGATTTCACGTGGGTCACGGACCGAGGCCAAGGTTCTGACTGTACGCATTTCTGACGGCCAGTATCAGGGCTGGGGCGAATGTGTGCCCTATGCGCGTTATGGTGAAACACTGGATTCGGTCGAGGCTGAAATTGCCGGATTGCCCGACAGTTTCGACCGAGTGCAACTGATGGACTTATTGCCTGCGGGCGCTGCACGGAATGCCGTAGATTGTGCGCTGTGGGATCTTGAGGCCAAGCGAGCCGGTAAACGTGTCTGGGATCTGGTTGGACTGCCTCAGCCTGGCCCCGAAATCACGGCCTATACATTGTCGTTGGACACCGCCGAGGTGATGCAGGCGCAGGCGGCTGCGAATGCACATCGCCCGCTTTTAAAGATCAAACTGGGCACGCCGGATGACATGCCCCGACTTGAAGCCGTTCGCGCAGGCGCACCGGATGCGACGATCATCGTGGACGCAAATGAAGGTTGGTCCGCCGCCGTTTACACCGATCTTGCGCCACATCTTGTGCGCCTGGGTGTGGCCTTGGTCGAGCAACCTCTGCCCGCCGGTGACGATGAAGCGCTGATCGGGATGGAGCGCCCGGTTCCCGTATGCGCCGACGAATCCTGCCATGATCGTGCCAGCCTGCCCAAACTGAAGGGCAAATATGATGTGATCAACATCAAGCTCGACAAGACCGGAGGTCTGACCGAAGCGCTGGAGCTGCGCAAAGCGGCGATTGCTGAAGGCTATGACATCATGGTCGGCTGTATGGTCGGCAGCTCTTTGGCGATGGCCCCTGCGACATTGCTGGCGCAGGGTGCGATGGTAACGGACCTTGACGGACCACTTCTGTTGGCCGAAGACCGCGACAACCCGCTGACTTTTGATGATGCCGGAGTGTACCCGCCATTGGCGGCGCTCTGGGGCTAAGGAGATTGACATGACCCGCACCGTTTATGTGAATGGCGACTACCTGCCCGAAACCGAAGCCACAGTGTCGATCTTTGATCGTGGCTTCCTGATGGCCGATGCCGTGTATGAGGTGACCAGCGTTCTGGACGGCAAGCTGATCGACTTCGAAGGCCACGCGGTCCGCCTCAAGCGCTCGCTGGACGAATTGCAGATGGCTGAACCCTGCTCGAAGGACGAGCTGCTGGAGATCCACCGCAAGCTGGTTGAGTTGAACGGCATTGAAGAGGGGCTGGTCTATCTTCAGGTCACGCGCGGCAGCGACGGCGACCGGGATTTTGCATTTCCTGCGGCTGATACCAAACCCACACTGGTTTTGTTCACCCAAAACAAGCCGGGTCTGGCAGACAGCCCTGCTGCCCGGAAAGGTGCCAAGGTCATCTCGATCGAGGATATCCGTTGGGGCCGGCGCGACATCAAGACGACACAGCTGCTCTATCCCTCGCTGGGCAAGATGATGGCCAAGGCCGCGGGCTGTGATGATGCCTGGATGGTCGAAGGCGGTTATGTGACCGAGGGCACCAGCAACAACGCGTATTTTGTCAAAGGCAACAAGATTGTCACCCGGCCGTTGTCGAGCGACATCCTGCACGGCATCACCCGCAAGGCCGTTCTGCGAATGGCAGCTGAAGCGCAGATGGTTGTCGAAGAACGCCTGTTCACTATCGACGAGGCCAAAGAGGCTGATGAGGCGTTCACCACCTCTGCCAGTGCTTTTGTCATGCCTGTGGTTGAAATTGACGGCACAGCGCTGGGCGACGGCACGCCGGGACCCATAGCCAAACGTCTGCGCGAGATTTATCTGGACGAAAGCCGCAAGGCAGCACTCTAAAGAAATCCCATGCTGGGCGTTTGTGTGGCATGGGGTGGTCGCAACGAATTTGACAACATTTGGTGCCGCGTGCAGGTCTTGGTCGGGATGAACGGCGCAAAGAGGGTGCGGCACCAAAATCTCTGAGCGCGATCTGAACACGATAGTTGGTGATCCTGCATCCTGACAGGCCGCTTTGAGAATAGGCATACTCAGCCTGACAAAGGGTATTGGTATGGCCGAAACCAGGCGGCATATTACGCGCTGAGTTGCGGTTTTCAGGAGCCAACTTCACACATGATGATGGCGAAGCCCCTACGTGTTGCTGGTGTAGCTAGGGGACAGGGGGCCGGAGATGCCCCGTCACACGACTAATGGGCCTCAATGGCCGCTATTGGCGCCGATGAAAATGTTGGTCTATCATGTCCTCCTGTGGTCCATTTCAAATGAGTTAACTTATGGCCGATCCATACTCTGACCTCGGCGCGCAAGACACCACCCTTCAAGAGCGGATCGCAACAGCAATGGAAGTGCGCTGTTTAGAGCCTGCGCAGATTGCAATTCGCAAAGCCTACATGGAAAACCTGAGGCTCCCCAAAGGTGCACGGGCGCTGGAGCTTGGTTCAGGAACAGGACACGTTACCCGAGATTTGTTGGAGCTTGCAGGAGCCGCAACGGCTCATGGAATTGAACCCTCGCCCGTCATGGTCGCACGGGCCCAGAAGAGCTTTGGGGATGATGATCGACTTAGCTTTGATATCGGGGATGCCAAAAACACAGGTTTTGAAAGCGAGACCTTTGACCTTGTGTTAATGCACACGTTGTTGTGCCACGTCCCTGGACCTGAAGACGTTGTTCAAGAGGCCTTCCGCCTTTTGAAGCCCGGAGGTGTGCTGGCAATTTGCGATGGCGACTACAGTACCGCAACTGCGCAGATCGCGGACTTTGATCCGCTCGATCAACTCATCAAATTCATGATCAATCAAAATGTCACTAATCTTTGGATAATGCGTCAGATTTCAGGCATCCTGGTCGATGCCGGATTTCAACTTGGGGCCCGGAAAGGTCATGGATATGTGGCAGAAGGGGAAGCGACCTATTTTCTCACCGTAATTGAACGCGGAGCGGACCGCATGGTGGAAGAGGGTCTGTTATTTTCCGAAACTGCAGAGGCTTTGAAATCAGAAGCGAAACGCAGAGTATCTGCCAAGATGTTTTTTGGTTTTATGTCCTATGTGAGCCAAATCGCAAATAAACCCAAGATCGTTTGACCGTTCTCAGTAATCGGGCAGACAGACATTGCACAGCATCCGGCCTTCTTGGTTCAAAGCGGACCCTACCAGTAACAAAAAAGGCCGCCCCAAACGGAACGGCCCTTTATTCACTGTCTCTTTACAGAGGATCAGGCGGTCAGAGCAGCCTGAGCCTGGGCGACGATCGCACCGAACGCTTCCGGTTCGTGCACGGCCAGATCGGCCAGAACTTTACGGTCCACTTCAATACCGGCCAGGTTCAGGCCGTTGATGAAGCGGGAATATGTCAGGGCTTCGTCATGCGAACGTACAGCAGCGTTGATACGCTGGATCCACAGCGCGCGGAAGTTACGCTTGCGGTTCTTACGGTCGCGGGTTGCATATTGGTTGGCCTTGTCTACGGCCTGACGGGCAACCTTGAAGGTGCTTTTGCGGCGGCCATAGTAACCTTTGGCGGCCTTGATAACCTTCTTGTGACGGGCGTGAGTTACGGTTCCACCTTTAACGCGGGACATGTCTTAATCTCCTCTTATCGATCGTAGGGCATATAGCCCTTGACGATTTTGGCGTCGGGGGCGGACAGGGTGGTGTTGCCACGAGCATCGCGGATGAATTTCTTGGTCCGCTTGATCATGCCGTGACGTTTGCCGGCCTGGCCAGCAAGGACCTTACCGGTCGCAGTCACCTTAAAGCGCTTTTTGGCGCTCGACTTTGTCTTCATCTTAGGCATTTCCGTCTCCTTTCGGGGTTCGGTTCGAAACGCGACTCGGCATGCCATCTCGGCCGGTCACGCGATCAGAAGCGCCGTTTACGCAAGTTCGACCATACTGGCAAGGGGGTTTTGGATGGAATCTGCAATTTTAGCAGCCCAGTCAGGCACCGGGGCGACGCAGGCCGCCCCGGTGGTCTATTTAGTGACCGTATTTGCGGATCTCACCGCTTTTCAGTCTTTCACTATACGATGCCAGTTCCTGACGAACGATCTTCATCAGGAAGTAGAGCGCAAAGACGTTCACAACCGCCATCGCAAAGATCGCCGCATCCGAGAAGTCGATAACCGGGCCGAGGTTGGCCGCAGCACCGATCACCACGAAGACGCAGAAGATGATCTTGAACACCAGCTCTTTGGTGTGCCCCTCACCGAACAGATAGGTCCAGGCCTTGAGGCCATAGTAGGACCAGCTGATCATAGTCGAGAAAGCAAACAGGATCACCGCAATCGCCAGAACATAGGGGAACCAGCTGAACGCGCTGCCAAAGGCGGCAGAGGTCAGGCTGACGCCCGAGTTGCCGTCAACGGTCGCAATAGCGCTTCCTGCTTCGTTCAACATATAGTTGCCGGTCTCGGGGTCGATGATCAACTGCTGAGTAATGATGATCACCAGCGCAGTCATGGTACAGATCACGACCGTATCGATGAACGGCTCAAGCAGCGAAACAAAGCCTTCTGTGATCGGCTCCTTTGTGCGCACCGCCGAGTGGGCAATCGCAGCAGACCCAACGCCGGCCTCGTTCGAGAACGCGGCCCGTTTGAAGCCCTGGATCAGAGCACCGACCATGCCGCCGGCCACACCAAGACCGGTAAACGCACCGGCAAAGATCTGACCAAAGGCCCAACCGATCATATCCGCATTCATGACGATGATGACCAGAGCCGCCGCGACATACATCACGCCCATAAAGGGCACAACTTTTTCAGTCACTCGCGCGATGGATTTAAGTCCACCGACGATCACCATGAACACGACAACCGCAAAGACCACACCGGTGATCCAACCCGGGTAATTCCCGACGATGCCTGCAATCTGCTGATGCGCCTGATTGGCCTGGAACATGTTGCCCCCGCCCAGCGCTCCAAGAATACAGAAGATCGAGAACACAACCGCCAGGATCTTACCTCCGGGTAGGCCAAGCTCGTCAAAACCCTTGGACATATAGTACATCGGGCCGCCCGAGACGCTGCCGTCTTCGTATTCGTTGCGATACTTGACGCCAAGTGTACATTCGGTGAATTTTGACGCCATGCCCAGAAGACCAGCCAGGATCATCCAGAAGGTCGCCCCGGGGCCACCAATGCCAACAGCAACGGCAACGCCTGCGATATTGCCAAGCCCGACCGTGCCCGACAGGGCAGTGGCCAATGCCTGAAAGTGGCTAACCTCACCCGCATCGTTGGGATCGGAATAGTCGCCTTTGACCAGACTTATCGCGTGGCCGAAAAAGCGCATCTGCACAAAAGCAAAGTACAGAGTAAAGACCGACGCCGCGATAACCAACCACATCACGATCCAGGGAAATCCTGTCCCGGGAATTGGTGCGAATATGAAGCTAACGAATGGCCCAGTGATATCAGCAAAAGCCTGATTGATCTTTTCGTCCAACCCGGGCGCCTCTTGCGCGGCGACGGGGCTGGCCATCAGGGTGGCGACTGCCAATCCCAGTTGAGATAGTGTTTTCATTCCTGTGCCTCCCTCAATTCACGACCGTGACCGGTACATCGGCATGCATCACAAGGTTCTGTGTTGAGCTGCCGAAGATACGCTTTTTGAGGCCATCTGCGGACGAGCGTCCAACGACAATCTGTACGGCCTTGCTGTCTACCGTGATGGCATTCAGCGTTTCAGCCACATCTCCGTGGCGCACCACTCCGGTCGCGGCGAAGCCCGCGGCCTTCAGGGCGTCGACGGCGGGTGCCACCACCCGTGTCGTTGCTAGTTCAATCTCCTCCTCACGCCGCATGTGCCGCTTTGCGTTTTCTTCAGGTGTCTGAAAAGTGTAGGGCGACCATTCAATGACATATGCAACCAGAAGCTCGCATGAACCAATTCTTTCAGCCAAATCTTTGGCGAAGGCGATGGCACGTTCTCCGGATTCTGTCCCGTCCAGTCCTATGACAATTTTTGTTGTCATCTCGTTCCTCCATTTATTGTTCATTTGACCGGGGCCCGTGCCCCCGGCAGGGCAGCCGGAACTTGGAGCATTTATTGTAGACTGCCCTCAAGTCAGTATCAGGAAAAATCACTAGGAAATGGTATTATTTTTGGTCTATTATCAGTAAATTATCCCATTATGCGCCAAAATTACAGGGAATTTTCCTAATGGACAGAGAATTGGACAAGATCGATCAACGCATCCTGCGGGAATTGGAAGCCAATGGCCGCCTGCCGATCGTCGAGCTTGCCATGCGGGTAAACCTGACCAACACCCCGTGCTCAGAGCGTGTAAAACGACTGGAAAGAACCGGCTATATCACCGGATACAGCGCCGTTCTGGACAAGGAGCGGTTGGGTCTCGGGCATATGACGGTTGTGCAGGTTTCCCTGGCTGCAACGTCTGAGAACTCATTGGATAAATTCAACGATGCCGTGCGCGATGTCACCGAAATCGAAAGCTGCCTGATGGTGGCGGGGTCGTTTGACTATCTGTTAACCGTTCGCACACGCGACATCGCCCATTTCCGCCAGACCCTGGGGGAAAAGATCAATAAGCTTCCGGGCATTCACCAGACCAGTTCCTTTACCGTGATGGAAATCGTCAAGGAACCGGTCGGGCAGAATGTCATACCCGCCTGATCAGCCAGGATCCGTGTTATAGATCAGCCTTTCGTCGCAAGGCGCGATCCGCAGGATATTGGTCGTGCCGGGCACGTTGAACGGAACACCGGCGGTGACAACGATCTGATCCGTGTCAGTTGCAAATCCACCAGAACGAGCAGCACGGGCGGCGCTGACGACCGCCCCTTTGAAACGCTCAAGCTCGGGCGTCATTACGCAATGGCAGCCCCAGCTCAGGCATAACCGACGGGCCGTTCCCTTTGCCGGGGTCATTGCAATGATCGGAACTCCGGGGCGTTCGCGCGCGGTCAACAGCGCAGTTGTGCCGCTTTGAGTGAAACAACAGATGGCCTTGATATCCGTTTTCTCGGCAATTTCGCGAGCGGCGGCGACGATACCATCGGCCACGGTTGTTCCCTTTGCCGTGCGCGATGCTGCGATAATCTGATCATAAGTGGGGTCGGCTTCGACCTCGATGGCGACCTTGTTCATGGTCTGCACGGCCTCGATCGGATATGAGCCAGCGGCAGATTCCGCACTCAGCATGATGGCATCCGTGCCTTCGTAGATTGCGGTTGCCACATCTGAAACCTCGGCGCGCGTGGGCATCGGGCTTTCGATCATGCTTTCCAGCATCTGTGTGGCCACAATAACCGGCTTGGCGGCGCTACGGCACCGGCGGACCAGACGTTTCTGGATCGGGGGCACCGCGGAAACCGGTAGCTCCACGCCCAGATCTCCGCGCGCAACCATAATGCCGTCAGAGGCATCGAGGATGTCGTCAAACGCTTCAACCGCAGCAGGCTTTTCAATCTTGGACAGGATCGAAGCACGCCCATCGGCCAGTGCCCGAGCCTCAAAAACATCCTTGGCCCGCTGAACGAAACTCAGCGCCAACCAATCCACACCCAGCTGGCAGACGAATTCCAGATCACCACGATCCTTGGCGGACAACGCGGCCAAGGGCAGCACGACATCCGGCACGTTCACGCCTTTTCGGTTCGAAATTGTCCCGCCGACCTCGACGGTACAATTCGCATGATCCTGGCCGCAATCCTGTACGATCAGGCGAATTTTACCATCATTGACCAAGAGGCGCGCACCGGGTTCCAGCGCAGCAAAAATCTCGGGATGGGGCAGGCATACGCGGCCTGCGTCGCCCGGGGCCGGATCCAGATCCAACCGAAACACGGCACCCTCGATCAGCTCTTCCGCATCATTGGCAAATACGCCGACACGCAGCTTTGGCCCCTGCAGATCTGCAAGAATGGCGATAGGGCTGTCCAGATCCTTTTCGACCTGACGGATGATCCGGTGCCGCTCGCGGATTTCGTCATGACTGCCATGGCTCATGTTCAGGCGAAATACGTCGGCTCCGGCTTCGTGCAATGCGCGAATGGTGTCATAGTCATTGGACGCCGGCCCCAGCGTCGCCACGATTTTCACATTTCTCAGGCGTCGCATTGACCTTGTTCTCCTCAAATCATGTCCTGAATTTGCGCGAATGTTACCGCAAACATCGACTCTGCCCGCTTATTGCGCAATTCCCTTTCCGAAGCAACTGTCCTAAACCTGCCGGAAACAACATGACAGGCTTATGACGTATTCTCCGTTTTTTATCCATGGCGCGGATCGCCCTTCCCGCTGGCTGATCACATGTGACCACGCGACCAATACTGTTCCACCGGGAATCAATGGTGGGGATCTTGGCTTGCCGCGTGAGGATATGGAGCGCCACATCGCCTATGACGTGGGCGCCTATGAAGTATCGAAACATCTGGGTGAAATTCTGAACGCGCCTGTGATCGCCGCGAATTTCTCGCGCCTTGTGATCGATCCGAACCGAGGCGAGGACGACCCGACTCTTGTGATGAAACTGTATGATGGGTCAATCATTCCCGGCAACCGTAGCGCCGATGCGGATGAGCGCGAGCGGCGTCTGAACATATGTTACCGCCCTTACCATAGGGCATTGGCTGAGCTGGCCGCACTGCCCCATGCGGTGATCGTGTCGATGCATTCTTTCACCCGGCAGTTGCGTGGACGCGAACCGCGTCCCTGGCATGTCGGTGTGCTGCACACTCCGGATGAGCGTTTTTCGCGCCCACTGATCCACCGGTTGCAGGCTGAAAAGGACCTATGTGTTGGCGTCAATGAACCCTATACTGGCGTTCTGCCGGGCGATGCGATCGACAAGCATTGCACTGCCTTTGGCCGCCCTAATGCGTTAATCGAACTGCGCAATGACCTGATCGCCGATCACGCGGGGCAGCGTGCATGGGCCGAGCGTCTGGGAATTGTCCTGGAAGACGCCCTTTCGCATAGCGAATTGTGACTTTCGGCAGCTGAGAGCGCACGCACCATTGAGCGACCACGCCCGAAACCCCATATATCAGGCGAAAGGAGGCGATCATGACGCAAGAGCTTTTGACATCTGTTTTCGGCTGGATGGTGGTGATCAACCTTGCTGTGTTACTATTTTCGACCCTGATGGTCGTGCTGATGCAGGATTGGGCGGCTGGCATCCATAGTCGGATGTTCCAGATGGACCGCGCGGATGTAAAACGTGCGTATTTCAGGTATCTGGCCAATTACAAAATTCTGGTGCTTATCTTTTCCATCGTGCCCTGGCTGGCGTTGAAACTGGCCTAGCGCACTGAGGTGTTGCTGATGATTGAAACGGCCCGCTTTGGTTGTTAGGTCATCTTGAACATATTGGGCAAGCATCCGGAGCGAGAACATGGACCAGAAAACTGAAACCGAACTTCAGGCCGCCGCATTCCGCAGGTTGCAGCAGCACCTGATGGAAGACAGGACCGATGTTCAGAACATCGACATGATGAACCTGGCCGGATTTTGCCGCAACTGCCTGTCGCGCTGGTATCAGGAAGCGGCCAATGAACAGGGCATTGAGATGGACAAGGACGAAGCCCGTCAGATCTTTTACGGGATGACCATGAGCGAATGGAAAGCCAAGTATCAGACCGAAGCCAGCCCTGAAAAACAGGCGGCTTTTGAAGTCTCATTCGAAGAAAATGTCGGCAAAAAGAGCTGAACGTGAAAATAGAAAGGCCCACCATTCCAGCGGGCCTTTTCTCAGTGAGGCGGCTGTCAACAAAGGTTTCACTGCCTCCGCTACATTCGCTTCTTACGGTTGTTCCGATCCGAAAGCCACTGGCGCGGCGAATTGCGCAAATGCCCAGCTTTACCTCAGCGCTCCTAAAGATTTGCCTTTATGGCCTGCGCCCGACATTTACGCTTTCTCCGAATTAAGGGATGGTTCTTCTGCTGACTTTCAGTGCAAGAAAGAATGTCTTTGCTCTTACTGACGGGTATGAAACGTGTTGAAACTGATCAAGAATGCGCGGCTCTATACGCCTGAGCCTGTTGGTCTAGGCCATATTCTCACCGCGGGGGAACGCATTATTTACCTCGGTAGCGCTCAACCCGAACTGCCGGATCCGCTTCAGGCTGAAGTCGTTGACGTCGAAGGTGCATCGGTTGTTCCGGGTTTGATCGACGGACATGCGCATATCACGGGTGGTGGCGGTGAAACCGGGCCAGCCAGCCGGGTGCCGCCGATGGTCTTGTCCTCGTTCACCCGTGCCGGGGTCACGTCGGTTGTCGGGGTGTTGGGGACGGACGATCTGACCCGCAACACGCAGACGTTGGTGCAGCAGGCCTATGGGCTGCGGGAGGAGGGGCTTTCGGCTTGGTGTCACACTGGTGGCTATCACGTCCCACTGACTACCCTGACCGGTTCCGCCCGGGGTGATATCGTATTCCTTGATCCGGTTATCGGCGTTGGGGAGCTGGCGATCAGTGATCACCGGTCAAGCCAACCGACACTGGACGAGTTTCTGCGGATCGCAAGTGAGGCGCATGTCGCGGGCCTGATGACCGGCAAGGCAGGGATCGTGCATTGCCATATGGGCGACGGCGACAGGGGCCTGTCGATGTTGGAACAGGCAATCGCGACCTGCGAAATCCCCGCACGCGTCTTCAATCCAACTCATGTCAATCGCAACAAACCCCTCTTTGAACAGGCTGTCGCGTTGGCGCGGCACGGATGTTACATCGACGCGACCGCATTCCCATGCGAGCATATCGAGCCGGGCATATCAGCCGCCGAGGCCTATATCCAATTCCGCGATCAAGGTGGCCGCGCGGACCGGTTCACCATCAGCTCTGACGGGGGTGGCTGCCTGCCGGCCTTTGACCGTGAGGGCAATCTGACACGGTTTGGTGTGGGGTTGTCCGACACTCTGCCTGAAACACTGCGCGACCTGACCGATAAAGGAATGCCTCTGTCTGATGCGCTTGCTCCGATGACCTCTAATGTCGCCGATCTGCTCAGGCTACATCGAAAGGGCCGTTTGAAAGTGGGTATGGACGCCGATCTGGTGGTTCTTGACGAAAACACCGCTGTGCGGCATGTGATGGCCCGGGGGGAATGGCATGTCCGCGATGGCCAGATAGCCCGGCGCGGCATGTATGAACAGATTTGAACGTCCGCGCGGTCCCCGGTGGCTGCCCGCTATAGCTCCGGAAGGTAGTTAAGATATGTGCCCTGCACCCATTGATGCAGAGACCCCGCGCGGGTTCATCATCCCGATCGGTGGTGGCGAAGACCGCGTCAAGGAAATGCAGATTCACCGCAAATTCGTGGAGCTGTCCGGCGGCGGCGATGCCGATATTGTCGTGATCCCGACAGCCTCGATGCTGGAAGAAACAGGGCCGGATTATAACCGCATATTCTCTGAGCTTGGAGCGGGTCAGGTTGAGTTCCTGCCCATCTCGCGTCGCGCCGATTGCGACAATCCCGACTATGCCGAGATGTTGGACCGCGCCACCGGGATATTCATGACCGGCGGGAACCAGCTGCGCTTGTCGGCGATTCTGGGTGGCACGCTTGTTGCTCAAAAAATCCGGCGCCGGAATGCGGCGGGGATACCGATTGCGGGAACCTCAGCCGGGGCGTCGGTCATGTCCGAGCATATGGTTGCAGGCGGCAGCAGCAATTCGGCCCCGGCTGAAGGCAATATCACTCTGGCCCCGGGCATGGGTTTGACCAATGCCGTCATCATTGACCAGCATTTCACGCAGCGTAACCGCCTGGGGCGCCTGTTAACTGCCTCATCTTTCAACCCTTTCCTGATCGGGTTGGGCGTTGACGAAGACACGGCGGCCTTCATTGGGCCCGATAACGTCCTTGAGGTAGTGGGCAGCGGAACGGTCACTGTGGTGGATGCCAGCCATCTGACGCATTCATCGATGTGGGATGCCCGCCGCGGAGAGGCGTTGAGCCTTCTGGGACTTCGGCTTGACGTTCTGGGCGAAGGGTGCCGTTATGATCTGACGGCTCGCCAGGCGTTTCCGCCGGATGAGCATATGGCGTTCTGTACATTGCCGGACCTGTCCGGGGACGAGGGCGCCGGCGGGGGAAAATAAAAACTAACCAACAGGGTGCCTCATGAAAGTAATTTCGACCAACGTCTTTGTCGGCCCGAATGTTTGGGCAAGTTTTCCGGTTATTCGCCACGTTATCGATCTGGGTATTCTGGAAGAATGGCCTTCGGCAAAAATTGGTTCGGAATTTATCGACGCTCTGGTCGCTGCACTTCCCGGTTTGGCAGAACATGGCTGTTCCTATCGCGAACCCGGCGGGTTCATCCGCCGCCTGCGCGAAGATGAAGGCACCTGGCTGGGTCATGTGCTGGAACATTGCGCTATCGAGGTGCAGAACGTAGCCGGTACGGATGTGACTTTTGGCCGAACGCGCGGCACTGGCGAACCCGGCCAGTACAACATGGTCTATGAATACCGCCAGCGCGATGTCGGACTGGATGCGGGCAAGCTGGCGATGCGTCTGCTAATGCATCTGTTGCCACACTCCCTCAAGGACCAGGTGGATTACGACTTTGATCCAGATTTCAACTGGGATGATGAGTTACGCAGCTTTGTGCTGCGGGCGCAGCGCAAAGAATTTGGCCCCTCGACCGGCTCGTTGGTCAAGGCGGCACAAGAGCGGGACATTCCGTGGATCAGGCTGAACTCTGGCTCGCTGGTGCAGTTCGGACACGGGAAGTATCAGAAACGCATCCAGGCTACCATCACTTCTGAGACCAAACATATCTCGGTCGAGATTTCCTGCGACAAGGAAGATACCCACAATCTGCTGAACGATCTGGGCCTGCCGGTACCACAGCAGCGCATGGTCTATTCGGCGCGCGAGGCGGCAAAAGCAGCGGGACGTATTGGATTTCCTGTCGTAGTCAAGCCGCTCGACGCCAATCATGGGCGCGGTGTTTCGATCAATCTGAATTCAGAGTCCGAGGTCGAGGCCGGTTTTGCCGAAGCCAAGGAACATTCTCGCAGCAGGGCCATTCTGGTGGAGAGCTTCATCACCGGTTTTGACCACCGAATGCTGGTTGTGAACAACAAACTGGTTGCGGTGGCCAAGCGTGTCCCCGGACATGTCGTTGGTGACGGCACACACACGATTGCCGAACTGGTTGACATCGTGAACCAGGATCCGCGCCGTGGCATCGGACACGAGAAAGTGCTGACCATGCTGGAAATCGACAATCAGGCCAAACGCCTGATGGAGAATGCGGGCGTGACCGAAGAAACCGTGCTGTCGGAAGGCGAGATCTTCTATCTCCGTTCAACGGCAAATCTGTCGACGGGGGGGACAGCGATTGATCTGACGGATGTGGTGCATCCTGACAATCGTGACATGGCCGAACGCGCCATAATGGCGGTTGGATTGGATGTGGGAGGTGTGGATTTTCTGATCGACGACATCACCAAATCCTACAAGGATATTGGCGGTGCTATCGTCGAGGTGAACGCCGCCCCGGGCTTTCGGATGCACGTGGCGCCGTCCGAAGGTCAGCCCCGCGACGTGGCGGGCAGAGTGATCGACATGTTGTTCCCCGCCACCGAAGAAACCCGCATCCCGATTGCGGCGATCACAGGCACCAACGGCAAGACGACGACCTCGCGGATGCTGGGGCATATTATGAAAACCAGCAGCAAGACCGTTGGCATGACCTCGACCGATGGCGTCTATGTGGACGGTAAACTAAGCGTCAAGGGCGACATGACGGGACCGAAATCCGCACAGATCGTCCTGCGTGATCCGGCGGTCGATTTTGCGGTGATGGAAACCGCACGCGGCGGGCTTGTGCGGTCCGGTCTGGGCTATCAGCGGTCGAACGTGGCGGCGTGTCTGAATGTCTCGGCCGATCATCTGGGTCTCGGCGGCATAAACACGGTCGAGGAGCTGGCCGTTGTCAAGCGCGTGGTGGTTGAAAGCGCTGTGGATACTGCAGTGCTGAATGCCGATGACATCAACTGTCTGAAAATGGCCGACTACGCTCAAGCGGATCAGATTTTCTATGTCACGACCAATCCAGCGCACAGTCTGGTCAAGGAACATATCAAGGCCGGCGGCAAGGCTATCGTGCTTGAAAAAGGCATGAATGGCGACATGCTGACCATCTATGACAACGGGCTTCATATCCCGGTTCTGTGGTCGCATCTGATCCCGGCGACGTTGGAAGGCAAGGCAATTTTCAACGTCCAGAATGCGATGTTCGCCGCCGCGATGGCCTATAGTTTCGGCGTGGATCTGGATAATATCCGTCATGGGTTGCGCACCTTCGATACCAGCTATTTCCAGGCACCTGGACGGATGAATGTCTATGACGAACATCCCTTCAAGGTGATCCTCGATTATGGCCATAACCCCGCCGCGCTGAAAGCGATGGCGGCGCTGGCCGATCAGTTAGAGATCAAGGGCCGCAGGCTGTGCGTTGTAGCGATGCCTGGCGACCGGCGCGACGAAGATATTGTTGATGGGGCCGCCGCCCTGGCCGGACATTTTGATCATTTCATCTGCAAGGCAGATGACCGCCGTCGCGGGCGCGGGCATGACGAGGTGCCGCAGATGATGCGTCAAGCCCTGATCGACAACGGCGTGGATGCCGCAGCCATCACGGTCATCCCCGACGAGGTCGAAGCGGTCAGTGCCGCGTTGGAGCAGGCCGGACAGGGCGATCTGTTGGTGATCTTTGGTGATGACACAACGCGCTGCTGGAAACAGATCATCTATTTCAATTCTGATGGCGAAGAACCCGAGGTCGCACCTGTGGCAGCCCCCGCCGAAACTTCGTTTGAAGATATGTTCGAAGGCGACCAGAACCTGATCCGGGATGAGCGTGGCGTGCGTCTGGCCCGTGAAATCAGCGAAGACGCGGATTGAGCGGAGGCACCGGAATGGACCGGATCGAAGAGCTTGAGACCGCGCTGACAATAGAAAGCGCGACCGTTGACCATATTCAGGTGGATGACGCCCGGCGTCTGACCGGGCCGGGCCTGCTATGGAACCGACCCGGCGCGGTGATGGATGTCTTCTTCACTGATATCGACGCGACGCAGATCACTGACTTGTGGGAGAAGCATGCGCGCCGGGTTCTGGACGCACTGGGCTGGCAAGGACAGGGTCTGATCCACCGTACCTTTACGGGCGGCGTCAATCTGGCGATCTCAGCACCGATGGATCAACTCTATTCCGGGATATTCGCAGCGCAAACCGCATGGCATTTCTGTGCTGCGGAACTGCTGGCATCCGAGCCCGGAGATTTCGATCAGATGGTTGCGGATGTCAAAGGCGTCATGGAAATGGAAGCCAATCCCGCACTGATCGCCTTGATCGCCGCGGCTGAGGCGCATGGCGTGGATATCCTTTGCGATGATGACGAGGTGTCGATCGGGCATGGCACAGGCAGTCAGACTTGGCCTGTTGATGGGCTGCCCACCCCGGGTGAGGTGGACTGGTCTGCGCTGCATGATATCCCGGTCGCGTTCATCACTGGAACCAACGGCAAGACCACTACGACCCGGCTGCTTGAGGCTATCGCGCGCGCTTCGGGCAAGGTTGCTGGGCTAACCTCGACCGAGTTTGTCCGCGTGGGCGATGATATTCTGGACCGTGGCGATTACTCGGGCCCCGGCGGCGGGCGGATGTTGCTGCGCGATAAAAGGCTGGAGGTTGCCTGCCTTGAAGTCGCCCGTGGGGGCATCCTGCGCCGGGGTCTGCCGACCCGCGCCGCCACGGCGGCGGCTGTCACCAATGTGGCCAACGACCATCTGGGCCAATATGGGGTCAACACGGTGCCGGAACTGGCCCAGGCCAAATTCGCCGTACATCGAACATTGGCCGAGGGGGGCGTGCTGGCCCTGAATGCCGATGACGGCTTTGTCCGTGCCGAGGCGGAGAATACCTCGGCGAATATCTGGTGGTTTTCGCTGGACGCGCAGAACGACCTGATCCGCCGGGCGCGCGATGCAGACAGGTGCTGCGCCTATGTGCGGCAGGGTGATATCGTGTTTTTCGACGGCACAGCGGAACAGGTGGTGATCGCAGTTTCCGATGTCCCCCTGACCATGGGCGGCGCTGCGAAATACAATATCCTGAACGCGCTGGCGGCCTTGTGCCTAGCTTTGGCGCTGGACTTGCCCGTTCAGGCGGCTCGGGATGGGTTGGCCGGGTTCAAACCAGACGCTAAGGATAATCCAGGCCGTTGCAACGAGTTCCGATACAACGGCGCACGGGTCTTTGTGGATTTTGCACATAACCCGCATTCGATTTCCGCCGTTTGCGAGGCGCTGTCGAGCCTGCCTGCTAAACGGCGTTTCATCATGCTCAGCCATGCGGGCGACAGATCGGATCAGGATATCCGCGACGTGACCGCCACAGCGCTGAATTTCCACCCCAACGTGGTCGTCGCAACCGAGTTGGAAGGATATCTAAGAGGCCGCGAATTAGGAGAAATCTCTGACCTGATCGAACGGACGGCCTTGGACCATGGGTATGATGCGAAACAGATACTCAGGGCGACGTCGCCCACTCAGGCCGCCTCAATGATACTTGAACAGCTAGAGCCGGGTGATATCGCTTTGCTGCTGGTTCTGTCCGATCGTGACGCTGTTCTCGCTATGCTCGACGGGTAAGAACAGAGGCGCGTGTCGGGATCACAGAGAGGGCGTGTTAGGAAATGAGTTTTTGGGCGGTCGGCAGTCCACATCCGACGCCCTCACCCAATATCAATACGGCCCTATCGTATATCCGCCTCATCCTCGGATTTTTTGCTCTGCGCATTGCATCATACAGTCCCGCAATTCGAGGCCGAGTTAGCTGGTGCGACGCCGTTCAAAGGGCATTGAGCCCCTGATCATTGGCCGTTGGGGCAGGTATGATACCTGCCCTCAACTTGCTCGTGGCTGCCGAAACGGGCTCTAGCTGCCGGCTGAGACGTGCGACGAACCCTGCGGGATCACCTCGTATCCAGGCTCTTCTGGTTCGTCATCCGCCATTTCCGCAGGGAAGCCGGGGGCAAGGATGGAAAGACCGGTGGCGTCCTCTAACCGACGGATAATGTTGGGCGATAGCTCGCGATCGCCATAGCGTGCAATGCCGTCGTCAAAAATCTGGCAAATCAAGGGAGAGACTTCCAGCGGCACATTGTTTCGTTCGGCAATACTCTGGAACAGGCCCACATCTTTTTTCACCAGATCCATGGTGAATGAGATATCGCGCGAACCGTTCAGGATTACCTGGCTTTCGGTAACATGGGAAAAGCTGTTACCGGACGAAATTTTGATCGCCTCGTAGGCTGTGTTCAGGTCCATACCTGCAGCCTTCGCCGTCACCAACGCTTCGGCATTGGCGACCAGATGGACGGTGGCCAGATAATTGGTAAGTACCTTGAGCATCGAGGCGCTGCCAAGCTCACCGGTATGCAGGATACGGCGTCCCATTGTCTTCAGTAACGGCAGAACTCGCTCGAACGTTGAGCGGTCACAGCCCGCAAAGATCGAGATATTTCCAGTGTCGGCGCGGTGGCAACCGCCAGATACCGGGCAATCGACTGCGGCACCACCGGCGGCGATGACGATACCGCCAAGGCGTTCGGCTTCGGCTTGGTCAGTGGTAGACATCTCCAGCCAGATCTTGCCTTCTTTCACCTCTGGCAGCATCTCCTGCATGACAGCGTCCGATGCGGCAGGCGAGGGTAGGCAGGTGATGACGACATCGCAATCACGCATCAATGCTGCGGCATTTTCTGCCAACTTGGCACCCTTGGCCGCCGCCGCTTCCATCAGGTCGCGGTTTAGATCAAGAACCGTCAGGTCGATTCCGTTCCGCAACAGGCTGCCTGAAAGCTTTCCGCCGACATTACCAAGTCCAATGAACCCTACTTTCATCTTCTATTCCTTCCGAGTGTACGAAAAATCCAAACAAACAGATCCGCTAGGTGAGCGGTCGATAAGCGATTCCCGAGAACAAGGTGCCACCGACCCCTTTGTCTGATGAACGACGTTGGAACCTGCAATAACGCCAGGACCGGCCGCGTTTGCCACGAAGTCGAAGCCAAGCGCCGGATTGGCCACGAATGCGGCAATCCTGACTTTCGTCGATGAGACGTCTGGTTTGATCAAGTCCAGATTCCCTGTTCGGATTTGAGACAATTCAAAAACTTGTATCGCGACCTGAGCCGCAAGTGAAAATGATAAAACAGGCTATCTACCACAAAAATTATTTGTCTCTAGATTAGATCAAACCCAATACCCATGGTTGGTTACGCAGCTTCGAGGCAGCGGCCCGACATTTGAACGTTTCGCATATCGATGTCGACCTGTTCAAAGCTTGGCTGCGTGGACAGTTTGCCCCGGATTAGGGATATGCGAGAGATGGTCAGGACAAAACTTGCGGCAGCCTAGCTGTACATGGTCGGCTACGTAGGTCAGCTTCGGTGGAGCCAGTGCGATATTGTCGAAACAAGGCATATCTCAACGTCATTTGCCCACCCGTTTCGGAGCTTCAAAGAAAACCAGAGGTGCAAAGATGAGATGGTGCTGCTGGAGAGAATTGAACTCTCGACCTCTCCCTTACCAAGGGAGTGCTCTACCTCTGAGCTACAGCAGCCTATCCATTTTCAGGGCATCACGACATATGCCCTACTAATACCCTACTAATTTTCACCACGCCCCGCTAACTCACTGTTCGAACACACAAACCTGGAATGGACCTACCCATTACCAAGGGAGTGCTCTACCTCTGAGCTACAGCAGCGCTGTGGGCGGGTGATTAGACTCAAACGAAACGCGGCGCAAGGGTGTCTGGACGGTTTTTTTCGCCTCCTGTAGAGAAAGGTTATGGCAGATAAAAATACACCTAAAAAACACGGCAGATCCGGCGATGTGCGCGAAGAGCGGCTGAAAGCAGCGCTCAAGGCGAATATGGCGCGGCGTAAGGCGCAGGCTAAGGCGCGGGCAACCCAGAACGGCAAAGCCGACAAAGACGAGGGATAAGAGCAGATGGATTCGATTCTGGTGACAGGCAACGGGCCGCTTAAAGGTCAGATACCGATTGCAGGGGCAAAAAACGCGTGTCTGACGCTGATGCCGGCGACCTTGCTCAGCGAAGAACCGCTGACGCTGACCAATGCGCCTCGGCTGAGCGACATCAAGACGATGACGGCTTTGCTGCAGTCCTTGGGGGCCGAGGTGTCGTCATTGCAGGATGGTCAGGTGATCGCAATGTCCAGCCACGACCTGACCAGTCAGACGGCGGACTATGACATCGTGCGAAAGATGCGCGCGTCAAACCTTGTGCTGGGTCCTTTGCTGGCGCGGTTCGGGCAGGCGGTCGTCTCGCTGCCCGGAGGCTGTGCAATCGGCGCGCGTCCGATGGATCTGCACGTCGAAGGGCTCGAGGCGCTGGGCGCTGAGATTGAGCTTAAGGACGGGTATCTGCATGCCAAAGCTGTGGGCGGGTTGAAAGGTGCCGTGCATGAGATGCGATTTGCATCCGTGGGCGCGACCGAGAACATTGTCATGGCGGCCACGCTGGCTAAAGGCACAACGGTTCTGAAGAACGCGGCGCGCGAACCTGAAATTGTCGATTTGGTCGAGTGTCTGAGGAAGATGGGTGCCCAGATTTCCGGTGAAGGCACGCCGACCATCGAAATTCAAGGCGTAGACCGGTTGCATGGTGCCACTCATCAGGTGGTCACTGACCGGATCGAGCTGGGCACCTATATGCTGGCCCCGGCGATCTGCGGAGGCGAGGTCGAACTGTTGGGCGGGCGGATGTCTCTGGTGGAATCATTTGCCGGGAAACTGGATGCGGCGGGCGTGAATGTCTCGGAAACAGCAAACGGTCTTTTGGTCGCCCGCAAGAACGGGCGTGTCAAAGCCGTGGATGTCGTGACCGAGCCGTTCCCGGGTTTTCCGACCGACCTGCAGGCCCAGATGATGGCGCTGATGTGCACGGCCGAAGGTACCTCGGTGCTCGAAGAACGCATTTTCGAGAACCGTTTCATGCACGCCCCCGAATTGGTGCGGATGGGCGCGAATATCGAAGTGCACGGTGGCACGGCAACCGTGACTGGTGTCGAACGTCTGAAGGGCGCACCGGTGATGGCGACAGATCTGCGCGCTTCGGTTTCGCTGATACTGGCGGGGCTGGCTGCTGAAGGTGAAACAACTGTCAGCAGGGTCTATCATCTGGATCGTGGGTATGAGCATGTTGTGCGCAAGCTGGAAGGCGTGGGCGCCAAAATTGAACGGATCAAAGACCAATGACAGACGCAAGTTTCCACGATGGGCGTGAGGCTCCACTGAATCTGGGTGCAGAGGATGGGGATGACCTTCAGGTGATCTCGACTTTGACACAGGATGCGGTGTTCCCCGTATCCGAAATGACTTGGCACCCGTCGCAGCGCCGCTTTGGCCTGTTGCTGAACCGTTTCCGCTGGGAGGACAAGGATGCGGCCACGCGCCGGGGCCGTCCATTCGAAAGGGTGCAGTCTGTGCTGGTGTTCGCTTCCGTTCTAACCGTGGCCAGCCAGGGTATCGACCGTAGCGAGAAGGATTTGGTGATGTCCTTGCTTTCGGTCGATTTTGAACCCGGCGAAGACGGCGCGGGTCAGATTTTGCTTACATTGGCCGGAGATGGCGCGATCCGTCTATCGGTCGAGGCAATAGACGTCACGCTCAAGGATGTAACCCGCCCCTATCAGGCGCCTTCGGGGCAAGCGCCGCATCATGCAGAATAAGCGCGGTATCGCGCAGGCCTTCTCAGAACCACCCGCTGGTCTGATGTTGCGCCGCGCGACCGTGTTTGATGTCTTTGATCTAAGCCGGGTTCTGATCCGTTCGATCACGCAGCTGTGCGAGGCGGATCATGGCGATGATCCGCAGGCCGTTGCGGAATGGACCGCCAATAAAGACCCGGAGACCATTCGGGGTTGGATAAAGGCCGGAGCGCAGATTTGGCTGGCCGAGCGCGCAGGTCAGGTTGCGGCTGTCGGCGGATTGCGTGAGGGCGGCGAGATCACGCTGCTCTATATCGACCCGGCTCATACCGGTCTTGGGGTGGGAAGCGCGTTGTTGGCCCGGCTGGAACAGGAACTGGCTGCTGCCGGTTGCACCGAGGCACAGCTTGAGGGGACACGGACGGCCCAGGCGTTTTATATCCGGCATGGCTGGAAACCGACTGGCGGCTGCGCGGCGCGCAAAAGCATATCCTGTTTTGAGATGCGCAAATCGCTGCACCCGGCGGACTGAGGGTTGAGGACAGCCCATCCCGGCGATATGTCCCGGTGAAACGCTACGGAGTGCCAGATCATGCCCGTTTTTCTAGACACCACGTCGCCCGAGTTTGACGCGGCTTTTCAGACCCTGCTGTCGGCCAAGCGCGAAGACAGCCCGGATGTGGATGCCATTGTCGCGCAGATCATTGACGATGTGCGGGTCCGTGGGGATGAGGCGGTAATCGAACTGACGGCCAAATTCGACCGGTTAGAGCTGACACCGGATACGCTGGCTTTTTCGGCAGAGGAAATCGACGCCGCCATTGCGCAGGTCTCGGACGCGGATCGTCAGGCGCTCGAACTGGCAGCCGAACGCATCCGGGCCTATCACGAGAAACAGATGCCCGCCGATCACCAATGGACGGATGAGGCCGGGGCGACCCTTGGCTGGCGCTGGTCCGCAGTGTCTGCGGCGGGGCTGTATGTGCCGGGAGGGCTGGCCTCGTATCCGTCGTCGGTTCTGATGAACGCGATACCGGCCAATGTCGCAGGGGTCGAGCGTCTGGCCATCGCCGTGCCTACCCCAGACGGTCAGGCGAACCCTCTGGTCCTTTTGGCCGCGCGCCTGTCAGGCGTGACTACGGTCTATCGCATCGGCGGGGCGCAGGCGATTGCGGCACTGGCCTATGGAACAGATACCATCGCAGCGGTGGACAAGATCACAGGCCCCGGAAACGCCTTTGTCGCCGCGGCCAAGCGCCGTGTCTTTGGCAAGGTCGGCATCGACATGATTGCGGGCCCGTCTGAGATTTTGGTTATTGCTGACAAAGACAACGACCCCGACTGGATTGCACTGGATCTACTCAGCCAGGCTGAGCATGACGAAAGTGCTCAGTCGATCCTGATCACGGATAGCGCCGATTTTGGACGGGCCGTGGCGCAAGCCGTGGAAAAACGTCTTGAAACCCTGCAACGCCGGGCCATAGCCGGGGCCAGTTGGCGCGATTTTGGTGCGGTGATCACTGTGGGCAGTCTGGATGAGGCAGCCTCTCTGTCGAACCGAATTGCCCCGGAACACCTTGAGCTATGCGTCGCAGATCCCGTCGCTCTGAGCGAAAAGACAATTCACGCAGGTGCAATCTTTCTTGGTCAGTACACGCCCGAGGCAATCGGGGATTATGTTGGTGGGCCTAATCACGTCCTACCCACCGCCCGGTCGGCGCGTTTTTCTTCCGGTCTGAGTGTGATGGATTTCCTTAAACGCACGACTCTCAGCCAGATGACACCCGAAGCCCTGCGGGCAATCGGGCCAGCGGCAGAGCAACTTGCGCAGTCGGAAAGCCTTGAGGCGCACGGGCTGTCCGTGACCGCACGGTTGAAACGATTGAACGGTTGATCACCTATGGTCAGAGGGTCACACCTGCAATTACCTCATCCGATCTTCCCCGATAGGGCTTGAAATCAAGGGGCAAATTGCGGCGCTCTTTATGTGCGACCGGATCTAAAGGAGGTTGATTTGGAACGTGTGGCGACCCTCTGGATCGGTAAGCGCTTTAGCTTTTTGGAACATCTGTGCCTGAAGTCCTTCGCCGATGTCGACCAGAAGCCAATCGTCTATCACTATGGCGATCTTGAAGACATTCCGGATTATATCGAGCCGCGCGATGCCCGCGAAATTTATGATACTCCCGAGATCTACCGCGATCCGATAACCCGATCCGTGGCCGTTCATGCAGATCTTTTCCGTCTGCAGTTGATGCAAAAAACCGACTATATCTGGGCCGATGCGGATGCTTATGCGGTCCGGCCATTCGAGACAAAGAACGGGTATCTTTTTCCGAATGCGAACCTCAAGAAACAACGGATCATGAACGGTGTACTTGCGTTGCCCAGCGACAGTCCGGGGCTGCAAGCCATGTGCAAATATGCTTTTGACAGCGATCTGGTGCCGCCATGGTGGACACAAGAGCATAAGGAAACCTACAGCCAAATGTTCAACGGGTCGACCTATTGGAGCCTGCCAATTTTCAGCTTTGGTCCGCCCATGCTGTTTCACTTTCTTTATGGCACACCAGAGCATGAGATGGCTGTGCAAAGGTCGGTCCTCTATCCTATCCCATTGCGATATCGCGGCCTTTGGAATGACCCCGACCTTTCCAAACTGGATTTTTTGAAGTGGGACCAACAGATGTCTGTCCATTTTTTTGGATCCTGGTTCCGAAAGATCTTTCTTGGCCGCCAAATCAACTCTGGTTCACTGGTCGATACGCTGTTGCGCAAACACGGAATAGATCCGTCCGAACACCCGCTTTGACGATTTTCGTCGGACGGCCCGTCACTGCGTTGCCCATTTATTTCCATTGGGATAAGTCTGTCCCGACCTGAACGGACCAAACGACCATGACCCGAATTTCGCACATCGAACTGGATGATAGAAACTTGCCCCCGCCGACACCCGAGATCGAGCAGGAGCGCAAGGTGGCAATCTATGATCTGCTTGAGGAAAACGCTTTCGCGCTGCCCAAACGCGATGATCGTGTGGTTCCGGAAGGGCCGTATCATGTGCAACTCTCGATCCGTGACAAGCGTTTGGTCTTCGACATTGCCACCGAAGCCGAAGAAAAAGCGGCCGAGTTCCATCTGTCCCTTGGACCATTCAGGCAGGTGGTCAAGGACTACTTCCAGATCTGTGAAAGCTATTTCGACGCCGTAAAGACTTTGCCGCCCAGCCAGATCGAAACCATCGACATGGCCCGGCGCGGTATCCATAATGAAGGCAGTCGGGTGTTGCAGGAACGTCTGGAAGGCAAGGCCGAAGTTGATTCAGACACAGCCCGTCGCCTGTTTACGTTGATCTGCGTATTGCATTTCGGGGGGTGACGGGTGACGTCTCTGCCGCAGTCCATCTTGTTCTGTTGCGACCACAATTCGGTCCGGTCTCCGATGGCCGAAGGCATCATGAAGAAGTTTTATGGCACCGGCACCTATGTGCAATCCGCCGGGGTGCACAACGATCTTGAGATCGATGGCTTTTGCATTTCGGTCTGTCATGAAATCGACGTCGAGCTTTCACGTCACCGGTCCCGGTCGTTTGATGAAATGCAGGAATGGGGCGACGACCTCAGCTCGTTCGATCTGATTGTAGCGCTGTCGCCGGCCAGCCAGCGCCGTGCGCTGGATTTGACGCGGGTTTTTCATCTGGATGTCGATTATTGGCCAATAATGGACCCTACCGGGCTGGGCGAAAGCCGCGAGGAAAAGTTACATCACTACCGACAGACCCGCGATCAGATCATTCAGCATCTGAAGGACCGCTGGGGTGAACCAACGGAGTGACCATGAACGAAACCGTCAAAACCTATTTCGAAGCCTTCAACGCCGGGGACGTAACCGGCATGCTGGCCTGTTTGTCCGACGATGTGGCCCATCATGTGAACGAAGGCCAGATACGAGTGGGCAAAGAGAAATTCGCAGCTTTTTGTGACCACATGAACCGCTGCTATCGCGAGAACCTCACCGATATCGTTGTGTTCGCGGCCGAGGGCGGTACCCGTGCCGCCGCTGAATTCATCGTGAACGGCACCTATCTTGAGACGGATGAAGGCCTGCCCAAAGCACACGGGCAGACCTACCGCCTACCAGCCGGGTCGTTCTTTGACCTGAAGGATGGCAAGATCACGCGGGTCACCACCTTTTACAACCTGGCCGACTGGATCAAGCAGGTCTCGAATGGCTGAGGTCACAGGCGTTCGCGCCTTGACCGGGGCGGCGCTTGAGGCGGCTCTGGATGACGTCGCTCGCTTGCGGATCGAGGTGTTTCGGGCATGGCCGTATCTTTATGACGGCGATCTGGAATACGAGCGGAAATACCTGCAATCCTACCGTGACAGCGACAGATCCATCGTTGTTGGTGCCTTTGACGGGGATCGTCTGATCGGCGCATCGACCGGCGCCCCGCTAGTCGACCATGCCGCCGATTTCGCGGCGGCCTTCGATGGCTCTGGGCTGGACTTGTCCCAGATCTTCTACTGCGCCGAATCTGTCTTGCTGCCCAACTATCGCGGGCAGGGCGTGGGGCATAGGTTCTTTGACCTGCGCGAAGCCCATGCGCGCAACTTTGGCTTCACCAAATGCGCCTTTTGCGGTGTGCAACGCACGACCGATCACCCGATGCGGCCTGATACCAACCGCCCGCTGGATGCTTTTTGGAGCGCGCGGAAGTATGAGCCGTTGCCCGGCGCTGTCGCGCAGTTTTCGTGGAAGGATGTCGGCGAAGAAGGCGAGACGCTGAAGCCGTTGCAGTTTTGGATCAGGGATATCACGGCTTAGATTTTATAGCTGACGTTTGCGCCCAAGAAGGCCGTATTTTACGGCCCAAGCCCTGATTGACCGGCGTTTCCGCCTTTGCTGTCTCGGAGTTGATTTTGATAGCGCTCCACCCGTTCGGTTGAATTCGTACACGTCGATAATCCGTTCGGCGCAACCGCAGGCTTCTCCCATGCCAACCTTTGTGTAATAGAACTTTTCGAAACTTTCCCGGTTTTGCATCGCAACTCTCCTAATCTTATTTAGCCATTTCAGGCTTGAGATGCCAACTCACAATCCCTTGCAGGGCCGGTATATGCGCATATGTTCCTGTACTTTTCAGGGCGCCCTCAACTAGTGTTCGCCAAACCAGCGCAATGAAAGTTACTCCATGAAAGCTGCCACCGCCGCCTATAACCTCGACTGGCTCGAAAACTGGGCGCAGTATGAAGATAAGCTCGCCCGCTGGGTCTCGGATGCCGCAGGGCAGGGGGCAGATCTTCTCGTTTTCCCCGAGTATGGCGCGATGGAATTGTCGACTTTGGATGGGGCCGAAGTAGCGGGTGATCTAGAGCGTTCGATCCGTGCTGTTTCAGATCGGATGGGGGAAGTGCAGGCCCTGCATTCGCGCCTGGCTCAAGAGCATGAGACCTACATCCTGGGCGCATCCGCTCCGGTGATTGACGGGTCAGGCCGTCCGGTAAACCGGGCTGTGCTCTACGCTCCGAACGGGGCGTTTGACCATCAGGACAAACAGATCATGACCCGCTTTGAACGCGAAGACTGGGATATCGCGCCGGGCGGACCACTAAAATTGTTTGATACCCCACTTGGAAAAATCGGAATCCTGATCTGCTATGACAGTGAATTCCCCTTGCTGGGCAGAGCCCTAAGTGAGGCGGATATAATCCTGGTTCCCTCATGCACCGAGGCGTTGGCAGGGTACTGGCGTGTCCGCATCGGGGCTATGTCGCGTGCGCTGGAAAACCAATGTGTTACGGTCATGGCGTCTCTGGTGGGCAAAAACGAATGGTCCGATGCGGTGGATATGAATACAGGAACGGGTGGTATTTTTGGTCCACCTGACAAGGGTTTTCCCGCGACCGGAGTGTTAGCAGAGGGTGCGCTGAACCAACCTGGCTGGACCTATGCCGACGTCGACCTGACAACGATCGCCAATGTGCGCCGGGATGGCCATGTGTTGAACCGCGCCCATTGGGACGAGCAGTGCGGTCGAGTCGAAACAGTCACAATATCCTCTCTTTAGGTGAATACGCCCTTGAAATAAGCCCCAAATAGGCTCATTTAGGCGCACATCCCCGCAGATTCTGCGGGTGCAACGTAATTATGGAGACAACATGGCCAAGGAAGATACGCTCGAATTTCCCGGTGTCGTGAAGGAACTCCTGCCTAATGCGACGTTTCGGGTCGAGCTGGAAAACGGCCATGAGATCATCGCACATACGGCAGGCAAGATGCGCAAGAACCGCATCCGTGTTCTGGCTGGCGACAAAGTTCAAGTCGAGATGACCCCCTACGATCTGACCAAAGGTCGGATCAACTATCGCTTTAAGTAACGCCTGATACATGGCGTTTATTCTCGGATCGGGCAGTCCAAGGCGGCTGGACCTGCTGGCGCAGCTTGGCGTACAGCCCGACGCCATCCGTGCCCCTGACATTGACGAAACGCCTTTGAAGGGTGAGTTGCCGGTGCCTTATTGCCACCGGATCACACGCGCCAAAGTGCAAGCAGTTCCCGCCGAAAGCGATGATGTCACGCTGTGTGCTGACACTACGGTTGCGCTGGGTCGGCGCATCTTGGGAAAGCCTGAAGATGCAGGTCAGGCGGCCGAGTTTCTGCACGCTCTGTCTGGACGGCGGCACCGGGTGATTACCTCGGTTGCGGTTCGGCGCGGCGACCGCATATCGCAACGCGATGTGGTGTCTCAGGTCAAGGTCAAGCGCCTGTCGGATGTTGAGATCAATGCCTATCTGGCAACCGGTGACTGGCAAGGCAAAGCCGGTGCATATGCAATCCAGGGGCCTGCAGGGGCGTTCATCCCATGGATTTCCGGCTCATTTACCGGCATCGTGGGACTACCATTATCCGAGACTGCCGCTTTGCTGCAGGGCATCGGCTATCCTTTGTATCGCGAGGCACTATGAAGGGGCGTACCATCGTTTTAGACCACATCAACAACCGCGAGGCAGCGGCGTTGATGGTGGACGGAAAGCTTGACGATTTCCTGATTGCTTCCGAAGCCCCGGCACCCGGTACTATCTACCGGGCGCGGGCGGATCGCCCGGTCAAGGGGCAGGGTGGGATGTTTCTGGCCACGCCGGACGGCCAGGCCTTTTTGCGACAGGTCAAAGGATTGGCCCCCGGAGAGCTCAAGCTGGTCCAGGTGACCGGTTTTGTCGAACCCGGAAAGGCGCTGCCGGTGACGGATCGCGTGCTGTTTAAAAGCCGCTTTGCGATTGTCACACCGGATGCGCCTGGCCTGAATATCTCGCGCAGTATCCGGGATGAGGAAGAACGCGACCGCTTGCTGGAAATTGCACATGAGGCGATGGCGGGCAGCGAACACGGGTTGATCCTGCGGTCCTGCTGTCAGGGCGAGAATGCCCAAGAGATTGCTGAAGATATCGGCGTCATGCTGGCTCATGCCGATGCTGTGATGAACGATCCCGGTACCGAGCCTGAGGTTCTGCTCGCAGGTGATGGGCCGCATGTTTTGGCCTGGCGCGACTGGACCGACCCGGCCGAGGTCGTCACCGAGCCCGGCGCCTTTGAGGCGCATGGTGTCTTGGATGCATTGGATCAGGCGGGCGGAATATCAGAACCATTGGCCGGGGGCGGACACATCTATATCCAGCCCACCCGCGCCCTGGTGGCCGTAGATGTAAACACGGGTTCAGACACCTCGATGGCCGCCGGAACCAAGGCCAATTTCGCCTGCGCAAAAGCACTGCCACGTGCATTGCGTGTCCGTGGGTTGGGGGGGCAGATCACGCTCGACCTCGCTCCAATGCCCAAGAAAGACCGGCGCGGTTTCGAAGCCGCTTTGCGATCTGCATTCAAGTCTGATCCGATCGAGACGATTCTGGCAGGATGGACCCCGTTGGGTCACTATGAGTTGCAACGCAAACGCGGCCGGATTTCCCTTGCGGAGGTGCTGAAATGAGCTGTCCGATCTGTCACGAACCAACGGTGTCTCAATTCCGTCCTTTTTGTTCGAAACGCTGTGCAAACATTGATTTGGCCAAGTGGCTGAACGGGTCTTACGCGGTTCCTTCGCAGCGTGAAGAAGACGTTGAACAGGATGTTTCTTCAACTGAAACTGAGATGCCGCGCCCACATTGAAAAAATGTAAAAAAGCCTCTGGACACTGCCAGTAGCAAGTCATAGAACGCCTCCACCCAACGGTAAAAGCCGTATCCGTGCCCGGGTAGCTCAGGGGTAGAGCAGTGGATTGAAAATCCTCGTGTCGGTGGTTCGATTCCGCCCCCGGGCACCACTTAATCATATGATATTGCTAGATATTATCATCCAACCCCCTCAGGGTTTGACACTTTTTCCGAAGGGTTTGACAACTTTCGATCTACGTTCGTTCTCCTGCTCCAGCCTTTCCATTGTGACCCGGTTGCGATCTGCAAGGTTCGCGGACCGGGAATAGTGACGGGCCATCGACGGAGTTTTTTGCCCAAGCAGGTCCGCAATCTGGCGTTCCTCAAGCCCCGCCTCGCGCAGCGTCGTGGCCACGGTATGCCGCAGCCCCTTGAGGGTCAGGCCCGGCTGCACCATACCCTCAGCCTCTAGTTTCTTCTTGAATCGGTGCCAGACCGTCGAAAAGCCGTTGTAGGTCCACGGCTTCCCGCTAGACGTTGCAAGAATGGTCACCGCGTCGTGGGCCGGCGCAGCGTCCAGAGCAACTTGCAGCGTCGGACCGATCGGAATGGCGACCTCTTGCCCGGTCTTGCCCCGGACGCCCCAGATCGTGTTGCCATCGATCTGGCGACGAGTCAGCTTGAGCGCGTCGGACGGATCAAGGCCAGTGTTCATAATGAGTGCGACCGCCGTCCGAACGTGAGGCGCGGCCCGGTCCAGCACAACCGCCCGTTCCTCGACCGTCCAGGGACGGTTGGCATAGGGCCGATCTTTCGGTCGCGGCTTGGGAATGACATCCGCTGCGTAGTCCCGATCGATCAGCCCTTTCGGAATGGCATAGCGAAAGACTTGGCTCAGGAATGTGCGGACCATGTTTGCGCGCCGCCAGCCGATCTTTCCCGCCGCCTTGTCATGGATGCCCGACACAAGGGGTGTCGTGATCGCGGAAACGGGCGTGTCGCGGATCGGGTGCAAGAAGTCAGCACACTTGCGGTAGTCGCGCTTGGTAGCGTCCGCCAGATTTCCAAAGTGCTCAGTCTGAAAATAGAAATTGACCAGCCCGGCAAGCGTTCCCGGCTTGGGGGTTTGCGCCTTCCGCGCCTCTGCAATGACCGCAACACGGGCGCACTCCGCGAAGAACCCAGCCGATCCCAGCGGGTTCTTTTTCAGGTCGATCTTGTGGCCCGTAGCGCGATGATAGCAGCGCGGTATCCCGTGTCGATCATCGAATATCTTAAAGCCCTTCACCCTTATCCGCGTCATTACAGCTTGCCGAGGATGGCGTCTTGCGTCGCCATCTCAGCCCCTTCCTTCATCGCATCAATCCACTTGTCCAAGTCACGCTTGTCCCACAGGATCGAGCCGGGACGCATCTCAACCGGTTGAACCGGGCAGGTTGTCTTGAAGTGTTTGACCGGCAGGCCGGTATAGTCCGCCGCCTCAGACTGTTTCAGCATTCGCTTCTCGACGACACTGATGTTAAGGTTGGCGTTAGCCATCAGCATCCCCACATTCTGAATTCGGCTTCATCCGTCTCATTTATCCAGTCTCGCAGTCTCCGGCTCCAATCTTGAGCCTGCGCTCGACTTCGCCGCGGATGCCAGCTACGTCGAACGCCATTTCGATCAGGACCGAATACTCTTCGCCCTCAACAAGAGGCGTGCCGGTTTCTTGTCCCTGTGGCCCTTTCACATGTTCCTTTTGTCGCGGAATTTTCACTTCCACGGCGTTGGGGAAATCATTCAGCTTGGACCTGAGGTCACACGCGATTTCACCGGCCACACCTGCCGGAATGTCTTGCTCAATCAGGCGCGCGTAGACAAACAACGCGACTAGGTCGTCCTGATTGAAATATCGGGTGCCGCCCTTCTTAACAGCCGGCGCGCAGGGGTAGCGATCAGCCGCGACTGCTTCGTTGAACCGCTGCTTGTTTATGCCGGCCACCTTACATGCAGTTGTTCCAGGGTGCATAATTTCGACTGCCATACCCGTCCTCCTCGGCCTATTGTATGAGACAATAGGACATGCTATTGCTTCATGCAATAGGCTTATTTCTCCGCTAGTCGCAGAAAGACTTCCGAGCGGCCCTCAACATCCGCCGTGTGTCACCATGCGCCAAGTCAGGGGACAACTGCGGGAGGTTGCGTTGACAAGTGAGCAAGCCAGTGACGGAAAGTCCAAAGCGCGTGATCCAAAAGGGGTATCGCGCTATTCCGAGTTCTATTTCGACAAGGCCGGAACCACCTATGGTGGCGTCATACTTTGGCGGCTGCATGCGTGGTGGCGCACGTCTATCCTAACCGATGAAGACGGCTATAAGTGGACTGTAGTGTCGCTCCGGAAGTTGGCGGACACATTGAAGATGGATCGCAAAACCATGGAGCGTCACGTCAAGAAACTTGAGACGATGGGGCTTATCGAAACGAGGATGGGTACGTTTCGGAACCTTCCGCAGAAAGAGATTAGGGTTCTCCTCGATGAGGGAATGGTACCGGTCACGAAAAGTTCCCATGTTGTCGCCGAACCCGGCTCACCCTCTGGGGGTTCCGTTACCCAAGACAAAGGTGCTTAGGTACCCTAGGGAGGGGGCAGAATTGCCCCAGGGAGGGGGCGGAAAGGGGCCAGATTATACGTATAAGGACTTCTACATACACTCAACGAATACGCAGCCACCCTGAAACAGGTCGGCTGCTTCTTGTCAGAATTTTTCAGGGTCTATCAGGGGAGAAATTCGTCAGGGGGAGAAGTATACGCACAAATAGGTACGATAGAGCCTGGACGTCCAACAAGCAGCATTGCGGCTCGTAGGTCTCTAACCAGGAGGCTCGACAATTTCTTTTGCTTCATGTGGCAGAATAGCTTTCTTCGACCTTGGTGAATCGGAAGCTCCGGGCACCGTCTTTGCTTGATCGATAACGACGGGAATGGCAGTGAACTTGAGTTCACTTGGCCGCCCAGACAGATCGACTGTCAGGCTGCGGCTTCAATGTGATCTGCAAATATCCGCAACGCCGCTGCCGCCGCATCTCGTTCATCCCGCGCTTGCAACGCATGGTTATTGACCTGCATCAGGGCTTTAATTTGGCGCGCATCACCAGCCTCACATGCGGCAACAGCTTGTTCGATGATTTCGATGAAATTTGTTGGGTGGGTCATAGATTGATCCCGTGGGTTCTATGCCGGGTTTTTCCCGCCATTCCTGCTAAATCCTAAATGATTTCCTGCCAACCTGTAAGAAGAATCATGGTAAAATATTGTTATTAAATACTTAAATCGGGCTCAGGATTTTCCATCTTAGTCTTTGAGATGTCCATCACTCTTATCTAAGTAGATGGTCTCCGACAAACTCGGGGCGATGGACAGCGACCAAATCGCGGTGCACTCAAGTTCACTGATCCCGTTTGGCCCCAACACCGGACGTTCGTGCAAGGCGCAGCGAATTCAAACTCAGAGCCCAAATCTACCGATGCTGCAGCTAGTTCGAATGGGCGTGATGAGCACAGAACGGACGTCCCCGGGTTTGATCACTCCTCCTGCCGACTCTTGAGAAGAGGCAATTATACACACGCATAAGCCACCTATGGATTTACATCTAAAGAAGCTTTCGTTGGAACGAAGGTCACTAAATTCGAGCCTGGCTTCAACTTTCCACCTGTAAACAATTGTACATGATCTAAAATTCTTTTCAGTTTTTTGCTATTAGGCCTGTCTGTACAAATCATCGCTACAAACAAGGCGAATTTTGGCTTGGAGCGTTTCTCTGCCCCTGTTTCGCCGATAACAAGGAGGAAAGAAATGTTCAAGATTTCAGCGGGTCTCGGGTGCGTATTTGCTGCGGCAATCACCGCTTCGGCGGCCCAGGCAAACGAATGCGGTGAAGTATCACTGATGCAGGCCGATTGGGGGTCAGCGCAAATTGTGACCGCGGTCTCGAAGTTTCTGATGGAGCAAGGCTATGGTTGCGAAGTGACCACGGTTCCGCTCTCGAGCAACCCTGCGCTGGCATCCGTTTCCGAGACAGGAGAGCCCGATATTCTGACTGAAATCTGGACAAACGGCGCGCCGGCTTACCAAGGGCTGGTTGACTCAGGTGCAATCATTCCTGTGACCGAAGTTCTATCAGATGGCGGTGTCGAAGGGTTCTTTGTTCCGAACTACCTTGTGGAGGAGCATCCGGAACTGGCAACAATTGAAGGCATCGCAGCCAACCCCGAACTCGTCGGAAATCGCTTTCACAACTGCCCCGAGGGATGGACCTGTCTAAATGTCAGCACCAACCTGATGAAGGCAGGCGGGCTGATTGATGCAGGCATTGAAAACTTCGTGCATGGATCAGGCGAAACCCTTGCGGCTTCGATCG
Source organism: Ruegeria sp. CDSA221 (assembly GCF_059611825.1). Classification (NCBI taxonomy): domain Bacteria; kingdom Pseudomonadati; phylum Pseudomonadota; class Alphaproteobacteria; order Rhodobacterales; family Roseobacteraceae; genus Ruegeria; species Ruegeria sp. CDSA221. The sequence goes on from NZ_JBXWPK010000004.1 coordinate 251,711, forward strand.
CTGCCGCCTACGAAAACAAAGAGCCATGGTTCGGCTTTTATTGGGCACCAACATCGGTACTGGGCAAATACCCGATGACTCTGGTCGATATGGGCCCCCATGACCCTGAAAAGCACGCCTGCAACATCACAGCGGAATGCGCGACGCCAGAAATGAGCGCCTTCCCCCGCAGTGAAGTCGTTACAGTTCTGTCGAAAGAATTCATGGCCGAAAACGCAGCAGTGTCTGACCTGATGACAAATCTGTCCTTCACCAACGCACAGATGGGCGAAACGCTGGCATGGGTTGAAGACAACAATGCCTCCTACGATGAAGGCGCGGTGCATTTCCTAACAACCTACAAGGATGTCTGGGGGGCGTGGCTTAACGATGCTGCGCGCGACAAACTTTCCGCATTGCTGCAGTAAACTGCATGGACAGGGGCATCCTCAGCGATGCCCCTAACGCACTGAAGTTGATCGGAAAGTGGGATAAATGGCCTTCTATGACAAGTTATTCAGCGCATTGGGTTTGAGCGAATGGTGTGGCACGTCAGATGACAAAGCGCCTCTTTCGCTGGCGGACCTTGCGGCGCAAGCAGGAGGAGAAGAGGCCTCTGGGCCGCTCATTCCAATTCCCTCGTTTGATAATCTGCACGAAAGCTGCAACCGCATATGGCAGTCGCGCGATGTAACCAACGGGATCGAAGAAGGGTTTCTGGCAGCCAAACCGGTCCTGAAAACCGTTCTGGACCCGATCACACAGCCATTGAGCTGGATATTGGATGGCGCACTTTGGCTGTTTGAAGCGACGCCATGGTTCATCATGGTCCCGCTTCTGGTGGCGATTTCCTGGTACGCGTCGCGTTCGCGCCCTGTGACGATCTTCGTCGCCGTCTCGATTATGCTGCTGGCCGTCGTAGACCACTACGATGTGGCGATGCAGACTCTGTCGATCATCTTTGTATGTACGACGATATCGGTGCTGTTCGGTGTACCCATTGGCATTGCCATGTCGAAATCTGACCGATTGCAAAAAAGCGTGGTTCCGTTACTCGACCTGCTGCAGACCCTGCCGACCTTCGTGTACCTGATCCCTCTGATTTTCTTGTTCTCGGTCACGGAATCCAAACTCTACGGGATTGCAATCATCCTTTACGCGATTGTCCCTGTGATCCGCCTGACCGATCTGGGCATCCGGCTTGTCGACAGGGACGTGATTGAGGCGGCCAATGCCTTTGGCATGACAGATCGCCAGAAACTGTTGCGGGTGCAACTCCCTTTGGCGTTGCCCAATATCATGGCCGGAATAAACCAGACCATCATGATGAGCCTTGCCATGGTCGTGATCGCCTCTCTTGTTTCGGCACCCGGTCTGGGCGTGAACGTGTTGCGCGGTATCCGGAACCTTGAACTGGGTGTGGGCATCGTCGCTGGCATCGGCATCGTGCTGCTCGCAGTGATCCTTGATCGCGTGTCCAAAGCAGCTCTCACACGGGTCGATAAAACCCAAGTCAAACACTAAGGAGCCTGTTCGATGACACAACCAATGGTCAGCCTGTCCGGGCTCTATAAAATCTTTGGCACCCGCGACAAGGACGTGTTGCAGCATGTCAAAGGAGGCATGGGCAAGGAAGAATTGTTGGCACGGCACGGGCACGTATTGGGTCTCAACAACATCAACGTCGATATGCAGGCGGGCGAAATCACAGTTGTCATGGGCCTGTCAGGCTCGGGCAAATCCACGCTGATCCGCCACCTGAACCGATTGATCGAACCCACTGCGGGCGAGATCATCGTGCAGGGTGAGGATGTGATGCAACTGTCCGAGGACGGGTTGCGCCATGCTCGACAGGAAAAGATGTCGATGGTGTTCCAGAAGTTCGCGTTATTGCCGCACAAAACCGTGCTGAAGAACGCAGGCATGCCGCTCTCGGTGCGCGGCGAGGACGAGGCGACTTGCGACCGTGAAGCCGCCAAGTGGCTGGATCGCGTGGGTCTGAGCGGGTTCGAGAACCATTATCCAGCGCAATTGTCCGGTGGGATGCAACAGCGTGTGGGCATTGCCCGGGCGCTGACCGCGAACACACCGATCATGCTGATGGACGAGGCTTTCTCGGCTCTTGACCCACTGATCCGAACCGACATGCAGGACCTGCTGCTCGAGCTGCAAAAAGAGCTGCACAAGACCATCATCTTCATCACTCACGATCTAGATGAGGCGTTGAAGCTGGCCGATCACCTTGTGATCCTTAAAGACGGCTTTGTCGTGCAGCAGGGCGAGCCGCAGCATATTCTGTTGAACCCCAACGATCCTTACATCGAAGACTTCGTGAGCGACATCAACCGAGCACGGGTTCTGCGGGTCCGCTCGATCATGACCCCGCTGGACGGTGGCCAAGTGCCAGAAGATGCCCATGGCGAAGTGGACGTGAACGACACGCTCGAAAGCATGATCGCGCGGTCCGGCGGGGATACGTCACACGCCTATGTCGTCAAGGATGGGGAGAAGACAGTCGGCTCACTGGATATGACTGAACTGGTTCGCGCACTCGTCCCTCGCGTCGCATCCGAAGCAGGCGCACGTCAGTCCTGACGCGCGCTGACGACAAAGCTGGAATTCATCAGATCAGGCCCGAAATAGCCGCATGGTTGGGTCGGCTTCGATCTGTTCGAACAGCCAGTCAACAAACGTATCGAGCTTTGGGTTGGGTGCACGTTCTTTTTGCGTCGCCAGATACCAGCTGCCTGGCTCGGGCACCGAAATATCAAACGGTTTGACCAGGCGCTCCCTTTCAAGGTCACGCGTGCAAAACGGTGCTCTTGCGACGCTGATACCGTGATTTTTTAGAACAGCTTCACGGACCAGCGGGTAATTGTCGAAAACAGAGCCAAATTTCATCGTTTCGCGATCTAAGCCCGCCGCATCCAACCAGCAGTCCCAGTCATCCGGCTCATTCCATGTGTTTGGGACACTCAGCAACAGGAAATTTCTTAGCTCTTCCAGCGGCATTCCACCGCTTGCGGCTTTCAAGGCCTCCGGAGCACATACCGGGTAGATATCCGTTTCGAACAAGGGGCTATAGTCAAACCGTTTGTCAAATGGTGGCGCGTTGAACACGCCCACATCGAACCGGTGCATGTCATAATCACCGTCTTCAAAGGTAGAGACGATGCGCACGCGTGTGTCCGGATTATCCTGAAGAAAGTCTGCCAATCTGGGCTGTAACCACATTGTATTGAAACTTGCGTAGGACTGAACGAGCAACACGTCCGGTTCCTCAGGTGTCTGGATGCGCCGAGTGGCTTTGATGATTCCCTGAATGTGTTCGCGTATTGGCGGGTAATATTGCTCGCCAGCCGGTGTTAGCTCGACCGAACGGCTTGTGCGTTCCAGTAGTTTAACACCGATTGTTGTTTCTAATGCTTTGACCTGGTGGCTGACTGCCGCATGCGTCACACAAATCTCGTCAGCGGCCTTTCGGAAACTCTTGTGACGCGCCACCGCCTCAAAAGCGCGCAGTGAAACCAGCGTGGGCATGTGAGTGGTCATTGCTGCATCTCCTCTATGAAATCAATTCTGCTTACCCTCAAGCAGAGTTATCCGACGACGGGCGCGAATATAGCAGGGTATTGATACTCTTTTTCATAACCTGTCAGGGGGTAGCACGCAATTCGCGGTGCGATGTGATCGGTTAGAATTTCTTGATGAAAGGAAATTTCTTTCAATTCTTCAACTGGGTGAGAAATGCCAGATTAGCAGATAGAGATGTTATGGGATTCCACCTTCATGCCACCACTTTCACCTTCGCCAAATGCATATGGCTATCCGTTGCTGATTAAACACTTGCTGGCCGGATCCCAGCTCGCGTCAGCCAGCCAAGAGATCGTCAGCGGCACCGAAATGCGACTGAGCTACGCGGACTTGGGCAAACGCGTGCGCCAACTTGCCAATTCTTTAAAGGCGAGCGGGATACATGAGGGCATGCGCGTCGGTGTCATGGATTGGGATACGCACCGTTATCTTGAGTGTTTTTTCGCGATCCCGATGATGGGCGCGTCCCTTTTCACGATCAACGTGCGTCTGTCTCCTGCTCAGGTTCTTTATACGATCAACCATGGGCAACCGGATCTGATCATCGTGCACCGCGATTTCATGCCGCTCATTGAGGGTATCAAATCGGGCTTTGATCGGGACATCATCATCGTGCCGATTGGAGACGGAGAAGGGTATGAAGAGTGGATAGGCAAAGCCCCAGGCTGCTTTGACTTCCCGGACTTCGATGAAAACCAAACGGCAACCCTGTTTTATACGACCGGGACCACCGGCAATCCCAAGGGGGTGAGCTATTCACACCGGCAGTTGGTCCTTCACACATTGGGCTTGATCGCAGGTTTCGGCGCATGGCCCGGGAATGCCGGATTTCATCGCGGCGACGTCTACATGCCGCTGACGCCCTTGTTTCACGTCCACGGCTGGGGATTTCCATATGCCGCAACGATGCTGGGGCTGCGTCAGGTCTATCCCGGTCGATATGACCCTGACACAATCTTGCGATTGATTGCAGACGAAAACGTCACCTTTTCACACTGCGTGCCCACGGTTCTGTCAATGGTGCTCGACCATCCGGGCTGCCCACAAATTGACCTGGACAGATGGAAAGTGATCATTGGCGGGGCCGCTTTGCCGCGAGGCCTGCAGGACCGCGCCGCGGCGGCAGGCATATCCTTGCATGCGGCCTATGGGATGTCCGAAACCTGTCCGTTTCTGACGGTGGCCGATTTGTCCAGCAATGACCCCGAGATGCAGGCGCAAACCGGCTTTCCCGGCCCTCTTGTCGACCTTCGTGTTGTGACACCGGATATGCAGGACGCCCCACATGACGGCGAAACAACCGGCGAAGTTGTTGCTCGGGCGCCCTGGTTGACACAAGGCTATCTGGATAATGCGCAAGCCTCGGATGAGCTTTGGGACGGTGGGTATCTGCATACCGGGGATGTTGGGTATATCCGCGAGAATGGATCGCTGCAGATTACTGACCGCCTCAAGGATGTGATCAAGACCGGCGGCGAATGGATATCCTCACTGGCACTGGAAAACATAGCATCGTCTTGCAGCGGCGTTGAGGACGTCGCAGCAATCGGGCTGCCGCACGCGAAATGGGGCGAAAGGCCAGTGTTGGTTGCTCAAGCCGCAAAGGATGCCGACCCGGATCTTGTGCGCTTGAGAGTCATGGAAGAAATCCAGTCGCGTGTCGGTGAAGGCGAGATCTCAAAATGGGCAGTTCCAGACGAGATAATCTTTGTCGACCGCCTACCTAAAACCAGCGTCGGCAAGCTCGACAAGAAACTCGTGCGGCAAGATATTTCAACGCGCTCGGACCTAAAATCATGACAGACAAACAACGTCGTATTCAGGCGCTTATTCAATCCATTGTCACCTATCTGCAGGCTCACAGAGCTGCCACGCGCGGCGTTGATCTGACGTTGGACAAGCTGGCAGCCATGGACCTGTCCGATGAGAAGCTCATTGACTTACCTCCCCAAGGAACCCGGCACGATGAGGTACTGAAGAACGCCATCGCCGGGATTGTCGCCCCCGAATTGCAGGAAATCGCAGGTTGTCTGAAAGCGGCCAAGGATGATCTAATCTGGCGCGAAGACAACGCCCAATTCTATCCCCCTGGTGCCGAATTGGGCGAGGGATACACAAAGTGTAACCTACATACTCTGCTGATCGGGCCGGATGCATGTGGATATCACCATCTCGATTTCAACCTTGGCATTTTCATGCTGGGACCAAGGACGCTGTATCGCGACCACAACCACGACGCGCCAGAGCTGTACCTGAACCTGTCCGAGAAATCTGGTTGGCGGTTTGGCACCCGTGACTGGCAGGATTATCCGGCTGGATCACTTATCTGGAACGCGGCGGGCGATCCCCACGCCACCCGGGTCTATGACCAGCCATTCATCTCCGTCTTTGTCTGGCTCGAGAACGTGAATTCACCCTGCAACGTAATCCACTTCGACGATTGGGCAGAGATCGAACAAGATCTTGCCAAACAGTCCAATTGAGGTTTCCAAACATGATTTCCATTAAACACACCGAGGGTGTCGCTTTCATTGAGCTGAATGCCCCGCCAGTGAACGCTCTTGGTCTCAAGATGCGACAGGCGCTTTCCTCGGCCATCCACGAGTTGGACGCCGATGAACAGGTCAAAGCTATCGTTCTATGCTCGGCTCTGCCGCTCTTTTGCGGCGGCGCTGACATCGTCGAGTTCCGTACCGGGGCAGTTTGGGACAAGCCGGACCTGCCAGCCCTGTGTGAAACGATTGAAACCAGCAAAAAACCCATTATCGCCGCGATAGCAGGTCCCGCTATGGGTGGTGCGCTGGAGATCGCGCTTGCCTGTGATTACCGTGTCGCCACGCCGGATGCCGTGATGGGCCTACCTGAGATCAAACTGGGGCTGCTGCCTGGTGCCGGAGGCACCCAACGACTACCCCGGATTGCCGGTCTGGAAGCGGCAACGCAAATGATCCTCTCGGGTGATCCCGTGAAAGGCGAATATGCCCTGTCTTGTGGGCTGGTCGACGCGCTGCTTGAAAACAACCAGGATTTTCGCGCGCATGTTTTGGACTTCGCCACCCGTGTCAGCCATGAGGGCGATCCGAAACGCAGTTGCGCGGATATGACCGTCACACACCCCGATCCGAAGGGTTATCTCGCGGGTTTCCGAGACCAGATAGCGCACACGTCCAAAAACCTTGTCGCACCTGAACGATGCTTGGTATCCATCGAGGCCGCGTGCGAATTGCCGCTGGCTGAGGGGTTGGCACAAGAGAAGGCAGGTTTCGCTGAACTGCTCGACACACCTCAATCGCGCGCGGGGCGGCACCTGTTCTTTGCAGAGCGTGAATGCACCAAGGTTCCGGGAGTTACCCGTGCGGACCGACCACGTAACATTTCATCGGTCGCCGTGATCGGTGCCGGAACAATGGGGCGCGGCATTGCCATCGCCTTTCTGCAGGCGGGATATCCGGTCACGCTTCTTGAAACCACGCAAGGCGCGCTCGAACAGGGGCTGGAAAAGGTCCGGGAGCATTTTCAGCGTGCGGCTCAAAAAGGGCGGCTCAGTGCCGATCGGGCAGAGGCCATCGTATCCAACGCCACCGGGACGCTCAGCTACGGCGACCTCGCAGAGGCCGACCTGATCATTGAAGCGGCGTTTGAAAGCATGAATGTCAAACGCCAGATTTTCGAAGCGTTGGGCCAGCACGCCAAACCCGGCGCGATACTGGCCTCAAACACATCGACGTTGGATCTTGATGAAATCGCCGCGGTCACATCCCGTCCGGAGGATGTGATTGGTCTCCATTTCTTCAGCCCGGCCAATGTCATGCGCTTGCTGGAGGTGGTGCGCGGCGCCAAGACCGCTCCGGATGTCATTTCAACAGCAATCACAGTCGCAAAGAAGATCCGAAAGCTCCCTGTCACGGTTGGCGTGTGCTACGGCTTTGTTGGAAACCGGATGCTCGAGCCATACTTCCGCGAAGGTTCTCGTCTGCTTCTTGAGGGGGCGACGCCGAAACAGGTGGATGACGTCCTTGAGAACTTCGGCATGGCCATGGGCATTCACGCGATGGCAGATCTGGCCGGGGTCGATGTGGGCGCACGCGTACGCCAGGAACGGCGAAGTGAAATCGCACATGACCCGACTTACCAGGCTGTGCAGGACAAACTGTTTGAGTTGGGCCGACTGGGCCAGAAAACCGGGCGAGGAAGCTATGTCTACGACGGCCGGACACGAGTTGAAGATCCCGAGGTTGTTCAAATCAGCGCCGAGTTAGCAGACTTACATGGAGTGACGCCCCGGGACATCGACGATCAGGAAATCCTTGAGCGATCCCTCTATCCCTTAATCAACGAGGGCTTTCTCATCCTTGAAGAGGGCATTGCAACGCGCCCGGGTGATTGCGACCTGATCTGGGTCAATGGTTATGGCTTTCCAAACTGGCGCGGCGGCCCGATGCACTACGCCGACGAGATTGGATTGAGCCAGATTCTGGAACGCATGAACCACTATCGGCAGTCGCTTGGCGCCTATGGCGAGATGTGGTTCACGCCTGCGCCTTTGTTGGAAGAACTCGCAACCTCGGGCGTGACACTTACCGCGTTTTTTGATGCCAAAAAGGAAAAATCATGAGAGAAGCCGTTATCGTCTCAACCGCCCGAACCCCGATTGGGGTTGCCTTCAAGGGTGCGCTGAACAACATCAAATCCCCTACCATGATGGGGCACGCCATTCAGCACGCTGTTGAACGTGCAGGCGTGGACCCCGGTTCGATCGAAGATGTCGTCATCGGATCGGTCCTTACGGCGGGGACAGCAGGCATGAATGTCGCTCGTTTGTCGGCGCTGGCGGCGGGCCTTCCCAATACGGTGGCAGGACAGACGATCGACAGGCAATGTTCCTCCGGGTTGATGGCCATTGCGACGGCCGCAAAGCAGGTCATTGTGGATGGTCAGAATGTCGCCGTGGCAGGCGGGCAGGAAAATATTTCCACCCTGCAGAATGCCTATCTGAAATGGGCGGGCGATGAGAAAGATCCAAACGTTATCGCCCAATCTGAACATGCCTATATGCCGATGCTGATGACGGCGGAAAATGTGGCGCAGGCATATGGGATCAGTCGTGACGCCCAGGATGAATATGCTGCACTTTCCCAAGGTCGGACGGCCCGGGCTCAGGCTGCTGGCGCCTTTGATGACGAGATTGTCCCGATCACTGCGATAAAGCGGGTCAAGAATCGCGAAACCGGAGAGGAAACCCTGGAAGAAGTGACCTTGTCAAAAGACGAAGGCAACAGGCCGGGTACGACGGCCGAAACACTTGGCCAGCTGAACCCGGTTGTCGAAGGAGGCGTGATCACTGCCGGAAACGCAAGCCAGCTTTCTGACGGTGCCTCGGCGTGTGTGCTCATGGAAGGCAAAATGGCTGAGCAGCGGGGCCTCACACCGCTAGGTATCTATCGCGGCATGGCTGTTGCAGGAAACGCACCGGAAGAGATGGGGGTCGGCCCAATCTATGCCATTCCAAAGCTGCTTAAGAATGCAGGTCTTCGCATCGAAGACATCGGCCTTTGGGAGCTTAACGAAGCCTTTGCCTGCCAGGTTCTCTATTGCCGCGACCACCTTGGGATCGATCCCGAAATCTACAACGTGAACGGCGGTGCGATATCGATTGGCCACCCCTACGGCATGACAGGTGCGAGACAAGTCGGGCACGCTCTGCTTGAGGGGAGGCGTCGTGGCGTAAAATACGTGGTGACCTCCATGTGTGTTGGCGGAGGCATGGGGGCCGCAGCGTTGTTCGAAGTCGCCTGACCCCACTGAAATGAGTTCAAGCAGAGCGTTATCTGGTTGAGACATTGACATTCTGTCATCTGGGAAAGCCGCCATCTGCAAGCCTGCATTTCATGTCGACCGGAATTGGTGATACCTCCTGAGGCGTTATGACCAATGTCACGCCAACGATCCTTTCCACGGTTTCCAGCCAGTTTGTCGATGACTGGCTGGCAGCGCTGCGTGCCCTATGCCCAGAGGCGCAGATGGCGTCGCTGCTTAGCCGGTCCGGTCTGAACGCGGATACGCGCTCGCCGAATGGTCGCGTCACGCTGGATCAGATCGTTTGCCTCTATCAACTTGCCGCAGTTGAGACCGGTGATGAGATGATGGGGCTTTGGAGCAGACCCGTCCGGCCGAGGGCCCTACAACATCTTCTGACTACTGTCAGGGAAGCCACGTCTCTTGCATCGGCGCTCTACCGGTTTTCAACGTTCTGGAACTTGTTGCTGGATGATTACCAGTTTGATCTGGAGGACGCCGACAACGCGTTGGTGCTTACCCTGAAACCACAAGGCGAAGTGCCGCTTCAGCGGTTTGGGCATATGCTGATCCTCAAACTTGCCCACGGGCTCATGTCTTGGCTGGCAGGGCATGAGATTCCGGTTAAGGCCGTTGATTTCGCGTTTGATCGACCGGACTTTGATCAGGATTACGCGATTATCTTTCCTGCACCGCTGCGGTTTGGCCAACCCGCCACCGCCATCGCGTTTGATCCGAATGTAATGGGCCCTGTGCAGACTCGAAGCACAGCTGATCTTGACCGGTTTTTGCAAAACGCGCCGCGAGACTGGATTTTTACCTCTTCCCGCGAACACACCCAATCGCTGCGGGTGCGCACGTATCTGGGTCAGACAGGTTGGGATTCGGCGACCTTAACACAGACTGCATCCGCAATGCACATGACCCCGCGCACCCTGATCCGCAGGCTACACGCGGATGGCACGTCGTTTCAGGCCATAAAGGATGCCCTGCGGCGCGACATCGCAATCCGTGATCTTCAGGCGGGGCGCAAAAGCGTTGAAGCCATCGCACATGATGTCGGATTTTCGTCGGCGGCCAATTTCCACCGGGCCTTTCAACGCTGGACCGGAAGCACGCCCAGCTCATACCGCAAATCACAAACATAAGCTGCCATTTGTCACTTTTGGACAATTATCTGTCAGCGCACGAGATAGAGCTTAACGGGCTGGCTCGCTAAATCTTGCCGCATAGAAGCATTTTCAGCTGAAGTTTCGCCTTCATAGCTCATCAGTCTGGCCATCCACTATTGCCGGGTTGTGGCGTCATCTGAGAACAATCGCCATTGAAAGGATCCACCAATGTCAGACAAACTCGCCACCATACTCCAGGCCGCACGCGACCACGCCGAGCAGGTCATCCTGCCCAATGTGGACGCCTGGAACGCCACGAAGACATGGCCCCGTGATGCGTCGGACAAGGCCGGGGCCGCTGGCCTGACCGGGCTCTACGCCCCCGAAGAGTTTGGCGGCCAGGGCTTGCCACTTTCAGAGGGCATTCAGGTCTACGAACAGCTGGGGCTCGGAGATGGCGCTTATGCTTTTGCCCTGTCGATGCATAACATCTGCACCTTCGCGGGCTGCGGCTATGGCACAGATGCCTTCAAGGAAAAATGGGCACGGGATCTGACCTCGGGCCGCAAACTGGCGAACTTTGCACTGACCGAACCGCAATCCGGATCGGATGCCACAAACATGTATTCGCGAGCCGTGATCAATAACGACGGCACATGGACGATCAGCGGTGCGAAGGCATGGGTCAGCCTGGCGACCGAGGCTGATATCTATTTCACCGTGGTCAAAACCAGTGACGCACTCGGCCACAAGGATATGGCGATGATCGCCATTCCCGCCGACGCGCCGGGCCTCAGCTTTGGACCGCTCTATGATACCCCGTCCTACAGCTTCCTGCCTCTGGCCGAGATGTACATGGACAAGGTCGTGGTGAGTGGAGACAACATCATCCTGCCCATTGGCCAGGGCCTGCAAGGTTCACTCATGGCGATCGACATCGCCCGCGTCTCAATCGCGTCAGGATGTTGTGGATTGATGCAAGCCGCATTGGATACGGCGCTGTCCTATTCCAAGAACCGCAAGATGTTCGGTGGCAAGAACCTCGATCTGGACGGGATCCAGTGGATGCTGGGCGAAGTTGCGACCGATCTTGAAGCCTCGAAACTGCTTTACCGCAAGGCGGCAAAGGCCCTTGGCACGCCCGAGGGCCCACTGATGGCCGCCCATGCCAAACGGTTTGTGCCAGATGCCGCAGTGAAGGCTGCAAATACCTGCACGCAAGTGCTGGGCGGCATGGGGCTGTTGCAGCCTTATGGTCTGGATCGTTTGTCCCGTCTTGCACAAATGCTGCGGATCGTGGACGGGACGACGGAAATCAGCCGCGTGGTCATCGGGCGGGCCTTGCAGAAACGTGCGGCAAGCTTGCCTGACCTGCCAGTACCGAAAGGATTTGGTGAAACCGGCTGAACGTCCCACCCCCCGGTGAAGCGGAACCAACCTGAAAATCTCCTCACTGATCGGTAAAATCGAAAGATCGGCCGCACACGTGCGGCCGGTTACTCGAGATTGCAGACCTTGGTGCAAACGCAGCGAATTCACCCTTTGTCCCGCTCACCTGCTTTTTGCCACCTCGTTCTGAACGTCCGGAATGCGCGGCTAGCGGCCCGCTGCATGAGCGAACACTTAGGCGATGTCGAATGTCTGATAAGGGCTCTAACCGCAAGTTGGTGCAAGCCGCAGAGAAGGTCCGGTGCGAGCCCATTTTGACCGATGCTGCAAGGCGCACGAACGTCTACTATGGGACAAGCAATGCAATAGCGCTGGCCGGAGGCGATAATGCGAAGTACAATGTGGCGACGGATTGATGTCGTAGGCCCAGAAGCCTGTTCGGCTAACGGTAACGGAACTTCTCGCGCAACCTCGTGCATGGCTGTCTACGTAGTTGAAAATTCTCCCGTCAGAACAGCTTATTCCGTGACCAGTAATGTCGAACGGTTGCTGGGTGATCGCGGTCGGTTATGATGCCGATTGGTTCAGAGACGCGTTGAAAGTCAGAGGGACAAGCGTGTGCATCCCAGGCTGCAATCGGATCGAGATCATGTTTAGCAGATTGAAGGACGGGCGCCGTGTGGGGACGCGGTACGACAGGTGTCCCAAGGTTTTCTTCTCAGCAATCGCTCTCGCTGCTTTGATCACCAATTGGCTATGAGCCCTGAGCCTAGTCTTTCAGGTCGTCGCGTTGCCAATATCTCCTGACTCTTGGTCCCCTAGCTGCGCACATAAAGGTATTAGAAGTCATTGATTATGATTGACTATCTCGACAACACGTGAAAATTGCTTAAGGAGAAGATCCTGACATAACCTCTGCCATAGGTTGTCAGTAAAACGAGAGGGTCGATTATATGAGATTTGGAGCTTTGATCCCCGCTACTGCTTTGCTTACAGGCACATTCATGGCGTCAACCGGGATAGCTGAAAACAGCATCGTTGAGACCCCTGCGCCGAGCAACCTTGCTGTGTGTCTGGGTGAGCAACATATGACTGTGCCGTTGGTACCACAGTTGCAGATCATACAGCCCGATGGATCGTTGAAAGATTTTCGATCCATGGATCGAATGACACCGGAACAACTCCAGAAGATTTTCGATGAAGCGCCGTTGAAGGCCAAAGCCATTGTTTTTGGCCCTTACGGAAGGCAGCCACCTCTGCTGGACACACTCCTTGGTCAGAAATCGCCTTACAAAATTCGCGAGCTCAGGCTCTACGCTGGGATATGGGAGGATTTCGAAAGTTGGATGGGGACCCATCCAAAGAACAGAAAGCTTCAATCCGGCACCAAGCTTTTTGTTCCTAAAGATGCAAAGTTGTTTGGTTCGCCTGTCAAGGCATCTTGCGACCAAGGCCTAGTACTCGATAGCGAAGACCCAACGAGGCGAAGCTGCCTACTGACGGGGTTACGCCAAAACAATTCGATGGTTTCCGTAGCCTTCAATACAGCGTCCGATTTAGACGGTCACTGGCCTACTTCTGTTGCGAGTTGGGAAACATTGGGTATGAGCGAGTGGTCTAGGCCCTTGTTAGAGCTCGAAAAAGCAATCCAAAATCTTGAAATCAAAGAAGCTGATAAAAACATATGCAACTAAATCAAGAGCAACTTACATTTCTCAAAGCGGTGATAGACGGCGAGTTTTCCAGCAATGTTCTTTTTGAAGGCACGCCTGACGAAATACTCAAGGCAGATTATGTCGCAAGAAATATTCCCAGCCGCGATCTTCATGCAAACCGAAGCGGGCATTGAGCAGGTGGCCACTGAGCCGACATTCGCCGCGATTGCAGCAACTGTCGTTGCTAACGGCGGCTTTGCGCAGAAAGCTGACTTTGCAAAGTTACCGTTCAAAGTTTCGCTTGCCTAATTTGACCGGCCCAGATGGTCGGAGGCTCTTCGTGGAAGTGCGGCGCTTTAGATTGTTGGCCTATTTGAAGTAAATTTGGGTACGGAGCATTGTTGGGCTACATCAGCCAACGTAAGCGCCAGGGATTAAAGGCAATACGAAATCCAATTTTCCAGATGACAATTGACGAACTATTGGTCGATTAATCTCATTACCCGAGCAAAACCTACCCAGCGAGCTTCAGCGCTGCTTTCGTTTGACCGAAATAATGCACCCAGAGTGTTTTGGATGACGAGCAGGTACATCCCGGGCCATTGCGTCCACGTTTCCGAGGTGCCGCAATGCTCCGTTGTTCAGTAACACGCCCCGCCCAGCGTCATACCGGCGCTGTCCAAATCCGCTGGCAACGCATTCCCAGTTTTCCTTGGCCGCCGCGTTGCGGAATCTCGGTAGGTCGTGCGGGTCATGCCGTCCAGGTGTTGCTGCGACGTGATCGTGTTTCTTTGAATTACGTTGGTGGGTTAAATGGTGGGTCACTTGTGTTGTGCCAGGTTGCTGAACAGTACCGGTTGTCGGCCTCGGCTTTGGGCGCATGATTGTCACGACGCCTTGTGGCTTCGGATGTCCTGGGACGGCCACGTGAGTTGCCGTAGGTTTTGGTGTCAACTGTGGAACCTGGCCAGGAACCGCGGTGGGAACCTGATTGGGGGTTGCGGTTGGGACAAGCGGTGGCGTCGCTGTAGTGCCGCTGGGTTGCGGAACACGACCTGGCACTGCGACTGGTATTTGGTTGGGTATTGCTGTTGGCACAAGGGGCGGCACAGCCGTCGGGCCAGTAACTTGAGGCGGAACCTGGCCAGGGATAGCTATCGGAACTTGATTGGGAGTTGCAGTCGGAACTTGCGGCGGCACCGCGGTAGGACCGGTAGCCAATGAGGGAACCTGATTTGGAACAGCTGTCGGAACCCGGTTTGGTGTCGCGTTTGGTGTCAAAGGCGGAACTAGGGTCGGCGCTAGGACCGGCGTGGGAACCTGACCTGGAACCGCTATTGGTGTCGCAATAGGAACCTGACCGGGAATTGCGTTCGGGACCGCGCCCGGCGCAAGGACTGGAACAGTAACTGATGTGGGCGTTTGCTGTGTTCCTTTAGGCGGCAACTGATTTGCCACCGGCTGCGTTGGGCCGGTAATTTGATTGCCTGCCCCTTGCCCACCGGCCTGCCCACATCCTTGGCTCGACTGGTGCGGATTCCCTACGCCACGGCACCACCCAAAATGATTTCCCTGCGCGACGACCTGCGTAGCGGCCAGCTCTGCGCCCAAACAAGCTGCGGTAAGTAAAACAATGCAGTTCCGTTTCATAACATCCTCACCAACTTGTTGTCAGAGCAAGATACGCGCCAGGATCGCCTGAGTCGGTCAAAGGGCCATCTCTCAAAGGGACACCGACATATCCGGACAGGAATAGGTTTTGCTTAAACTCAATGTCCAAACCCAGACCTGTCGATGCCAGTGTAGCATTATCAACTTCAAAACTCGCTGGGTCATTGTTCGAGATGTAACCCACGTCGAAAAAGACAAAAGGCGTTAAGCGATGAATGCTTTGGGAACTTGGAAAGTAGGAGTGCGACACTTCGAAAATCGCGGAAATCCCGGAATCACCGTCTACTTCGTCGAAACGATATCCGCGCAAAGCATAACGATCACCAAGGAAGTACTCCTCGACCGAGGGCAGCCGGTCGGTTGTGAACTGGCCCCAGATCTCGGTGCGCCAAGCTGTGTTGGGTGCCAAAGCCGTTAGTGGGCTTTCGTATCCGATGCCGCCCCGCAGATGCCAGAACGAAGAGTCTCCGTCGTCAAAATTTGCGTCTGTCGTGTCATTGTCATTGTCACCAAAAGATAAGGTTAGCCCCGCTTCCAGAGCTTGCCCTTTTGGATAGTTTTGCCCGTAAAGATACGTAAGACCAACAACGCTCGCGTCACTGGACAATGGAACGCCGCCACTGACTGAGTCCGCTTTTGAAAGGCGATAATCCAGCAGAAAATATCCATATCGGGCTACATCGCGGATCACGGGGTAACCCATCGCGACGGTGAAGTTCTCGCCGTCAATATCCGTTCTTGCAAAATCCCCCGAGAGGTCACGTTTTGCGTTTATGTTGCCGTAGAAAATCTCACCGTAGAGACCATTGCTGTTCAGCGGCGTGCGATAGGTAACAGCGCCCCACAAAGAGTGTTCGTCGTCTTTGTCCCAATTGTAATTGCCTGATCCCTCAAAGCGCAGTAAATCCCCGACGGTCAGCGTCGAATAAAACTCTTGTACGACATAGAAGCTGAGCGCTTCTCCAAGCTCACGCGGAGGGTTGTCGAGTGTCGCACTCCCGGCTTGTTTGCGCAGAGGCTCTCCCAATACTCTCAGCCTAGCACCTGCCTGATCCGGATAATCAAGTTCGGTCGACAATTCCAAATCAGGTATGTCCTCAGCCAACATAACCGCCCGCTCAAATTGTTTGAGAGTTATTGGATATGCGGTGGTGAGGGGGCGAAAGATCTTTTCCAAGGTTTGGAACGTGCGCGTATCTACACCTTCAATTTCGATGGTTTGAATACGCCCTTCATCAACAACAATGCTCTGCCCATCGGGGCCAGGCCAGGCCTCAGCCAAAAAATAGCCGTCTTCTCGGTAGATCTGCGTGATCGTTGATGCGACCTCCACCGCTGTGATGCGCCCTGACCGATCAAAGGCCAACTGACCGGCAAAAGTTAACAGCTCATCTGAATCATACACCGTTACGCCGCTGACAGAGTGCTGTGATGCTATGTCCCAAGTTTGTGCAATGCTGTATTTTGGAACTGAAACAATGGCCACAAAAGTGCAAATGATCGCAATTACAACCGAGTTGGTTACGGGCATTTTCTACAACCTTAGCATGATTGAGCATGTTAAAACCCAAACCTATTACGAGGTTTGAATGTCTAAGCTTGCCGTTATTCAAATTTGATCACGACTGGTGCTTTCGAGATACACAGCAAACAGACTACAATGCGCCTTCGTCGCCAAGGAACTCGATACCAGCTGTCGCGCCATCACTGTAGGCAATGCAATTCCACGGAGCGCGATCCGCACCTACGCCGACAGTAACTTGTGTTCCCGCCTCGCTAAACGCAGATGAGAGCACCACGACTTGCGAATTGTTCGTCGCGTTGGCTACATCCCGTAAACATGCCTGCTGAGCGGGCGTGAGCTCGGCGGACGCGCTGGACGTACTCGTGTCGTCGCAGGCTGCAAGCAATGCGAAACATGTCATGCCTGCAATCATAACCTTCTTGTTAGTCATTTTTTTCTCCCTCAGGTTCCTTTGAAATTAGTGAAATTGGATGCGCATGTTTGAAGCTTTTGCGTCTGTGCAGCCAACAGAACACACCTCGATCCTTTGACTACCTTTCCCAAAAACTTGCCGCGGGGGGCTTGTGGGGCAGAACGACATTACGTTGACTACCGAGGCCGCCAACAACGCGTGATGGCCGTATGACGTCACTGGTAAAAGCTAGAGCGAACTTGGGAGAGAGGGCGAGTACGTTAAGTCTGAGCATCGTGTTCTCCCAAGCCAGATTATTGTGAAGTGCCTTCCGACCGCCGGCACTCACTCCAGCAGTCGGAAGGGCCCGGTAGATCGGGCGACAGCGACAACAACGGAGGTAAAAAAAGTTGTGTCGAATTCGTATGTTCGAATATATTTTTTCATAAATCAACATTTTTTCCGCGCGTAAACTTCTTTACGCTCTCGTACGATAGGCTTCTGCTTTCAAACAAAAAGGTAAGTGGGAGTACCCAGAGGGGAGAGTGTGTTCTCCTGAGCGGCGAAATGTTTTGAGACCGCACAGAAACTGAGAAAGGAATGAAAGATGGGATTCGGTGAAGCAGTTAAAACGTGTTTCTCGAAATACTTCCAGTTCTCCGGGCGGGCTATACGCACAGAATACTGGTGGTTCTTCTTGTTTGTGGTTCTCGTAAGTGCCGTTTTTGCCGGGTTGGATTCGATCCTGTTCGGGACAAACCCCGAAACAGGCCAAGGATCTCGGGTTCTGTCCTCTGTTTTTCAACTGGCCGTTCTCATACCAATGCTAGCCGCCGGTTGGCGGAGGCTGCATGATACAGGACGACCTGGTTGGTACTTGCTGCTGCCGATGGTGCTCAGCATTACAACGCTTTTTGTTATGCTGGGTGGGGTGGCGTTCTTTTCGGTATTGGAGCAAGGGACCGAAAACCCCGATGCATTGCGAGGACCCGCGGCAGTCCTGGGCTTGACCGGTATTGTCGTTGTCTCAATTCTGCAATTCGTTCTGTCGATTCTGATGATCTGGTGGCTGACACGACCTTCCCAAGAAGGCGCAAACGAATACGGCGCACCTGCTTCCTGACCTCGCTGTGGGGGCAACAGGTCGGAATCTCTGCTGAATGAAAGTGCAAACCGCAACACCATGGAGAGAGAAAATGAGTTTCAGACCGATTTCCATTGGAACGCTAATGATGGCAATGGCGACCACAGCATCGGCGGAGTGGTCGTTCAGTTCCGGGCCTAATCCCAATGCATTTATTCAGACCGGAAACATGACGCTAGAGCTTCAGTGTAACCGTATTCGCTTTGCTCCAGCTGGATATGAGGACAGCCAGGACATTGCGGAGAAGCAAGGGCTTTCCTTTCGTTTTTTGAAGAACGGCACCACCGAGGTTGGGGCATTTCAGGTTGGCGCTGAAAACGCTGTGTTGCAGATCGTTGACAATTATCCCGTCGAGATCAGTTTCAATAGTCAGCAGGACTATGGTTTTGTATTGGACCAGCTTGCGGCCAATGCATCGGTTAATTTGTCGATGATTGATCAAGATGTCAGCTATGGAATCTTCGACTTAAAAGGTTCCCGCGCGGCAATTCGGTCCCTTCGTTCTGAGTGCGCTTCGGATGCCAGCCAGGGAGCCTCCTATGAAGCACCCGAAGGCATCGTCTATTGTGGAGGCGGTGCGATAAAACGCGTGATCGAACCTATGATTTTGGAAAACCCGGAGGGGGAGTGGGACGCGCGAGTGGCAGTCAGCGGCGAGTGGATCAGAGCCATGACGGCCTACAGTTACTTCGGAAACTCTGAGCCACCGGCCGGATTTGTCGTCGCCCTGCTTGGGGAAGACAGGTCCGAATTTCTGATTTTTAGCGAAGGCTCGGCAAACTGGCTGGAGTACGGGGACTACAGGTATGATCAATGCAATTGATGCCAGCCTCCAACCAGCTTCCCAAACAGTGCGCCAGTTGAAAGGTTTGGTTTCCGGGATTGTGCTTGTTTCGGGTCTAGTTTGGACCTCACCAGCTGCAGCGGCTGATGTTTCGCAACTTCCGCCTGGTTTTGCGGGCCCGTGACGCTGTACTGTCGAAGTCGATTATTATAATTGGGTTACCGCTGATGACCCGCGAAGGTATGGGGAGTCAGTGGCACTTCGACGATCTTGACGTCTACTACCAGAACTGTGTGACAGGCGGACCTGGTTCATTCGTAGTCCCGGTGCTTGACTGGCAGGGCTTTGCGGAGGGCGTACGAAGAAAATTGGTACTGGAAATTGGGTCAGCGCCAGCAATAGGAGAGGTTATGAAGGCGCAACTTGCCTCACCCTCAGACTGCCTGATTGGCGAGAAGATCTGGGAACGGAACCAACATATCTGGAGCGAACCCTAGAATCGGCCTTTGCATCAACCAGCCGTGGCTCGATACAAAAAAGCCAGCAGCAATATTCTAAGGGAAACTAGTTTTCCGCGCTTCCAATGGATCCGCACAAATGATGGTGAATCTTCGACACGGTGCGAGTAGACAAACTTATTGACATCGATTTGTACGAACCGAGCGAAATTTGTACGCTTATGGTTAATTCGCTAAGCTCTGCGACGGGCATTTCCAACTGCTAGATCAACCGTTCACTGCCGCTAAGACGACCGCTGACGATCGATTCCGGGGGCTGAAGACTGGTCGCTGGTGCTGGCGGGTTGGGTGGGGAGCGGACGTACACGCGTAGTACTGCCAGGAACTGGTTAGAGCCCAGAGTGACAGATGCTGCGCTAGCTAGGAATGGCAGCGGTGCGCTAATGTCGACTCTGCAAAGTTGAACGAACGGAATACACGGAACTTTTATCGCGCTCTCATCCGTTCTGGTGCAGAATTCTCCAAACCGGTCGATGATCGAATTCGCAGCTGGTGAAAAAAATCACGCTTTGACTGTCATCTGAAGCATTAGTCACTCGCTCAAAAGAGCCGAAAGCTGCTTCGCTCCCTTCTGAAGTATGCCCAGAAACGACATCAGACTGTTGACGTCATGACGTTGTGTCGGCGCGTGAACCGAAAGCGTGCCTACCAATCGGCCTTGTCCATCCTGAACGGGTACTGCTAGGGCAGTCATTCCGGTCATGAATTCCTCGTCATCGGTGGAATAACTATTCTCAGAGATACGTCGGATCTCCGATCGCAATGCCTTGGGATCGGTCAGCGAGCGTTCGGTTTGTGGTTGTAGATGTCCTGCCGAAAGAAACCCATCCAGCTTTCTTTGCCGTAGTGTGGACAGGTACATCTTGCCGCTGGCCGTGCAATGGAAGGGCACCTGTGTCCCGACCGGCAGTTGAATTCGCAGGGGCCACTTCGTTTCCACCCGGTCGAGATAGATCATGCCCTCGCGGTCTGGAATGGCGAGATTACATGTCTCGCCAACAGTTTCAGCCACACTGCGCAAGATCGCCAGTCGTGCAGTGCGCAAATGCTCGGACGACATGGTGTTGACCGATAGCAGTCGCAGCCGGTGTCCCGGGCCATATGATCTGCCATCGAGATCCCGCTGCAGAAACCCCTCGGCTTCTGCGGTTTGCAGCAGACGGTGAATTGTTGGCTTGGCCAGACCTAATGCCTCAATCAGATCCGATGGTTTTACGGAAACGCCACGCCGCGCCACCTCCTCGAGGATCAGCAGGAGGCGGAGGTTGGTCGGTATTTGAGTTTCTTTTTCTTGTGTTTCCGTCTCGGCCATCCTGCAACAGTCTAGTTATTTGGCAGCAGTATCAAGGCCAGATCGGGCACAAGCGACACTAAAATCCAAACCGAAAGAAGCGCCACCAGATAGGGTACCGTATACCGAAGCAACCGGAAATAGGGTACTCCTGTTACTCCTGAAGCCACATAGAGGTTCAGCCCATAAGGTGGTGTGATGAATCCAATGGACGCCCCCACAAGGAAGATCACCGAGAAATGGATTGGATCAATCCCAACCGAGGCCGCGATTGGCGCAAGAATTGGGGCGAGAATTATGGTTACAGGTAGGCTTTCCAGAACCATACCCGAGAAGAAGACAATCACCATCGACGTGAACAGAACCGCATAGTACCCACCCATCGAGGTTACAAAATCTCCAATGGTTTGTTGCGCGCCGAGCAATGACAAGATCTGTTGCATCACAACTGATATCGCGATCAGCGGCGCGAGGATGCCGGTGATCTGTGCCGAGCGGATGACGATCGAGGGGATCTCGGGGATCGTAAAGCCTTCGACCACGAACATTTCGGCGTAACTCTTCTCGGTTGGCGATATGTCGTTTCTGGCCCCCATAATCCGGTTGATCGGATAGCTGACCAAACCAGCGATCACACAGAAGCCAACTGTCACGCCCGCGGCTTCTGTCGGGGAAAACTTGCCTGTGTAGATGCCCCACAGCACCAGCCCAATGGCGAAAAATCCAAGCCAGGCGCCAAATGCCGTTTTCAGTACCCGGTTGAGCTGCAAAGGGATCAGATGGCCCCACCCGTTCATGCGGCAAATGATCCAGCACGCGAATTGCATACCAAAGACCATGAGCGCGCCCGGAAGAATGCCCGCCACGAACAACTCGGAAATAGGAAGGTTCATCAAGAAGCCATAGACGATGAAGATAATGGACGGCGGGATTATGATCCCTACAGTACCTCCTGCCGCAGCGGTCGCCGCGCTGAACCGTTCGTCATAGCCACCTTTGACCATCTCGGGGTGCAGCATCGAACCAATTGTGGCTGTCGTCGCCGAGTTTGATCCCGAAATCGCCGCGAATAACCCGCAGGCACCAAGCGATGCCATCGCCAACCCGCCACGTATCCAGCCCAGACAGGCATAGGCGAAATCGCTGAGCCTTCGGGCAATACCAGACTTGTTGATCAGGTCTCCGGTCAGGATAAAGAGCGGCATCGCGAGCAGGGCAAAGCCTTTGTTGAACACGTTCAACAGTTCGGCCCCCATATTGTCCAGCGTCAAGCCAAGGACGAATGAGCAGCCGATCACCCAATAGCCGATGACCAAAAACACCGGCACGCCCAGCATGAACAGAAAGGTAACCCCAAGTGAGATCAGTGTAACCAAAGTTCCGTCTGTCATCAGTCTGCTCCGATCACGGCCTGCTTGATCAGCGGCTCACCTGTTTTCCAGTTTTGCAGATCGTCGGCGAGGTTCTGAAACACACGCCCGATCATCAAAAAGAACGAAAGAGGTGCGGCCAGCAAAAACCACCACTGCATGATATTGTCCGTGCCGAGAACGATCTGAAAATTTGACGCCGATAACGCAACCAGTCGCGTGGTCGTCACGATGACGATCACCGCAAAGATGAACCACAGCACCGCATCAAGGATCAAACAGGCCAACTGCCCGCCTCGAGGCATTGCGGTGCGGAACTCATTGAAACTCAGATGCGTCCGCAGGCGAACATTGTACGTGGCCCCGAACCACGCCATCACCATAAACAACAAGGGAGGGATAGTGGTGGACCACGGTTCTTGATCGTTGAACACGAATCGGTCGATCACGCCCCAGAAAATGATCAACGCAATCGCGAGGTAAGAATATACCATCACCGACCGCTCCAGATGGCGCTCGATAAACGGCACTGTCCGATAGATCAGCATGATCACGAATCCGCCCATGGCTGAAACAACCGCGCCCAACACCCATGCGGCGTCCGATTCCAGCGCTGATTGAATCTCGAACGAATCCTGGCTGAGAAAGGCACTGAAGATCGCGCCTGTGTCTGCCCAAAACGACATGTACCCCGTCCTCCCAGTCGGTGTGTAATAGAACCGGCCCGCTTGGGGCCGGTTCGTCTTTTGTATCAGGCTTCGCCTTTCCACCAACGGCGAGGTTCTACGTTTTCCGGCAGGGTGTCTGCCGGAATCTCACGCGCGATGTCGTAGATTTCCTGATAGGTATCGATGCCACCGGCCCATTTGTTCAAACGCTCACGCCACTGCGCCCAAGGTTCGGGGTTGTAGTTCGGGGCGCACATCTCTTCGGCCAGTTTGATCTGATCATCTGGCAGGAATGCCGGACGTACTCCATTTTCGGCGAAGATAGTATCAGGCAGCTGCGGTTCCGAGAAACCGACGGTGTTCAGCAAAGCCGCTTCATTGGCACCTTGAATCAAAGCCTGCGTAAAGTAGGAAGACTCCATCACAGCATCCTGAAGCTCCCCGCCCAGACTGTCGAACACTTTGGCCGACATTGAGGTATGTTCAGTGCCGCAGAAGAATTTCAGGTTGACTGACTGCGACACCACTGGAGCCATGTTGGCATATGCGACGGCCGATGCCCACGTTTCAGCCCCGTCGATCAGCCCCGTCTTCAACGCATCCAGAGTTTCTTCCCATGCAACCGGTACCGGATTCAGGTTCAACAGCTGCATCGCAATGCGTCCCAGCTGTGTACCCGTCACACGGTTCTTTGTACCGAACAGCTCTTCCAGTTTGGTGACGGTCGGCTTGTCGGCAAAGGTCGATCCCATTTGCAGGCCGCGCAATTCACAGTGGGTAAACAGGAACTTCAGGCCGTGCCGTTTCTCCAGCGGATCACGCAGAATGCGCTGGCTCGCCGGGCTGTAGAAGAAGTGATACTGCGCTGCCCGGCTGGGGAACATGTAAGCATAGTCCAGCACGTTGAGATACGGCGCGCCTCCAGCCGAGTTCTGGGTCGAGGCCGCGTAAATATCAACAATGCCCTGCTGGGTTTTTTCAACACAGCTCAGCTGGCCGCAGATCTGGTTATCGCCAATGAACTCGATCCGAATTTCACCGTCCGTGCGCTCTTCCAGATCGCGTGCAAACTCGATCGCGCCGGCGCGTTCGATCAGCAGATTGCGGGTGTTAAAGCCCGATGCGCCGAATTTAAGCGTGTGCTTTGGCTCTTTCGAGAAGCGCTTTTCATAGGTTGATTCGGCTGCCTGCGCCAGATTCGCCAGGCTCATCGCGCCACCGAACCCGCCTGCCGCCAGCAGTGTCGAACTCATGCCATACCGCCCGGCCACACGAAAAAAATCTCGCCGGGAAATGCCACTTAGTTTCTTACCGATCTCCATTGCTTACCTCCCTGATCGCAATTAATGAGACGTTTTGTATCAAAAAAGGCTAGTATATTTCTCGCATCTTGCATAGAGTTTTTTTCAGTCGCGTCGGGAGGAGACAGTTATGGAAGTCGATTATGCGGTAGTCGGAGCAGGATCTTCGGGCTGTGTCATTGCCAACCGTTTGAGTGCTGATCCCAATACGACCGTCGCATTGCTGGAGGCTGGCGGTCGCGACACCAACCCGTGGATTCACATTCCGGTCGGTTATTTCAAAACAATGCACAACCCGTCGGTTGACTGGTGCTATCGCACTGAACCCGATCCGGGGCTTAATGGACGATCCATAGACTGGCCACGAGGCAAGGTGCTGGGTGGCTCATCCTCGCTGAACGGGCTGCTTTATGTCCGCGGCCAGAAAGAAGACTACGATCGCTGGCGGCAAATGGGCAATGAGGGATGGGGGTGGGACGATGTCTTGCCCCTGTTTAAACGCTGCGAAGATCAAGAACGCGGTGAAGATGAGTTTCACGGCATTGGCGGGCCTTTGTCTGTTTCGAACATGCGCATTCAACGCCCCATCTGCGACGCCTGGGTTGCCGCGGCACAGGCCGCAGGCTACCCGTTCAACCCCGACTACAACGGTGCTGAACAAGAGGGCGTGGGGTATTTCCAACTGACCACCCGCAACGGCCGTCGCTGCAGCGCGGCTGTGGCTTATCTCAAACCCATTCGAAGTCGTCAGAATCTGAACATCATCACCAACGCATTTGTGACGCGCGTGGTTTTGGACGGGAAAAAGGCGACCGGGCTGGTTTACCGGGACAGGTCAGGGGTCGAGCAAACTCTGAAGGTTCGACGCGAGATTATCCTGTCTGGCGGCGCGATCAATTCGCCCCAGATCCTGATGTTGTCGGGGATTGGAGACCCGGACCACCTCAAAGAAAACGGAATCGAACCGCTTCACACCCTGTCTGGCGTCGGTAAGGGCTTGCAGGATCATTTACAGGCGCGCCTGGTGTTCAAGTGCAATGAACCAACACTGAATGATGAAGTCCGCAGCCTGTTCAATCAGGCGCGCATCGCTCTGAAATATGCACTGTTCCGTGCAGGGCCTATGACAATGGCGGCCAGCCTCGCCACCGGCTTTATGAAAACGCGCCCGGATGTAGAGACACCCGATATACAGTTTCATGTCCAACCCTGGTCCGCTGACAGCCCGGGCGAGGGCGTACACCCGTTCTCGGCCTTTACAATGTCGGTCTGCCAGCTGCGCCCGGAAAGCAGGGGGGAGTTGCGCTTGAACGGCCCCGATCCGTCCAAACATGTCAAGATCATACCGAACTACTTGTCCACAGAAACAGATTGCAGAACCATCGTCGATGGCGTGAATATCGCGCGGCGAATTGCCAAGAAAGACCCTCTGGCCTCGAAGATTTCGGAAGAGTTTCGACCAACAGCAGATCTGAATTGCAACGACTATGACGCTACGCTGGATTGGGCTAGGTCGAATTCGACCTCAATCTACCACCCAACCGGCACCTGTGCGATGGGAAGCTCTGAGGCATCTGTTGTCGATCCTAAACTAAGGGTTCACGGACTAGAAAATCTGCGCGTGGCCGATTGTTCAATCATGCCCGAAATCGTCAGTGGCAACACCAACGCACCGGCAATAATGATCGGGGAAAAGGCGAGCGATTTGATAATCGCGGGTGCCTGACAGGCCCTCCATCTTGCCTGTGTGCGATGCAGAATGCCCAAAACACTCGCAACCGATGGATCGGTGTGCCAGTCGCGCAAGCTCAAGCTGTTCTGTTGATTATGTCTGATCGCAACTCGCACTTTGCCAACTCTTGTCTCATGACTGACCGTGATCTGGGAGGGCGACTCTTGGTCAACGATCTGTGCTGCATCCAGTTCAGATTCTGACGTCAAGCCAATCTCGCGAAACATGCATAAGCGGTCGCGGACACTACTTGCTTTTCCAATAGTTCAAATCGGAACGTCCACTTTCCTATTTTTGGCGTACAAGTACTTCACTTGCAGAGAGATATACACAGCTCTGGGTCGAGAGCCTGAGCCTGGCTACGGGCACTGCGTCGGTGAACCCTATTGGCCGCTAAGTCCCGCAACCCGGTCATTCACCAGTCTTCACCCAACGTCCGCTTTCATCTAAACCGAGCAACCTCTTGCATCTAAATAAAGAAGCAACTGCAGGAGTTTGATCCATGAAGTACCTGTCTGCCCTCGGCGTTCTCGCCGGGGGTTTTCTTTTGCACCCACCGCCCAAGGCTGTCCTGACGACGATCCGGCATCGTTGCCATAACCGTCGCTGTGTGAACCCGCGTCATCTGACCATCGGTGACCGCCGTGATAACCTTGAGGATGAGCGTGACCGGCAGGCGAACGGGGTCGATTGGGATATGCTATAGACCTGTGGCTATGCAGAAATCTCGACTTCGGAACAGCTAACCCGCTCCCCCCGCAACGTGGGAGGGGCACCCCCGCAGAACCCGCTATGATTGTTAACGGGTGGTTCGGGTGGCTGGGGCATAAACGGGGGCATTTCTCGGAGGGTTTAGCCCCAAGAGCCTGTTGTCGTTCTATGATCTGATGAACTGGCTGGGGTGGTAGGATTCGAACCTACGATACACAGTACCAAAAACTGCTGCCTTACCACTTGGCTACACCCCAACGGTGAGGCGCTATCTACGATTGTTGTTGGTAGGGTTCAAGAGCTTTCAGGTAAAAAATTAGGCCAGTTATAAAAAAAATTCAGAGCATCTTTCACGGGTCATGTTAGCAGCACCTCTTCCTGCCAGAAGGTGTTGAACATGGTTTGACGGCAACGGCTGTGAATTGGCCCTTCCGCCAATGAAGCATGACTCTGCGGACAGATGTTGAACGGCTGGGCCGGGCGAGGATTCGTCTGGCAGGCGGACAGGAAGCAGGTTTTCGATTGGTTTAACGAGGGCGAGTGGCAGTCGCGAATGTGGTCTTTCTGGCGCTGCACTCCTTTGTTGCGCCTCCTGCTTACGTAGGGCGGCCCAATGCCGAAGCAGATAACAAGAATAAGCAAGTTCGAGAGTGGCGGATCGGGAACTTCATTGCCGGTTGCTCTGAGATCAGCGCTACTCGCGAATCTCTGAGGGATCGACGCCCCAAAGGTTGGATTTCAGGGCCCAGCCACGATAGCCACCTGCAGAGATGCGACACCACTCGATCGTGCAGGTTCCAAGCCGCGCGACAACGCCGGTTTCAAACCGCGCACTGACCTGCGAGTTTGGGTCCGGGTTGGAATAGACCGGCAGCAAGTCGGATTCGATCAGTACTGTGCGCACGCCAGACAACAAGGCGTAATGGACCCACCCCCCTGCGCCATCGCGGTCCTGAACCTTTCTCCAGTTGCCATATTCCGCTGTCACCTGCAAAGGCATCCCACGCCGTTTGAACACCCAGTCGATTCGATGCGACAGGGATGGTCCTCTGCGCACGTTTCCCTCGGCCGCTTTCATGGAAACATACCGTGGCAAAGGCAGATTCGTGACCTGGCCGCGCTTATCCTGTGCGCTGGCCACTAAGGGACCAAGCACAAGCATAATTACTGAAAAAAGCGCCAGAATCCGGCGATTTACTGGTAGGAGAACACTCACTGACAGTCTGCTCTTATGCCTGTTAATTTTGCTTCGAAAAAAGGTTGGATCAATGCCCAGGGGTTCTTGTGCCCCGCCTTATCCTGCGCCACGATGCCATGACGCGCGAAAGTTTGCAAAGCAGTGGGAGTACACAGGTGCCTAGAGAACGTCTGAGTGTTGTCGTTACGCGACGGTTGCCCGAGGCTGTTGAAACCCGATTGAGCGAGCTTTTCGATGTCCGGTTGCGTGCGGACGACGCACCCATGACCCGAGAAGAGCTTGTAGCGGCCGTACAAGAAGCGGATGTACTTGTACCAACGGTTACAGACTCGATTGATGGCGGGTTGCTGGGGCGGGCGGGTGAAAGGCTGCGACTGATCGCCAACTATGGGGCAGGGGTTGACAATATCGATGTCGCAACCGCCCGTCAGCGCGGCATCCTTGTGTCGAATACGCCCGGTGTGCTGACCGACGATACTGCGGATATGACCATGGCGCTGATATTGGCCGTGACCCGCCGCATCCCCGAGGGGTTGTCCGTCATGCAAAAAGGGGACTGGCAAGGATGGTCACCCAACGCGTTGCTGGGTGGGCGGATCGGTGGGCGGCGTCTTGGCATTTTGGGGATGGGCCGGATTGGTCAGGCGGTTGCCCGTCGTGCCAGTGCCTTCGGAATGCAGATACATTACCACAACCGTCGTAGGTTGAGGCCGGAGACAGAGCAAGAGCTTGAGGCGACCTATTGGGAAAGCCTTGATCAGATGGTCGCGCGGATGGATGTGATCTCGGTCAACTGCCCGTCTACGCCTTCGACTTTCCACCTGATGAATGCCCGGCGGCTAAAGCTGATGAAGCCGAGTGCAGTGCTCGTCAATACGTCACGTGGCGAAGTAGTCGATGAAAACGCGCTAACCCGCCAAATCCGGTCAGGCGATATCGCAGGTGCAGGTCTTGACGTTTATGAACACGGAACGAAGGTGAACCCTCGCCTACGGCAGTTGGCGAACGTGGTTCTGTTGCCGCATATGGGATCTGCCACGCTTGAGGGGCGGATCGAAATGGGCGAAAAAGTTATCATAAATATCAAGACATTCGAAGACGGCCACCGACCACCGGACCAGGTTGTTCCGTCCATGTTATAGTAGGCGGCTTGGTGGCCAGACGATACAAAGTCAATTTTTCAGGAGGATACTATGAAACGAAGTCTGATTTCGGGATTGCTTTTGGCAACCATGACCTTTGCCGGGCCGTTGGCCTCTCAGGAAGCTGCGGATGCGGTTGCACCTGAGGGTGGTACTGACGGGCAGGTTCAAGGCCTGACCGCAGAAGTCATAGCCTCACTCGAAGCGAAATTGGCCGGTGAACCCGTGACGTCGCAGAACTGGATGGTGGCCGCGGCCAACCCTCTAGCGGTTGAGGCTGGGGCCAAGGTGCTGCGGGCAGGCGGTTCGGCGGCTGATGCGATGGTTGCCGTGCAGGTTGTACTTGGTTTGGTCGAGCCGCAATCCTCGGGCCTTGGTGGTGGTGCATTTCTGGTCTGGTATGATGCGGCCTCTGGCAAGTTGACAACACTGGACGGACGTGAAGCCGCCCCGCTTGAGGCCACCCATCGTCTGTTTCAGGACGAGAATGGCGAACCGCTGAAATTCTTTGATGCGGTTGTCGGGGGACTTTCTGTCGGCACACCCGGCACCCCGGCTTTGTTGGAAGAGGCGCATCGCCGCTGGGGCCGCAGTCCGTGGCCCGGCCTGTTTTCTGACGGCATTAATTTGGCTGATGAGGGTTTTTTGGTTTCCCCTCGATTGGCCAGCCTTGTTGAGAATGACGCGGAACGCCTGTCGCGATTTCCCGAGACAGCCGCGTATTTCCTGCCGGAAGGACAGCCGCTTGCACAGGGGCAGCGGTTGACGAACCCGGCCTATGCGGAAACGCTGCGCATCATGGCTGCGGAAGGATCGGCTGGATTCTACGGAGGAGAGATTGCCGCCGGGATCGTCAGCGCGGTTCGCAACGCGCCTGGGAATCCAGGCGTGCTGTCTGGTACAGATCTGGCGCTTTATCAGGTCATCGAACGTGACCCCGTCTGCGCCACCTACCGCGTTTATGAAGTCTGCGGAATGGGCCCGCCATCCTCAGGGGCGCTGACGGTCGGGCAGATTCTGGGCATGTTGAACGGCTATGATCTGGCAGCGTCAGGCCCCGAAGATATCAGATCCTGGCGGCTGATCGGGGATGCTTCGCGTTTGGCTTTTGCCGACCGTGGACGCTATATGGCTGACCATGATTTTGTCCCGATGCCGACACAGGGGCTGGTCGATCCTGCCTATTTGTCCGAACGGGGCGCGTTGCTGAGCGGTGAGGCCGCATTGATCGACGCCGTTCCGGGGAATCCCGAATTTGACCATGCCTCGAACTGGGCGGATGATATCTCGCTGGAACTTCCGTCGACCTCGCATATTTCGATCGTGGACCAGTATGGCAATGTGCTGTCCATGACCACGACGATCGAAAACGGCTTTGGATCGCGGCTGATGACCAACGGGTTCTTGCTGAACAATGAGCTGACGGATTTCTCGTTCAAAACCCACAGTGATGGCGTTCCGATTGCCAACCGTCTGGAACCGGGCAAGCGTCCGCGCTCATCTATGAGTCCGACCATTGTGATGCAGGACGGTGCACCGGTTCTGGCCATCGGGTCGCCGGGCGGAAGCCGGATTATCGGCTATGTTGCCACGTCGATCATCGCTTGGGCAGATTGGGATATGGATGTGCAACAGGCCTTGGCACTGCCGCATCTGGTCAATCGTTTCGGCACGTTCGACGTGGAACAGGGCACCGGGGCCGAAGGGCTTTCGGATGCGCTGACCGAACTTGGCTATGAGGTCAACGCGCGTGATCTGACATCAGGTCTTCATGCCATCGAGATCGGGGACATGCTGACAGGCGGTGCCGATCCGCGACGTGAGGGCATTGCGCTGGGCGAATAGTCTAGCGGCCAGTCAGAAAGGGAAAGCATGGTGCAGGCAAAGTCGCTTCGGCGAAACGAGGCGGGGATTGAAACGGTCGTCGGCATTCTGAAACAGCAATTCGGCGACCGTTTGCAAACGGGTCAGGCGATCCGCGAGCAGCACGGGCATACGACCACATGGATCGAAAACCAGCCCCCTGATGCGGTGGTGTTTCCGCATTCGACCCAGGAAGTCTCGGAAATCGTCAAGGCCTGCGCCACGCATAAGGTCCCTGTGATTGCCTTTGGCACCGGAACCTCACTGGAAGGGCATGTGAACGCGCCAGCCGGTGGCATTTCGGTCGATCTGTCTCAGATGAACAAGGTACTGGCCGTTCATTCCGATGATTTGGATTGTGTCGTGCAACCAGGTGTAACGCGAGAGGAGCTGAATACTCATCTGCGTGATCAGGGTCTGTTCTTTCCGATTGATCCCGGTGCGAACGCCTCGCTGGGCGGTATGGCGGCGACCCGTGCTTCGGGAACCAATGCGGTGCGCTATGGCACGATGAAGGACAATATCCTTAGCCTTGAGGCCGTGATGCCGGACGGGCAAATCATCCGAACCGGGCAGCGGGCCAGAAAGTCGTCGGCCGGGTATGACTTGACCCGCCTGATGGTAGGCGCAGAGGGCACGCTGGGCATCATCACAGAACTCACTCTGCGTCTGCAAGGCATCCCCGAAGCGATCACCTCGGTGCGTTGTGTGTTTCCTTCTGTCGACGCGGCTTGTCAGGCTGTAATGATGACGATCCAGTACGGCGTTCCCGTGGCACGGATCGAGTTGTTGGACGAGGTGTCGGTGAAGGCCGCAAACGCCTATTCGGGACTGGCCTTACCGGAAACCCCGCTTTTGCTGTTGGAGTTTCATGGATCAACTGGTGGTGCGGTCGAGCAGGCTGAGACATTTGGTCAGATCGCCGAAGAGTTCGGCGGCACAGATTTCGCGGCCACTTCGACAACCGAAGAACGCAACAAACTCTGGCAGGCACGCCATGATATGTATTGGGCCAGCTTGCAGTTGCGCCCCGGTGCGCGGGGCATATCAACCGATGTTTGCGTACCGATCTCGCGACTGGCAGAATGCGTGACTGCGACCCGGAACAAGGCCAAGGAACTTGGGCTTTTGGCGCCGATTGTCGGGCATGTAGGGGACGGTAATTTTCACACCTTGCTGTTGATCGACATGGAAAACGCCGACGAAGTGGCCAAAGCGGACGGGTTTGTTGGGTGGTTGAATGACCTTGCGATCGAGATGGAGGGAACCTGTACCGGGGAACATGGGATCGGGCAAGGAAAGCGGTCATACCTGGCCAAGGAGCTAGGGGCAGCGCTGACCTTTATGGAGGCGGTGAAAAAGGCGCTTGATCCCGACAATATCATGAACCCTGGAAAAATATTTCCGGCTCGGGACGGGTAAAAACCGCGCGGATTATTCCGTATCTAGGCCACAAGGATGCCTCAATTTTCAAAGATTCTGCGCGAAATAAGCAGTGAATGAATATTGAGGTAATTTGATGGACGCGTTGCGGCTGATCGGGTTTGCGCTGATTGTTGGATTTGTTGTCGCCGGGCTGGATTACTACCAGCAGGATAAGAAACAGGAAGGTACGCTGTCGGCAAACGGCTATGTGGAAACGCTCAAAACGCGGTTCGCCCTTTATCATGAAGAACTGGATGCCGAAGCGGCAGAGCGCGACCGCCAGAAGCGTTGGCGCGCAGGGGGCAAGCCCTATATGCCGGTCCCGGATTCAGAGCTTTCGCGTCGGGCAATAATGGACAGTGACTTCACGCTCGATGCGCGTGAAGGGGGGGGCTTGAAATCAGTCAGCGAGGCTGCGCGCCCGCTTGCCAGTAAGGTGGCCGTTCAAAAAGCTGAAATACAGGCCAAAAAACTGGATAAGGCAAGCTGGGTTTATGAAAAGGCTGGTCACACTTACTGGATTGAGATCAAACTGCGGCAGGAGGCTTCCGCGGATTCACTTGCAGGCAATATCGCAAGATCGATCGACTCGATGGATTTCGGTGCCAGCAACTATGCTCCGTTCGGTGTGATCGGGGGCGTTGCCTATTTTCAGTTCGTCGAAGCTGAGTACAGCCCGATCCATCTCGATGTCCGTAAAGTCTGGTCGATGATCACTGCCAAAGTGACGGATCTGACAGAGCCGGTTGGGTTCCAGATCTATACGGGCACCCTGGGTCTGGGTGAGGAAATACGTGTTGAGATGTACACGGATGCCCCGGAGCAGGATGTGCGCATATTCCTCAGCCAGCTTGACTATGATGGGATGAACGCGTTGCTTAGCCGACCGGTGCCTGGTGTAGGAAACGAGGCGGTTACCGACCCGGATGGCGGCATTGAGCGCGCCTTGCAAATGGCCGAAGTCCGGGTCGAGTTCACCCGGCTGCGCAGCGAGATTGCTCAGTTGCGGATCGAAAACATCAACGGGTTGGCCTTGCTTGCCAATACAATGGCGGCACAACACGGGTTGCCATCTGATGCTTTCGATCTGACGGCAAACAATATCCAATCCCCGGATGATTTGATCCAGATCGGGTATCGCAAAGGGTTGGCTGGCCTGGAAATTGAAAACGCAGATGCGGATGGATCTGGCGGCAGTGTTTTTGGGCGACTTTTCGGGAAGCTAACGGGTGGGTCGGAAGAAAAAGAGGTCGAACCGAAAAGCTCGAGCGGTTTGTTCGGCGGCCTGAAGTCGTTTTTTAAAGGTTCAGAAACTGCCGATGCTTCTGGGAAACGTGTGAACGAAGCATCCGAGATTCGTGTGAACAAGGGTGGCGCAGGGTCTTCGGGCAAATGCGCCTTCAAAGATGCGCGCAAGACCTGCTCGCTGTCTGGCGGCTGAGAAAGTTCAAAACTTTTAGGAAAAACGACCCCCAGATGTCTGAGGGTCGTTTTTTTTATATCACTGGTCGGATGAATGTCGCGCGGTGGGCGCTGATTGCGCCATATGGTGGCAACAGATTCCAAGGGGAGACACCCGGCTATGAAAACCCAAGTCAAAGCACTGGTCGTTGGCGGCGGCGCCGTCGGCACTTCGATTGCCTATCATCTGGCCAAGGCAGGCTGGGACGATGTCATGCTAATTGAGCGGGACGAACTGACATCAGGTTCGACCTGGCATGCGGCGGGTTTGCTGCCGCTGTTCAACATGTCCTATGCGACCACGCATATCCACAAATACTCGGTCGATTTCTACAAGCAGCTTGAAGATGAGACCGGCCTGAACGCGGGTTTCGCCGTGGTTGGCAACCTGCGCATGGCGCAGACCCAGGAGCGCATGGACGAATACATGCTGTACGCGTCCACCGCCGAAACCTGTGACGTTGCCTATGAATGGCTGACTCCGGACCAGATTAAGGAACGCTGGCCGCTGATCGAGACCTCGGACCTGAAGGGCGCGATCTATCACACCGAGGACGGCTATATTAACCCAGCAGACGTGACACAGGCGATGGCCAAGGGTGCGCGTCAACGCGGTGTTGAGATCGTTCGCAAGCTGCAGGCCGATGCCTTCCATTGGAATGGCACTCATTGGGAAGTCACCTGCACCAAAATGGTCGAGAAGGGCGGTAACCTCATTCCGTCGGATGAGCAGGTGGTTATCACCGCCGAGCATGTCGTGACCGCATCGGGCAACCACGCACAGCGGACCGCGAAAATGCTGGGCATCAAGATGCCCGCGATCCCGGTCGAACACACCTTCATCGTCATGGACAAAGACCCTGAGCTGGTCAAATGGCGTGAAGCGGGCAACCCCGAACACCCTGTTGTCCGCGATGCCGACAACGAATCCTACGCACGCGAGGAACGCGGCGGCTGGATTTTGGGGATCTATGAACATGGTGCGCCGGCGCAGTTCGAACACGGCGTGCCGGACAGCTTCCGTGCTGATCTGTTCCCGCTCGATCTCGACCGGATTGCAGATCAGTATATGGCAATGGCCGAGCGCGTGCCGTCCTGTGCCGAATCCGGCCTGAAAGACGATTTCAACGGCCCGATCTGCTACACACCCGACGGTAACCCGCTGGTTGGACCCGCGCCGGGTCTGCGCAATATGTGGCTGGCCGAGGGCTTCAGCTTTGGTATCACCGCTGCGGGTGGCACCGGTTATTATCTGGCCCAGATGATGGTCGATGGAGAAGCCGAGATCGACATGGCCTCGCTGGACCCCAAACGCTATAGCAGCAACTGGATGACCACCGAGTTCGCGGCGCGCAAGAACGAAGAGTGCTATGAGCACGTCTACATCCTGCACCACCCCGATGAAGAACGCGCTGCCTGCCGCCCGCTGCGGACTGTTCCGGCTTATGATCGTCAGAAAGCGCGTGGCGCACAGTTTGGCTGGGTTAACGGCTGGGAGCGCCCGAACTACTTCGGTCCGCTGGATGCACCCGAAAACTTCGACCATGATGCCCGCTCGTTCCGCCGCGGTGGCTGGTGGCAGCATGCCGTTGACGAAGCAAAGGCGATCCGCGAAGGCGTTGGCCTGATCGACGCATCGGCCTTCACAAAGCATGTCGTCAAAGGCCCCGGTGCGACCCAGTTCCTGGATTGGTTCACCTGCAACAAGCTGCCCAAGGTCGGTCGTATCAACCTGACCTACGCGCTGACCTCGCACGGTACCACCCGCACCGAATACACCATCGTCCGTAACGGCGAGAACAACTACTACATCGTCTCTGCCGGTGCCTGGACTGAGTACGACGCCGATTACCTGCGCAAGGCGGCCGAGGACAAGATGGAGGAGTTCGGTTACATCGAGATCCAGGATGTGACCACTCAGTGGGGCGTTTTTGCCATTGCCGGACCCAAATCGCGGGACGTTCTGAAAGAGGTCATCAAAGACGCCGTTCCGGAAACCGCACTGTCCAACAAGCGCTTCCCATGGTTGTCGGCCCGTCAGATCGAACTGGGCATGTGCCCGGTCAACGCGATCCGTGTGGCCTATACCGGTGAGCTGGGTTGGGAACTGCACCACCCGATTGAAATGCAGAACTACCTGTTCGACCTGCTGGAAAAAGCGGGTGAGAAGCATGGCATGAAGCTGGTCGGCGCACGCGCCCAGAACTGGCTGCGTCAGGAGAAATCCTATCGCGCCTTCGGCACCGAACTGGGCCGCGACGCGACCCCGCTGGAAGCCGACCTGCCACGCTTTGTTGACCTGTCCAAGGACTTCTATGGCAAGACCAAGCTGGAAGAGACCGGCGTGCGCGTGAAATGCTGCACCCTGCTGATCGACGGACCGGAGGATGCCGATCCGTGGGGCCGTGAAGTGTTGTATACGCCGGAAGGTGAACGCGTCGGTCGTCTGACTTCGGGTGGCTATTCAGTAGCCTTCGAGAAATCCATCGGCATGGGTTATGTAAAGCCCGATCTGGCGGTGGAAGGCACCAAGCTGAAGGTCAAGCTTCAGGACAAATTGTGGGATGCGGTCGTCACTTGCGATAGCCCCTATGATCCGAAAAACGAGGTCATCCGCAAGGACGGCTGATCTGGATAAGAACGGCGGCACCTTTTTGGTGCCGCCTTCAAATGCCCGCAGCACGCGGGCTTTTTTCATGCACTCAGCTCGTCGAAGCAGTCCAGCGCCTTAGAGGCGTACATCATCGACGGCCCGCCCCCCATCTGAACCGCCATGGACAGAACGTCCGAAACCTCGTCACGTGACGCGCCGGCTTTGATCAAAGCTTCGGTGTGCAGCATGATACAGGGTTCGCATCGGTCCGCTATGGATATGCCAAGAGCGATGAATTCTTTGGTCTTGTAGTCCAGCGTTCCGCCTTGCTTGACCGCCGCGCCAAGCGCACCGAAGGCGCGGGCGGTATCAGGGATTGCGCCGTTCAAATTGCGAAGACCTTTTCGCGTGTCGTTGATCTTTTCCTGCCAGGGCATGCTACATTCCATTTAACATCGTGTGTTTGGAATATGTTTAGTTGGCCTCGGTCGGGCTTTGATCTGGATCAGGTGTCAGATTTTTCCACGATGAAGGCCAGGTTATTTGCAGGCATCTCCGCGACTTCCAGGATTTTCAGGTCGTGATTGGCCAAAAGCTCAGAAACGTCTCCGTCGTTTTTATATCCGATTTCAGCATCCTGCTGGACCAGAGCTGTATGAAATCGTTGATCTCCCGCGCTGGTCAGGCGATTGTTGCGCATGAAAGGACCATAAAGGATCAACCGGCCATTCGCGTTCAGTGCTTGCGCTGCCTCGCCGACAAGCGTTTCCACTTCGGCCCAGCTGATCAGGTGCAAGAGATTGATCAGAACGATCAGATCCCTGCCGCCAAACGGCTGATGCCAACCCTCGATGGTTGCATCCAGAGCTTCTGCTTTGGACACATTCGGCAGGCCCGCGGTGTAGGCATTGATGCTGGCCCGCCGTTCGGATTCAACCTCACTGGGTTGCCAATGCATGCCGGGGCGGCATTCGGCAAAGGCTGCGATGTGCTGACCGGTGCCACTTGCCAGTTCCAGCGCTTGTCCGGTCAAAGGGGCGAACCGGTCCAGAAGGTCGCACAAAGCCCTGACGTTACGGCTGGCTGCCGGAGCGACCAACTGACCGTTCTCTCCTACAGTCGCGACGCTGGCGTTGGAGGGTAACGGGCGCTTGTTCATCTGTGCAACCTGTCTGGTCTCAGAGAGGCGATGGTCGCCGTGTCCAGACTTGATTGGTTGCCGACTGTCAGATCCGCTACCAGTTGGGATGCAGCAGGGGCCGTCTGAAACCCGTAACCACCCTGACCGGCAGACCAGATAAACGTAGGATCGGTCGGATCGGGCCCCAAAACCAGGCTGCCATCCGGTGCGAAACTGCGCAAGCCCGCCCAGTTGGTTTCGACCCGTGTCACAGGCTCGGTGACCATTGCCTCGTACCGGGCCAAGCCCTCGGCCAGAACCATGTCATCGGCAAATGCATCATGGGCGGCGGTCGGATCGGCATCGGCAGGTGAGACCAGCAATTTGCCCGCGTCGGGTTTAGCATACCAGCTTTCGCCCGCACCCAACATCATGGGCCAGGCGCGCAAGTCATGCCCGCCGGGGGCCGGGATACGGGCCATTGAGCGGCGGCGCGGCTGGATACCAATCGGCGCGATACCGGCCATCGCCGCGATTTCGTCAACCCAGGCGCCGGCTGCATTGACGATGTGTCGTGCCTCAAAGCTCTCAGTGGCCTCGACGATCCAGTGCCTATGTTTGCGAATTGCCGTGACGCTTTGCCGAGTCAGAACGGATCCACCATTCCCACGGATCGTCCGGGCGAAATCCTGCATCATGCGGTCGGTATCTATATCTTGTTCACTGTCGCTGTGCGCCGCGAACCCGACGGTTTCGGGGTTCAGGATTGGGATAAGGGATTGTGCCGCGTCAAAGGAAATCTGTCGGCCGCCAAGTTGATCGGCATCCCGGTGAAACACATCGTGTTGGTCTTTCCCGCCGATCAGAACCCAGCCGCGTGGCGACAGATAGTCATTCGTCTCAAAATGCGCTGCGCTGGCAAGGTTGAGGGCAATAACAGCAGGCGGACCATAGGCGGGTGCAAACATAGCCGCGGACCGGCCTGATGCGTGATAGCCCAGCGCCTCTTCGCCTTCGAGCACGGTGACCTGGCCGCGCTCTGACAACCGCGCGCCCGCGCTAAGCCCGGCAATACCGCCGCCGATAATCAGGAAATCTATCATGTCGCCCCTTTGCTGGCCGCAGTCGTGATTTTCTGACGTCGAATGCGCCCTGCACGACCGTAGAATTCTAATTGAGACTTTAAGCAGGGTTGAATTTGCGCATCAACCCATCCAAAGAAGTGGAAAGCATTTAGAGGAGGGCAGGGTGAGCACAGCAGATTTACACCCATTGGCCACGGGGCACATTCCGTCTTACGTGACCCAGGCGGATGGCAGCGATTTTCTTTTGACGGTCATGTTCATTTTCACGGTTGTGGTGATCATCCTGATCGGCGTTGGCTATTTCACCCTGCATTCGATCCCCGAAAAGCTCGCGCATGAATCCAACCACCCGCAGTTTCAGCTTGTGGGAATTCTTGCGCTGTTGGCTTTGTTCACTCATAACGGATTGTTCTGGATTGCAGCCATTCTGGTCGCCGGATTCCAGTTTCCCGACATAGGTGCGCCCTTGCGTGCCATTGCCGATGCGATCCGATCTTTGGCGCCGCAACCGCCTGCTGATCCCGATCCCGTTCCATCCCCCGAACCCGTCGCGCAGCAGGAGCAATAGGACATGCTTGAAACACTGATGTGCGCGCTGGTCACAGTGCTGCCCGATTATCTGTTCCGCCGCTTTGTGCAGGGAAAACGCATCGGGCATGAGATAACCCTGTTCACCATGTGGTACGAGCTGCGCTGGGGTCTGACAACCTGTGCCATTATGGCGCTGACCGTGATCACCACTCTGTTCTATTTTCACCCGGCCAGCAAAACTGCGGCCTCGTATTTCCGCACGGTGACGATCCTGCCGCAACTGGGTGGGCGAGTGTCCGAGGTCTATGTCTCCAACAATCAACAGGTTGTTGCTGGGCAGCCAATCTTCCGGATCGAGGACTTTACTCAGACTGCAATGGTTGAGGCAGCGCATGCGCAGATCGCGCAAGTTCAGGCATCACTGAAAGTCGCGGAGACCGATCTGGCCGAGGCCGCCGCCGGGATCGCTGGCGCAAAAGCGGCGCTGGATCAGGCGCTAGAGGACTTGCAACGCAATACGACCCTGCGGGACGAAGGGTCAAGCGCCGTCCGCCTGGCCGAGATTGACCGGCTGGAAAACCTTGTCGCTGAACGAGAGGCCAAGCTGGTTGCGGCTGAATCGCAACGCGCTGCCGTCGTACAGCAAATCGAAGAGCTGATCCCGGCCCAACTGGCCAGCGCCAATGCGAACCTGGATGCTGCTTTGACCGAGCTGGACAAGACTGTGATCAACGCGGGTGTGACGGGGAGGATCGAACAGTTCGGCTTGCAGGTTGGCGATTACGTCAGTCCTCTGCTACGTCCAGCAGGTATTCTTGTACCGTCAAATTCCGGGCATGACCGCTTTCAGGCTGCGTTCAATCAGATGTCGGCGCAGGTTATCAAACCCGGCATGGTCGGAGAGCTGGGCTGCATGACCAAGCCGTTCACGGTTATTCCGGTTGTGGTGGTCGAAGTTCAGGATGTGATCCCATCGGGACAAATTCGCCCGTCAGACGAGCTTAGAGACGTGCAGTCCAACAAGGTGCCGGGCTCGATCCTGGTTTATTTTGAACCGCTTTATAAGGGCATGGCGGATGATATCCCGCCCGGCAGCAACTGTCTGGCGAATGTCTACACCGATAACCACGAGCGGCTGGAGCATGAAGATTTGGGCTTTTGGCAATCTGCTTTCCTGCATGTGGTCGACACGATCGGCGTGGTTCATGCGGCGGGCCTGCGCCTGCGTTTGATCCTGATGCCGGTGAACACGCTGGTTCTGACTGGGCATTAACGGCTCTTACGTAGATCAGAATTTGCCGTTGTCATTCTTCCACTCGCTACGGGGCGCTATGGTTTCCATAGTGCCCCAATGCTCGACGATCACGCCGTCAGCGACCCGAAACAGATCATAAAAGCTGGTATGTTTTCCGTGACTGGCACCTTCGCTCATGCACAGGACGAAATTCCCTTCTGCCAGCACACGATGGACGCGGTGATACTGAACGATCAACTCCGCGTCTGATCTAGCTTCAAGCACCATGCGATAGGCGTCGATGCCGTCAACGCCATCGGGATCGTGTTGTATCAGGTTCGCATCAACAAACACCTTCATCCGCTGGGTTTTCCGGTCTATCAGGACCGTTTGCGAGAAGTTGCCAACCAATTCCCGGTTCTGTTCGGTTCTGTCAATATCCGTGATTTCAGTTGGCCCATCAAGCATGCCGCGTCCCGAAGCGTTTGGGCCGCGCAGGGGCTGAATGTTATCCCAGTGCTCAACAGCTTTGCTGTCTTCAAACCGAAAGACCTCGAACGCGGCCTTAACTTCGGCAAAATCATATTCGTTATGGGCAAAAGCGAATTCGCCATCTTCAAAAACGCGAACAAATTTAACCTTGGGATTTGTTTTCGACAGGCGGGCAAACAACGTGGCCAGCCCCTCGCTGCCTTCATGGGTCTGGGGATTGTGCTGGATGTATTTTTCTTCGTTGACGACGGTTGCGGCCTCGGCATCCCCGGTTTCGATACCTTTCAACAGTTTCTGCAGCAATTCGCGTTTTGAATTCATCTGGTCCTCGTTGATCGGTAGAGCCGCGGATCAATGTGCTTGGCGCTGGTTTCGGGCTATCGAAGATCAAGAGTGGCATAAAACAGGTGGCAAAATCAAAAAAGGCCCGCACATGGCGGGCCTTTCTGCGTTATCCTGTGCCGCCTTACTGCGGAATCTCACCTTCCAAGCCTTCGACATAGAAGTTCATGCCGGCCAGTGTACCGTCGTCTGCGGTCTCGCCTTCGGCCAGCCAGTCACTACCGTCCTGCTTTTTCAGCGGTCCGGTGAAGGGGTGGTATTCACCCGCGGCCATGGCCGCTTTCAGCGCCAGTGCCTCTTCTTTGACGTCAGCGGGAACCGCGTCCGAGATTTCGCCGATTGCAACCATGCCTTCGCGGATGCCATCCCATGTATTGGCGCTTTCCCATGTGCCATCCATGACGGCCTGGGTCCGTGCAATATAGTAAGGCGCCCAGTCATCGATGATCGACGAGACGCGCGGGTACGGAGCGTATTCGCTCATGTCCGAGGCCTGGCCGAAAGTGATGACGTTGCCCGCCTCTTGCGCAGCTGCTTGCGGTGCGGTCGAGTCGGTGTGCTGCAGGATCACGTCCGCGCCCTGTTCGATCAGAACAGTGGCGGCATCTGCTTCTTTCGCCGGATCGAACCAAGTGTAGGCCCAGATGATCTTGAACTCGACATCCGGGTTGACCTTCTTGGCGTGGATATAGGCCGAGTTGATTCCGCGGACCACTTCGGGGATCGGATAGGACCCGATATAGCCAACAATGTTCGACTTGGTCATCTTGCCCGCGATATGGCCCTGTACCGCACGACCTTCATAGAAACGCGCCGAATAAACCGAAACGTTGTCGGCTGTTTTGTAGCCGGTCGCGTGTTCGAACTTCACGTTCGGGAATTTCTTGGCCACGTTGATGGTCGGATCCATGTATCCGAACGAGGTGGTAAAGATCAGGTCTGCACCTTCCAGCGCCATCTGGGTCATCACCCGCTCTGCATCCGGGCCTTCGGGCACGGATTCAACAAACACGGTTTCGACTTTGTCGCCGAACTCTTCCTCAACCGCCAGACGGCCCTTGTTATGTTCATAGGTCCAGCCGCCGTCGCCCACCGGGCCGACAAATACAAAGCCGACCTTGGTTTTGTCTTCGGCTATGGCAGTAGTTGCCAAACCCAGCGCCATGGCGGCGCTTGCCAGAAATGTAGTAATTTTCATGTGTTACTCCCCAAGTTGGTTCAGTTGTCCCCGTCTAATGCGAGGCATGGAATATCCGGCCGAGTGAGGCAGGTGCGCTGCTTTTGTCGGCGGAAAGGATCACAAGCACAAGGATCGTGATGATGTAGGGCGACATTGCCAGATACTCGACCGGGATGGCAACGCCCGCTGCCTGCAAATTCAGCTGCAACACGGTGATACCGCCGAACAAATAGGCACCCAGCAGGGCGCGCCATGGCTTCCAACTGGCGAAGACGACCAAGGCCAGGGCGATCCAGCCGACACCGGCTGTCATGCCCTCGGTCCACTGTGGCACCCGGATCAAGCTGATATAGGCCCCACCCAGCCCGGCACAGGCACCGCCGAACAGGATCGCCATGATGCGGATCTTGATCACCTTATAGCCAAGCGCATGCGCCGCATCGTGGTTTTCACCTACCGCGCGCAGGATCAGTCCGACGCGAGTGTATTTAAGCGTAGCCCAGACGGCCGCTGTCAAAGCGATGCCGACATAAAGGATCGGGTCATGCTGAAACAGGATCGGGCCGATCACCGGAATATCGCTGATCACCGGGATATGGATATCGCCCATGCTGGGGGGTTTGACACCCACATAGCTTTGACCGAGCAGGGCGCTGAACCCTAAACCAAACAGAGTAAGCGCCAGGCCGCTGGCAACCTGATTGGCCAGCGCCACCTGCGTCAGCAGCACAAACAGCAGGGACAGTACTGCACCGCCTATGGCGGCGGCGACAAAGCCCAGCCAGGGCGACCCAGTCTCGACCGAGATCGCAAAACCGCTGATCGCGCCAACGATCATCATGCCCTCTACGCCAAGGTTCAGAACTCCTGCTTTTTCGACGACCAATTCACCGATCGCGGCCAGAAGCAGGGGGGTTGCAGCCACCATAAGTGACGCGACCAGAAGTACGGGATTAATCTCACCAAGGTCCATGATTACGCCACCTCGCTACGGGCCGCACGGATGCGGTAGTTGGTCAAAAGGTCGAAGGCCAGCAGGAAGAACAGCAGCATCCCCTGGAATACTTGAATGGCCGCGGCAGGAAGACCCATTTGGGACTGCGCAATTTCACCACCGATATAGGTCAATGCCATTAGACCACCGGCTAGTAGGATGCCCACCGGATGCAGTCGACCCAGAAAGGCCACGATGATCGCGGTAAAGCCATAGCCGACGTTAAAGTCGATGCTGACAACACCCGAGGGGCCCGAGACTTCGAACATCCCTGCCAGCCCGGCCAGTGCGCCTGACAGGCCAAGACAGAACAGGATCAGCCGTGCTGGGTTTACCCCGGCGAATTTGGCTGCGCGCGGGGCCTCACCCGTCAGGCGGATGTGAAAGCCCAGCATGTGCCGGTTCAGCAGGATATAGGAAAAGATCACGGCTATCAGTGCGGTCACAACGCCCCAATGCATCCCCGATCCTGCGATCAGCTCGGCATTATGCGCACTCTCATAGGATTGCAGATTGCGTGAACCCGGAAAACCGAACCCTTCGGGGTTTTTCAGCAGTCCCAGCGAGACCGAGGCCATCATCTGTTCAGCCACATAGACCAGCATCAGCGAGACCAGAATTTCATTGGTGCCAAAGCGCACCTTCAGAAAGGCCGGAATAGAGGCCCAGAGCCAACCGCCAAGCGCACCTGCCATCACCATGATCGGAAAGACATACCAGGCATCCAGCGGGTAAAAGGCCAGCCCGGCCCCCGCACCAAAGATGGCGCCCATGATATACTGACCCTCGGCGCCGATGTTCCAGATACCGGCGCGGAAGCCTAACGACAGGCCAATCGCAATCAGCACCAACGGCGCGCCCTTCACCAACAGCTGCGGGCGGTAATAAAAGGCGAATTCACCGAACAGAGGCTCCCAGAAAATGGTGCCGATGGCCTGAACCGGGTTTTTACCCAGGACGGCAAACAATATGCCGCCAAACAGCATCGTCGCCAGTACCGCCACAAGCGGGGTCGCATAAGACCACGCCTTGGACGGCTGTGGCCGTTTCTCCAATACAATCATCTGCTCACACCCCCGTCGTCATATTTTGTTTTGCATCAGACATGGGCTACCTCCATGCCATGTGCACCACCCATCATCAGGCCGATCTCATCCACGGTCAGACCCGTGGTTGTGCGTGGCGCGCTGAGCCTGCCTTCGTTCAGGGCGGCAAAGCTGTCCGAGATTTCCATCAATTCGTCCAGATCCTGGCTGATGCAGACCACCGCCGTGCCCTTGGCGGCAAGGTCCAGAATGGCCTGCCGGATCGACGCAGCGGCAGCGGCGTCCACCCCCCATGTGGGTTGGTTCACGACCAGCACATCGGGGTTCTGCAATACCTCGC
Organism: Ruegeria sp. CDSA221; assembly: GCF_059611825.1. Classification (NCBI taxonomy): domain Bacteria; kingdom Pseudomonadati; phylum Pseudomonadota; class Alphaproteobacteria; order Rhodobacterales; family Roseobacteraceae; genus Ruegeria; species Ruegeria sp. CDSA221. The sequence goes on from NZ_JBXWPK010000004.1 coordinate 296,388, forward strand.
GCCCGATCACGAATTTCTGTAGGTTGCCGCCTGACAATGACCGGGCCGCATTCTCGGGCCCCGGCGTGCGCACATCAAAGGTGCTGATGATCTTTTCAGCAAAGCTTTTGGCATCTGCCCATTTCAAGAACCCGTTGCTTTCCAACCCTTCGCGGACCGATCCGGTCAGCAGGGCGTTTTCGGTCAGGCTCATGTCTGGGGCGGCTGCATGTCCCAACCGCTCTTCGGGGGCGGTCAGTACGCCCAGCTTGCGCCGTGCGGTTGGGCCCAGTTTGCCAATCGGCTGGCCATCGAATTTGATCGCATCGGCAGCTGTCTGGATTTCGCCAGACAGGACACCCAGCAGTTCGTCCTGTCCGTTGCCGGCAACACCGCCAATTCCCAGCACTTCGCCCTTGCGAACTGTCATGTGGACATTCTTCAGCGCGGTGCCGAATTCAGACGGCGAGGGCACGGAAAGCCCGCTGACATCCAGCGCGACCTCGCCGAACTCGCGGCCCCCGCGCTCAGGTGTTTGCAGGGTTGAACCGACCATCAACTCGGCCATCTCCCGGGCCGAGGTTTCAGACGGAACGCATTCGCCCACATTCTTGCCCAGACGCAGGATCGTAGCGTGGTCGCATAGGGTGCGGATTTCTTCAAGCTTGTGCGAGATATACAGGATCGATGTGCCTTCAGACCGCAATTTATTCAGCGTTTCGAAAAGGATATCGACTTCTTGCGGAGTCAGAACACTGGTTGGTTCGTCCATGATCAAAAGCTTTGGATCCTGCAGAAGGCAGCGAATGATCTCAACCCGTTGGCGTTCCCCCGCAGACAGGTCGCCGACTGTACGAAAGGGGTCCAGCGGTAGGCCGTAGGTTTCCGAAACTTCCCGAATGCGCGAGGCCAGGTCGCCCATTGGCGGCGGGTTCTCCATCCCCAATGCGATGTTCTCGGCCACGTTCAGCGCGTCGAACAGCGAAAAATGCTGAAATACCATCGCGATTCCGTCAGCACGCGCGGCACGCGGCTCGGGCGGAGCAAAGGGTTGGCCACGCAACAGCATGGTGCCGCTGTCGGGCTTCACCAAGCCATAGATCATTTTGACCAGCGTGGATTTTCCCGCGCCGTTTTCGCCCAACAGGGCATGAACTTCGCCCTCACCGATGTCAAAGGACACCTGATCATTGGCCACGACGCCGGGATAGGCTTTGGTCAGTCCTTGCAAACTTAGCAGTGGAGTGGTCACGCGCTCAGATCCTTCTTCAAATTGTTTTGCCCGATCGGGCGCAGCAGTTGTGCTGCGACGCCCACGGCAATCATCTGCGGGTGCTTGCCCAGGCCCGGGTCGCCAATCGGGCAGGTGATCCGGCTGATCCGCTCGGGCGAGTGCCCCAGCGCCGCCAGCCGAGACCGGAACCGCGCCCATTTCGTAGCCGAGCCGATCAGCCCCGCAAAGCGGAAATCGTGCGAAAGCAGACGGTTGCACAATTCCAAGTCCAGATTGTGTGAATAAGTCAGCACCAGATGTTCAGCATCACGCGGCGCATGCCGAACCAGTTCCGCTGGTTTCGCGGCAGGGACAGCGGTGACTCCGTTCGGTACGGTTTCCGGAAACCGCTTGGATCCTGTATCGACCCAAGTGATTGCGAGATCGGGCAGCGGTGACAGGACATCCACCAAGGCGCGACCGACGTGACCCGCGCCCCAGACCCACAGTGTACGCGCGGGTTTGTGGACCGGCTCGACCATCCAGCCTTCGATCAGCTGTGCCTCTGGTGCAATCCCCTGTCCGCGGGCTTCGGTCAACAGGCGTTTGACCGACAGTGGCATGTCCTGGCCCGATGTTGGTCGCGCGATGATGCTGTCGTCCAGATCGTTGATGTTGTTGCGGTCATAGACCTCGCTTAGCAAGGAAACAGCGCCACCACAGCACTGGCCCATGTCGGGGCCAAGCGCGTGATGGGTCAGGCGCGATTGGGCGGTTTGTATCCGCGCCGCTTCGGCTGCCTGAAACTCAAGTGTGCCGCCGCCGATCGTGCCGGATTGCCCGTCCTGCCAGACCAGCATTGCGGCACCAACCTCGCGTGGGGACGAGCCCTTGATCCCGGCGATGACTACCCGGATCACGCGCCCATGGGTTTTGACCGCCTCCCTCAAAGTCTCAAGGTCAAATCCCATCAGTCGTCCCCCTTCATCCTTTGGACACCATTCCAGACTTCTTCTGCCGTGGCGGGGGCATCCAATGCGGGGTAGCTGTTTCCGCAGGCCGCCACCGCATTCGACAGTGCCAGCCAGGCGGATATCCCAAGCATGAATGGAGGTTCGCCTACTGCTTTCGAGCGATAGATCGTGTCCTCACGGTTTTCAGCCTCCCAAAGCGCAACGTTGAAGATGTCGGGGCGGTCGGAACAAGCTGGGATCTTGTAGGTCGATGGCGCATGGGTGCGCAGATTGCCTGTGCCATCCCAGACGAGTTCTTCGGTCGTCAACCAACCCGCGCCCTGCACATAGCCACCTTCGACCTGACCGATATCCAGCGCAGGGTTCAGCGACGCGCCCGCGTCATGCAGGATATCCGTGCGTAAGATGCGGTTCTCACCGGTTAGTGTGTCCACGGCAACTTCGGTGATCGAGCCGCCATAGGCGAAGTAGAAAAACGGACGACCTTGGCCTTTGATCCGGTCCCATTCGATCTTGGGTGTCTTATAGAAGCCGGTGGCCGAAAGGCTGATGCGGCCCTGATAGGTCAGCGCAGCCGCTTCGGCAAAGGTATAGCGTTCCTCACCAACCGATACATGACCATCCCCGAAAGTGACGGCCGACGGGTCGGCCTGATGTCGCTCGGCCAGATACTCTGCCATCCGGTCGCGGATCGTGTCACAGGCGGCTTTCACCGCCATGCCGTTGAGATCGCTTCCCGAGGATGCCGCCGTTGCCGAGGTGTTCGGCACTTTGGCCGTGTCTGTGGCGGTGATCTTCACCATCTCTAGCGGAATACCAAAGCGTGAGGCGGCAACCTGGGCCACTTTTTGAAACAGGCCCTGGCCCATCTCGGTACCGCCATGGTTCAGGTGCACGGACCCGTCCTGGTACACATGCACCAGCGCGCCGGCCTGATTCAGATGGGTCAGAGTGAAGGAAATGCCGAACTTGACCGGAGAGAAGGCGATGCCCTTTTTGATCACGCTGTTCTCGGCATTCCATTTCTGAATTGCTGCCTTGCGCGCGGCATAGTCGCTGGAATTCAACAAGGCTTCGGTCATGCCGTGAAGTTCGAAATCTTCGACTTCCATGCCATAAGGGGTGGTGTTTGGCGTATCGCCGTCATTGCGATCAGGGGCATGGTCATCGGTACCCGCCGGGGCAGCGTAATAGTTCCTGCGGCGCAGTTCGACCGGGTCCAGACCCAGCTCATGCGCGGCGTGGTCCATGACGCGTTCGATTCCAACCATACCCTGAGGGCCTCCAAACCCCCGATAGGCGGTGGCAGATTGGGTGTTGGTTTTCAGCCGGTGACTTTCGATCCGCGCATTGGGCAGCAGATACGCATTGTCGGAATGCAGCATCGCCCGGTCCGCGACGGGCAGCGACAGGTCTTGTGCCCATCCGCATATGGCATGGTGCAGAAAGGATACCCCCTGAATATGCCCATCCTGATCGAACCCGGCCCTATAGCCAATGCGAAAGGCATGCCGCTTACCGGTGATGATCATGTCGTCATCGCGGTCATAGCGCATCTTGCAGGCTGTGCCGGTTGCCCGCGCAGCCACTGCGCAGGAAACAGCCAGAGCGTTGCCCTGGCTTTCCTTGCCCCCGAACCCGCCGCCCATGCGCCGGGTTTCAACGCGCACAGCATGCATGGGAACGCCCAGAGCTTCTGCCACTTTGTGCTGAATCTCAGTTGGGTGCTGGGTCGAGCTGTGGACCAGCATATCAGCACCCTCATTCGGCACCGCCAGTGCAGCCTGACCTTCCAGATAGAAATGCTCTTGCCCGCCAAGCTCAAAACTGCCTTCGATCACATGCGCAGCGCCTGCGATGGCGGCGTCTGCATCACCTTTGGTGTAGATGCGCGGGCCGTCCTCGAACCGACTGTCGGCGGCCAGCGCCCCTTCAATCGTCAGAATTGGTGTTTCTTCAGTATAGTCGATCTTGCCCAGTCGTGCAGCTTTGCGCGCGGCCAGATGGCTGGTGGCGACAACCAGAAACACGGGCTGCCCGATATAGTGGACAGAGCCGTCCGACAACAAAGGTTCATCGTGAATGGACGGTGAGACATCATTCGCAAAGGGCAGGTCTTCGGCGGTCATCACCATGACGACACCGTCAGCGGCCTTGACTGCAGACAGGTCAATCGCGGCGATTGTGCCCTTGGCGATGGGGCTGAGACCAAAGGCCAGATGTAACGTGCCTTTTGGTGTTGGGATATCGTCCACATAGCGGGCCGAACCGGAGACATGCAGCGGCGCGGCGTCATGAGGCAGTGGCTTTGTCACGCTCATGCCGACACCTCCAGCACATTGGTTACCTGGCCCTGATCTTCAAGGAAATAACGCTCCAGCATCGCTTTCGCCGTCTCAAGGCGGTAATGAGCCGAGGCGCGCATATCTGACATTGGCGCGTAATCCTCGGCAAACATCGTCAGAGCGGATTGAACGGTAGCAGCTGTCCATGGCTTGCCGGTCAACGAAGCTTCGACTTGAGTGGCGCGTTTCGGAACGCCCGCCATGCCGCCAAATGCGATGCGCGCCTGAGTGACGGTACCTTCAGCAACGGTAATGTTGAAACACCCACAAACGGCCGAGATATCCTGATCAAACCGCTTGCTGAGCTTGTAGCATTTCAACCGATCCGCCTGGCGCGGGAAGCTTACGGCTTCGACGAATTCTCCGGGTATTCGATCCTGTTTTCCATAGTCGATGAAGAACTCTTCCAAGGGCAGCGTTCGCCTTGTGTCGCCTTTGCGCAGGTGCAGGCTGGCGCCCAGGGCAATCAGTGCAGGCGGGTTGTCACCGATTGGTGACCCATTGGCGATATTACCGCCTACGGTTGCGGCGTGCCGCACCTGTACGCTGGCATAGCGGCGGATCATTTCAGCATAAGAGGGGTGCAGATCCCCCAGCGCTTCGCCCATGCGGTTCATATCGACCATGGCACCAAGACGAATTTCATTGTCAGTAACCGTGATCTGTTTCAGATCATCGCAACCGTTCATGAAGATTACTGTTTTCAGGTCGCGCAACTGTTTGGTGACCCAAAGGCCTACATCGGTCGCGCCAGCGACCAGGGTGGCCTCTGGGTGTTCGGCATAAATGGCGGCAAGCTCGTCCGAGGACCGCGGCAGCATAGGAGACGCGGCGGGTGCTGCGTCAGGTTTGTCCTTGACCCAGACGGGAACAGGGTGCTTTTCGGCGGCTTTGGCGGCACGGATAATCGGCGCATAGCCCGTGCAGCGGCACAGGTTCCCGGCCAGCTGTGTGTCGTGATCGGTTGCACCATTCGCATGTCCGGCCACCATCGACATTACAAAGCCGGGGGTGCAAAAGCCACATTGCGACCCGTGCAGATCAACCATTGCCTGCTGAACCGGGTGGGCCTGCCCATCCGGGCTGCTGGCGCCTTCGACGGTGCGCACCGCTTTGCCGTGGAGCTGAGGCAGGAACAGAATGCAGGAGTTCAGAGCTTTGGCTCCTCCCTGATCCGTCACCATGACAGTGCAGGCACCGCAATCACCTTCGTTGCAGCCCTCTTTGGTGCCGGTCAGAGAGCGATCCTCGCGCAGCCAATCCAACAAGGTGACTGTCGGATCGACATTCGCCAACTCCACTGTCTCTCCGTTCAGAAGAAACGTGATATCCATTCGTGAAACCCGTCGCGTTACCGAATTGCGCCTCTGAATGCTCTCCTTCGATGCGACGTAGAAAGAGTGCGGGCGGATAGCTTGCCACTAGATGTTAGAAACAGCGCAGCCAATCTGGCAAGAAAAACCGCGCTTCTGATGTATCATTTCATTGGTCCGAGCCTTGTGTTTCATGTGGTTTCGATGTTCATCACCTTGAAACTAAAAGGTTTTGTAGCATGTTTCACCCTCAGAGTCCGAAGCACCTTATGGATTTCCCGAACAATCAACGCATGTTTTTTTGGCAATCCGAACCTACGGTTCAGGCTTTTGTACCATCACCGGCTGCGATAGCGTGGGCGGCATGAGCAGCACTCCACGATTCATCCACCTCCGCGTTCACACCGAATATTCCCTGTTGGAAGGCGCCGTACGGCTCAAAAAGCTGCCCGGCCTGTGTGAAAAGCTTGAGATGCCCGCCGTCGCCGTCACGGACACCAACAGCATGTTCTCTGCGTTGGAGTTTTCGGTCACCGCCAGCGGGGCGGGTGTTCAGCCGATCATGGGGTGCCAGGTCGATCTGACCTATCTGCAGGCGCAACCGGGCGAGAAAGCGAAAGCCCCCGCGCCGCTGGTGCTGCTGGCGCAGTCAGAGGTCGGGTATGAAAACCTAATGAAGCTCAGCTCTTGCCTGTATGTGGACAAGGGCGGGCAGTTGCCGCAGGTGACATTGGATGAACTGGCAGAGCGCTCGGATGGTCTGATCTGCCTGTCTGGCGGCCCTGACGGACCGGTGGGTCGCTTGTTGCAGCAAGGGCAGCGCCCAGCGGCCGAGGTCTTGGTGGATCGCCTTGCAACCATGTTCCCGGATCGTCTGTATGTCGAACTACAGCGCCATCCAGGCGAGGGTGGTCAGCCCGAGGCCGAACGTCTGACCGAGCGCGGCCATGTTGAAATGGCCTATGCCAAGAACCTTCCGCTGGTGGCTACCAACGATGTCTACTTCCCGACCACGGACATGTACGAAGCGCATGATGCGCTGATCTGTATTGCCGAGGGCGCTTATGTCGATCAGCAGGATGGCCGCCGCCGTCTGACCGCACAGCATTATTTCAAGTCGCAGCAGGAAATGGCAACCCTGTTCGCCGATCTGCCCGAAGCAATCGAAAACACGGTCGAGATCGCCAGGCGCTGTGCGTTCATGGCCTATCGCCGTGATCCGATCCTGCCGAAATTCGCCGATGACGAGGTGGCCGAGCTGCGCCGCATCGCCAATGAAGGTCTGCAGAAACGTCTGGCCGTGATCCCGCATGCGGTAACCCCTGAAGAGTATCAGAAGCGGCTGGATTTCGAACTGGACATCATCGAGGGCATGGGGTTTCCGGGTTATTTCCTGATCGTTGCCGATTTCATCCAATGGTCAAAGGATCAGGACATCCCGGTTGGGCCGGGGCGGGGCTCGGGCGCGGGGTCGCTGGTGGCCTATGCGCTGACGATCACCGACCTTGATCCGTTGCGTTATTCGCTGCTGTTCGAACGTTTCCTGAACCCCGAACGGGTATCGATGCCTGACTTCGATATCGACTTCTGCATGGACCGCCGCGAAGAGGTGATCCGCTACGTGCAGCAGAAATATGGGCGCGACAAGGTTGGGCAGATCATAACTTTTGGCGCGCTGCTGTCGAAGGCCGCCGTGCGTGACATCGGGCGGGTTTTGCAGATGCCATACGGGCAGGTGGATCGCCTGTCCAAGATGATCCCGGTCGAAGGGGTGAAACCCGTCTCGATTGAAAAGGCGCTTAAAGACGAACCGCGTCTGCGTGAAGAGGCGCGTAATGAAGAGGTTGTCGATCGCCTGCTCACCTACGGCCAACAAGTCGAGGGGCTGTTGCGGAACGCATCGACCCACGCGGCTGGCGTGGTGATTGGCGACCGTCCGCTGGATGCGCTGGTGCCGCTGTATCAGGATCCGCGTTCCGACATGCCTGCGACCCAGTTCAACATGAAATGGGTAGAACAGGCCGGTCTGGTTAAATTCGACTTTCTGGGCCTGAAAACCCTGACCGTGATCCAGAATGCGATGGATCTGATCTTCAAATCCGGGCGCGACCTGCACATCGCTGCTGATGGCACCGAGCTGTACGAAGCCGCCGAAGGGGCCGCGAACCAGATTAACGCCATCCCGCTGGATGATGAAGCGACTTACAAACTCTACTCAGCGGCCAAGACCGTAGCGGTGTTCCAAGTGGAATCCTCGGGCATGATGGATGCGCTCAAGCGGATGAAACCGGATTGTATCGAGGATATCATCGCCCTCGTCGCGCTATACCGTCCGGGCCCGATGGAGAACATCCCCAAGTTCTGCGAGGTCAAGAACAAGCTGAGCGAACGGGACACGCTGCATCCTTCCATCGACCATATCCTGGACGAAACCCAAGGCATTATCGTCTACCAGGAACAGGTTATGCAGATTGCTCAGGAAATGGCGGGCTATAGCCTTGGCGGAGCGGATTTGTTGCGCCGCGCGATGGGTAAGAAAATTCAGGAGGCGATGGATGCCGAGCGGCCTAAGTTCCTCAAAGGCGCTGCTGAGAATGACGTGGACGAGGCTAAGGCGACCGAGGTCTGGAACCTGTTGGATAAATTCGCCAACTATGGCTTCAACAAATCCCACGCTGCCGCCTATGCCGTGGTCAGCTATCAGACCGGCTGGTTGAAGGCGAACCACCCGGTCGAGTTCATGGCCGGGGTCATGAACTGCGATATCCATCTGACTGACAAGCTGGCGGTTTACTTCGAGGAAGTCCGCAAAGGGTTGGAACTGCCTTACATACCGCCCTGCGTGAACCGCTCGCAATCCACGTTTGACGTGGTGGATCAGCATCTGGTTTACGCGCTGGGCGCGTTGAAAAACGTCGGCGTTGAGGCGATGAATTTGGTAGTAGAAGGACGTGCAGGCAAACCGTTCGTCAACCTCTTCGACTTTGCCCGCCGCGTTGATCTGAAGAAGGTCGGCAAGCGGCCCTTGGAAATGCTAGCGCGTGCTGGCGCGTTTGATGAACTCGACAAGAACCGCCGCCGCGTCTTCGAAAGCCTTGATCCACTGGTGCAATATTCAGCTGCGATCCACGATCAGAAGAACTCGAACCAGGTATCGCTGTTCGGCGAGGCGGGCGACGACCTGCCCGAGCCACGCCTTTCGCCGACGCCGGACTGGTTGCCTGCCGAGCGTTTGAGCGAAGAGTTCAAGGCCATCGGATTTTACCTGTCCGGCCACCCGCTGGATGATTATATGCCTGCCCTAAAACGCAAGCAGGTACTGACACTGGATGAGGTGATGGAAAAGGCACGCTCGGGTCCGCTGATCGCCAAGATGGCCGGTGTAGTGGCTGGGCGGCAGGAACGGAAATCTGCGCGCGGAAACCGGTTTGCCTTTGCCCAACTTTCTGACCCTACAGGTGCCTATGAGGTCACACTGTTTTCCGAAACGCTGGAGAAATCCCGTGAGTTTCTGGAAACCGGTGCACAGGTGGTGCTGACCGCCGAAGCAACGATGGAGGCCGATCAACTCAAACTGCTAGGCCGGTCCGTCGGGCCGGTAGATGCGGTCGTGGCCGAGGCAGGGGCGACCGGGCTGCGCATTTTTGTTGACCAGTCGCAGGTTCTGCCCACAGTTGCCAAAGTTCTGGAAGATGCCGCTGGCGCAGCCAAGGGGGCTGCGAAAGGGCCTATCCATCTGTGCCTGCTTGATCCTGGCCTGCCGGGAGATGTCGAGATGGACCTTGGCCAGGAATTCCCAATCAACCCGCAGATCAAAGGGGCGATCAAGTCGCTGGACGGCGTGATGTCGGTTGAGGAAATCTGACAGCCCCGGAAAAGTTGCCTGACATTCGCCCGCCGGATAGGCTGAGGACTGAAAGAGATTTTCTGGTGATGCCACAGGAGGGCAACCATATGACGATCCCACATTTCGGTTTTCGAACATTGATATTGGCCGCGTCGATGGCCATGGTCACCGCCGGGTCGGCGGTGGCGGACGACAAGAAGAAAAAGAACACCATCGAAGGCGCGTTGATCGGGGCGGGCGTCGGTGCTTTGATTGGTGATGGCAAGGGCGCGGCAATCGGCGGCGTGGCCGGGGCCCTTATTGGACATAACTGGAAATGACTACGATGCGTTTGACCCAAATGAAAACCGCTCTCGCAAGCCTGTGCATGATCGTTCCGGGCATGGCCATCGCCGATGAAACTGCTGAACAAATGGTTCAGGACGCATTGCCCGTCATGTATCATACCTGTGCAACGGTGGTTGAAGAGTCGGACGGTGATGAGGCCTATATCTTTGCGGTTGTCGAGAAGATGACAGCACTGTCGATCTATAACCGCCAGATTGATATCAATGATCACGCAAGCACGGACGAGGACAAAGCGAAACTGCGCGAGACCTTCATAGCCGCATTGAGAGAGGGCTGCGCCGAGGACCAGCATGCCCTGTTGGGCGGGGTTGTCGACAATGCGGTGAAAACGACGCTCGGCTTGTAATCGCTCAGTAATGCGGTGGGCGTTCGTCTCCTAGGATGATGCCGCCTGATCCTTCTTGTGCCCGTTCACCTTCGCGGCGCATCAGCACCTCAACCCGGCGGGTCAAGTTGTCGATCTCATCCTGCTGCCGCGTGACGATTGTGTTCAGATCTTCGACCGTACGGGTCAGATGGGCGATTTGCTCTTCCAGATGTTGCATTGGAAACTCCTGTCTCGCGCCGGTCATAACGGCACCGGCTGTGCAAGGCCAGCGAAAGCGCGCCTTGCCCCGAAACGGGCCATGGGATAGACCGCGCGCGGAACACTTAACGCCCAAGGACGCCCCAAATGGCCAAGCCCAAGAAACAGCCCCGCCCCAAGGCCGTAACGCCGAAGGGGTTTCGCGACTATTTTGGCGAGGAAGTCACGCAGCGCACCGAGATGCTGCGGACCATCGCGGGCGTCTATCATCGCTATGGCTTTGACGCTCTGGAAAGCAGCGCGGTCGAAACGGTCGAGGCGCTGGGCAAGTTCCTGCCTGACGTGGATCGCCCGAACGAAGGCGTCTTTGCCTGGCAGGAATTCGATGAGAACGACAAGGGCGATTGGATGGCCCTGCGCTATGACCTGACCGCGCCTCTGGCCCGAGTCTACGCGCAGCACCGCAACGATCTGCCCACACCCTATCGCCGCTATGCGATGGGTCCGGTCTGGCGTAACGAAAAGCCCGGGCCGGGGCGGTTTCGTCAGTTTTATCAATGTGATGCGGATACGGTGGGTACCGCATCAATGGCGGCGGATGCCGAGATTTGCGCCATGTTGTCGGATACGCTGGAAACCGTGGGCATCCCGCGCGGTGACTATCTGGTGCGGGTGAATAATCGCAAGGTACTGAACGGCGTGCTCGAGGCGATGGGTCTGGGCGAAGACGCCGCCGCCCGTGACAGCGTGCTGCGCACCATCGACAAGTTCGATAAGGTGGGCAAAGCAGGCGTGCGCGAATTGCTGACCAAGGGTCGTTTGGACGCGTCAGGTGCCTTCATCGACGGCGTGGGTCTAAGCGATGATCAGGCAGAACCGGTCATCGCCTTCCTGACCTCCAAAGCTGCAGATACCACAGGAACGTTGGCCAATCTGCGTGCCGCCGTGGGCGACAGCCAAATCGGTGCGGATGGCATTGGCGAACTGGAACAGATCGGGACCTTGCTGGAAGCTGGCGGCTATGGCGCGGATCGGATCGAGATTGACCCATCGGTCGTGCGTGGGTTGGGCTATTACACCGGTCCGGTCTATGAGGCCGAGTTGACCTTTGATATCTTTGACGAGAAAGGCCGCAAGCGGCAGTTCGGCTCTGTCGCAGGCGGCGGGCGCTATGACGATCTGGTCAAGCGTTTCACTGGACAGGAAGTGCCAGCGACTGGTGTCTCCATTGGTGTCGACCGCCTGTTGGCTGCTCTGCGCGAAAAGGGACGGATCAGCGCACAGGCCAAGGGGCCGGTGGTTGTCACCGTGATGGATCGCGACCGCATGGCGGATTATCAGGCCATGGTGGCCGAGCTGCGCAATGCAGGTATCCGGGCCGAGGTGTATCTGGGCAACCCCAAGAACTTTGGCAATCAGCTGAAATATGCGGACAAGCGGAACTCACCCATCGCGGTGATCGAAGGCGGCGACGAAAAGGCGAACGGGATCGTGCAGATCAAGGACCTGATCCTTGGTGCCAAGATCGCCGAAAGCGCCACGCTTGAGGAATGGAAAGAACGCCCCAGCCAGTTCGAGGTGCCGCGCGGTGATCTGGTCGCCAAGGTGCGCGAAATTCTGGACAGTCAGGACTGAGCCATGGCCAACCGTACTCAGATACAGGCGCGCGCCGCGATGATGCGCGTGCGTTTCGAGACCGCAGGTGCCCGGGTTGTTGATCCGCCTCTGTTGCAACCGGCTGAAACGTTGCTGGACCTCTATGGGGAAGACATTCGCGCCCGTGCTTACGTGACCTCGGATGCGCTGCATGGTGAACAAATGCTGCGCCCGGATTTTACGCTGCCGGTGGTGCAAATGCACATGTCCGACGGTGCCGAACCGGCGCGCTATACCTATTCGGGAGAGGTGTTTCGGCGGCAGGAACACGATCCGGATCGCGCGAATGAATATATCCAGGTCGGGTATGAGGTGTTTGATCGCACCGATCCGGCCAGTGCCGATGCCGAAGTGTTTTCGCTGTTTGCGCTGCAACTGCGTGGGTTGCCTCTGCGGGCGGCAACCGGGGATATCGGTATCCTGACCGCTGCTGTCCAGGGGCTTAGGACTTCCGACCGGCGCAAGGCGGCCCTGATGCGCCATCTGTGGCGGCCCCGCCGTTTTCGCGTCTTGCTGGACCGTTTCGCTGGGCGCAAGCCGGGGCCTGAAGGACGCAAGACCTTACTCGAGGCTGCTGACCCTTTGGCAACCGACGCGCCTATGATCGGCAAGCGCCGCGCCTCTGAAATTCAGGCACGGATCGAAGCCCTGCGTGAGGATCGTGATACCCCACCGATTTCCGACAACGAACTGGCCGGGTTGGAAACCCTGCTGAACGTCCGAGAAACCATGCCCTTTGCGCTTGAACAGCTGCGCGACGTGGCGGTGGACTTGCCGCAGATCACCCCGGCACTGGACCGGCTTGAGGCGCGGATCGCGGCCTTGCAAGCGCGCGGCGTGGATGTGGACAGGTTGGATTTCGAAGCGTCTTATGGCCGGACCTCGATGGAGTATTATGACGGGTTTGTCTTTGGTTTCTACGCCGAGGGCCGGCCGGATTTGCCACCCATTGCCACTGGGGGGCGCTATGATGCACTGACCCGCCACTTGGGCAAAGGGGCAGAAATCCCCGCAGTTGGCGGCGTGCTGCGCCCGGACCTGATGCTGGAGATTGAGGAGGACGCGCAATGAGCCTGAAACTGGGCGTGCCTTCAAAGGGCCGGTTGATGGAAAAGGCCTTTTCGTGGTTCGAAAAGCGCGGCATCACCCTGTCTCGCAGTGGGTCGGACCGCGAATATGCCGGTAAGGTGGAAGGGATCGAGGGTGTCTCGCTGATCCTGTTATCGGCGGGGGAAATTCCGCGTGAATTGGCTGCTGGTCGCATTCATCTTGGCGTCACCGGAATTGATCTGGTGCATGAAAAACTGCCGCGCTGGGAACAGCAGGTCGAAGAAGTTTCTCCGCTTGGGTTTGGCAAGGCCGATCTGATCATCGCTACGCCAGCCTGCTGGGTCGACGTGGACACGCTTGATGACCTTGACGCGGCGGCGGCGGCTTTTCGCAAGACCCACGGCCACCGCCTGCGGATTGCCACCAAATACCACCGGTTGGTGCGTGAATTTCTGACAGATGCGGGCGTGGCCGATTATACGCTGGTCGACAGCCAGGGGGCGACCGAAGGCACGGTAGTGAATGAAACCGCCGAAGCGATTGCCGATATCACATCAACGGGGGAAACCCTGCGCGCCAACCACCTGAAAATCCTGACAGACGGGTTGATCCTGCAATCGCAAGCAACCCTATGGCGCAGCCGGGTGGCCAAGTATACGGACGAAGACAAGGATGTTCTGACTGAGGTGCTCGACCGTCTGGCCTGATTACAGCACGCCGATATCCGCCAGCGCGCGGTTCAGATCATCGGGCAGGGCATCGTCCTGCGCGCGGGTTTTTGGCAGATCGGCGGGGGTGTCCTCGGGCTTGAGATAACGCCACCCCTGAAAGGGGCGCTTCAGGGCGTTCTGGGTGCGATGAACCTCAGGATCCAGAATAATGGCGCAGCGGCGAATGCCGTCATCCCTGATCACTTCGTCCATACGTAGGATGCGCTGACGGCATTGCACAACGCCTTTGATCACCCAATAGATTGATCCGCCATTCAGAATCTCTGCCTCGCGTTTGGGCCACATGCGTGTCACGTGGCGCGGCAATCTGTCCTCGTACAGAGGCATGCGACTCTCCTGCCATGCGATCAGCGTGTCGACGCTTTCTGATCCGACGGACAGTTTTATGAGGTTTACGTACTTATCCACAGCTTTCCCACAGAGTCGTCCCAAGGCTACCTTTATATTGTAGCCTTCTGCACCGCTTCATCAAGGTGTTGTGGTGAAGGTGCGAATTGGGCTAATCTGGATACCTCTTTCAAGACAGGGAATCACCAATGAGCCGCTTTGCCGCCCCCATCGCCGAGCAGATCTGGGACATGAAATACCGCTTTAAACAGGCGGATGGAACACCCATCGACCAAACGGTTGAAGACAGCTGGCGCCGTATCGCTCGCGATCTGGCCCGCGTGGAACAGGACCCTGCTCATTGGGAAGACAAGTTCTTTGAGGCGTTGGAGGATTTCAAATATCTGCCCGCCGGACGCATCACCGCCGGTGCGGGCACTGCACGCCGGGTGACCCTGTTCAACTGTTTTGTCATGGGAACCATACCAGACAGCATGGGCGGTATTTTCGATATGTTGAAAGAGGCCGCCCTGACCATGCAGCAGGGTGGGGGGATCGGCTATGATTTCTCAACCATTCGTCCGCGTGGGGCGGATGTACACGGGGTGGCGGCGGACGCCTCGGGGCCGCTGAGCTTTATGGATGTGTGGGACGCGATGTGCCGCACGATCATGTCCGCGGGGTCGCGCCGCGGGGCGATGATGGCGACCATGCGCTGCGATCATCCCGATATCGAACAGTTCATCACCGCCAAATCCGACCCGGCCCGTCTGCGCATGTTCAACATGTCGGTTCTGGTGACAGATCCGTTCATGGAGGCAGTCAAGGCCGATGGCCCGTGGGAACTGGTGTTTGATGGCAAGGTCTATCACACCATCCAGGCCCGCGATCTATGGAACAAGATCATGCAGGCCACTTACGACTATGCCGAGCCAGGTGTGATCTTCATCGATCGGATCAATGCGGCCAACAACCTCAGCTATGTCGAGACCATCGCGGCGACGAACCCCTGCGGTGAACAGCCCCTGCCGCCGTATGGCGCCTGTCTGTTGGGCTCGATCAACCTGGCGCGTCTGGTGGCCGGACCGTTCGAGGATGCCGCACATCTCGATGAGGCCGCGCTGCAAGAGCTGGTCGCCACCGCCGTTCGCATGATGGACAATGTGGTCGACGCCTCGAAATTTCCGCTGGCCGAACAAGAGGCTGAGGCGCAAGACAAACGCCGCATTGGTTTGGGTGTCACCGGGCTGGCCGATGCACTGTTGATGCTGGGTCTACGCTATGGCTCTGACGAGGCGGCGCGTCAGACCGAGCGCTGGTTGCACGCAATCGCCCGCGCCGCGTATCTGGCGTCAGTCGATTTGGCAAAGGAAAAGGGGGCGTTTCCCTTGTTCGAAGCCGAGAAATACCTGGCCAGCGGCACAATGCTGCAGATGGATGACGACGTACGCGATGCGATCCGCGAACACGGCATCCGCAACGCGCTGCTGACGTCGATTGCCCCGACGGGGACGATTTCCCTGTACGCGGGCAACGTCTCTTCGGGGATCGAGCCGGTCTTTGCCTATGCGTATACGCGCAAGGTCCTGCAAAAAGATGGCTCGCGCACCGAAGAAGAAGTCGTGGATTACGCCGTTCAGATGTGGCGCGACAAGTTTGGTGATAAGGACCTGCCCGACTATTTCGTCAACGCGCAGACGCTGCCTCCGTCTGATCATGTCAAGATGCAGGCGGCGGCACAGAAATGGATCGACAGCTCGATTTCCAAGACGATCAACTGCCCCGAGGATATCAGCTTTGACGCTTTCAAAGATGTCTACATGCAGGCCTGGGATCAGGGCTGCAAAGGGTGCACGACCTATCGCCCCAACGATGTGACGGGGTCGGTTCTGACCGTATCAGAGAGTGCCGACAAAGCTCCTGGAGAAAGCGCGGATGCGCCGCACGAGGTTGATGGCGGCGATGTCATCTACATGTCCGAACCGCTGGACCGCCCACAATCGCTTGAGGGGTCAACATATAAGTTGAAATGGCCCGACAGCGAGCATGCGATTTACCTGACCATAAATGACATTGTCATTGGCGGCCGCCGTCGTCCGTTCGAGGTATTCATCAACTCCAAGAACATGGAGCATTATGCATGGACGCTTGCGCTGACCCGCATGATCTCGGCCGTGTTCCGTCGGGGCGGCGATGTGTCCTTTGTGGTCGAGGAACTCAAGGCGGTGTTCGACCCGCGTGGCGGGGCCTGGGTGAAAGGCAAATACATCCCCTCGATCCTGGCCGCGATTGGCGGAGTGATCGAGCAGCACCTGATCAATATAGGCTTCCTTGAGGGCGAAGGGATGGGGCTGAAATCCGACCCTCAGGCGCAAGTGGTCAACCTCGACGGCCCCCGCGGCAAAGCCTGCCCGTCCTGCGGTCAGTTCGACATGGTGATGATCGAAGGATGCATGACCTGCCGTAGCTGCGGTCACTCTAAATGCGGGTGATCTGAAGTAGTGGGTTTGTTGTTGATACACCAAGCAATTGAGACCCAAATCAGCGATTTTTTCGCCCAAAGACAAGGTCTTTGTCGCCCAAGTATCAAAATCCCCTTGTTATCATAGGGGCGGGAAAGCGTTTGATTTTCTTAACAGATGTTTTCTCAGCCAGTATCAATAGTACGAAGGTATTGACGTGCGTCTGGCAATAGGGCTGTTTCATTCTATGACGACATCACAGCATATCTTTCTCATACGATTTTTCTGATCTGCCCCTTTTAGGGCCGACCGTTGGCTGCTTCTCAATTCTACTCTTCTTCGCACGTTGTCGGTCGGTTTTTCTCACTGGATAGATGAGGGAACTGCTATGAAGACCATCAAACTCCTACTCGCCACTGATCCCAATTTTGAAAAAGATGCTCTTACGCATCGGTTCACTGAATATTTGACGAAATTGCGCAAAACGCGGCTGGCCAGAGAATTCATCGGAGACGATGAACATTCGGTCGATCTCGGCGGAGATGATTTCGATAAAGCTGCTCGCGAACTATCGGATGGTGTCGCGCTAAATTGAGATGACAAGCGGCGCATCAAAAATCTAGTTCAGCGCATCCCACAACACAGGGCTGACGCCTCAGGTCTTGGGCATCTCTCGGAGAAAGAAATCCAACGACTGCGCCCACTAATGTATGAGGTTCGCTTGGTGGAGCCGAGAGACGAGCACTGGGTGGACGAGACAGTATCTTCTTTACATGAAGAAATGCCGTGGATGTCTGCCGCCACCAAAGAGGGCTGGCACGCGTTGCGGCGCATCTCTAGTACCAAAGATACAATCTCGTTGCCGAAGGACAGGTCCGTGTACATATAGTCGGTGAGAAAGCTCCATTTCCCGTTACTGGCGGCAAAGGCTCCCATATAGGCAAAGTCCAGATTCTCAAGCGCGTCGCCAAACATGAGTGCGCCCTTGATCTGCCCTGAGGGTGTATCGATTGCGGTTTTGGTCTCGGGCGCGAACAGGTAGATCGTTGCCTCGTAGTTCCAGTCAGTATTCTGAGCAGACGCGGGCCCGGATGCCGGCAACTGCCGGCACGATTGCGGTCAAGATCGTTTTTAAAAGGCAGTGCCTTTTGAGCTAACATTTCATTGTGTGCCGGGTGGCTTCAGAGATAGCAGAAGCTGAGCAGCTCAGCGGTCCACTCTGAGGTCCCGGATTCTGGCAAGAGCAGTCACTCGCTATCTCCTTGCAGTGCAGGTTTTCCTTCCAGCTCTGCCTGTGCGGCCAGAAGTGCGGGATGTTCCGGATTGGCTGACAGAGCTTCTGCCACAACCGCGGCGGCAGCAACGCGTCCTTGGGTTGCCGCTGTGATCCTGGCCAGCATCATCCATGCATCCAGCCGTTGCGGATCCAGCCGCACCACCTCGCGGAACGCGGATGTGGCCATGCCCATGTTGCGCATGGTCAGTGCCACACCGCCCAGTTGGAGGTGGGTTTCAGGAAAATCGAGCCGGTTTGCCATGGCATCCTGCCATTCAGCCATGGCGGCTTGCAGCTCTCTGGCGGTTCCATTCTGGAGGCCGTTCTCCGTATCACCCAGCATCGCGCGGGCAGCGGCCATGCGCACATTGCGGGCAGGGTCGGCAAAGACATCGGCCAGGCGCTTGCCCCTTTCCTGAAGCGGTGCAAGGCGCTGCAGAGAGGCCGCGGCAGCGCGGACAAGCGGATCCCGGTCCCGCAGCAGGTCTGTCAGCCTAGCGGCGAACAGCGGGTCGTTGGACTGCTCCAAAAGCCAGAGCGCAGTGGCCCGCACGATGCCCGGCTGGCTGGTATTCTGCGCCAGCGCTGTCAAGTCGCCAGCGGCCGCTGCCGCATCGGCACGCCCCCGCGCCAGCACCTCCCCGTAATGCCGGCCACGGTTTCTGTCGTCTGGATACCAAGCGGAAATCTGTGCAGCTGCCCAGGCTGCGTCCTGGCCGCGGTGGCAGGCGGTGCAGGCATCCGGTGCTCCCGTCACCGGCGAAAGGTCCGGCCGGGGAATGCGGAAGGAGTGATCGGCGCGCCAGTCGTTGCCCATGTAGACGCGTTCTGGCATGTGGCAGGACTGGCACTTCGCTCCGGCGCTGTTTTCCGGGTGGAAGTGATGTGCAGGGCTGTCGTAGTCCGCTGCTGTGAGTGTTGGGAAGTCCGGATTGCCCGCCGGGCTGTGGCATTGGGTGCAAAGGCCGTTGCCTTCTGCCTTCAGGTCCAGACTGTGTGCGCCGTGGCAATTCAGGCAAGTCACGCCCCGAGCGTGCATCTTAGATTGCAGAAAGGAGCCGTAGACATAGACCTCGTCCTGGATCTGCCCGTCCGCGTGGTAAAGTCCTGGGCGCAATAGTGCGAGCGTATAGGCATCATGAAAACGCGTGCCTGGCACCGGGTTGCCGTCCAAGTTGGCTTCGCGTCTGGAATGGCACGTCGCGCATTGTTCGACTGCCTGCCGAGGATCGGCGAAATCCACAGGAAATCCATGGTTTGCGGGCGGCGGTGTCCTTGTCGTTTCCCATGTATCAGCCCAATCAACATGGTCCTTTCCCGGTCCGTGGCAAGCCTCGCAGCCAACGCCTATTTCGACCTGGGTTGATGCATAGCTTAAACGGCGTGCGTCGTAGTTTTTGCGGAACCCGGTGGCGTGGCACTCCGCACAGCGCGCATTCCAGGTCTTGTAGGGACCCGTCCAATGCAGACCATCCAACGGAGGTAGGGTCTGGTCCGGATAAAGGTGGAACCACTTCCCCTCTTCGGTGTCCCAGACCACGTCAAAACTCTGCAGCTGCCCCGGTTCGGTCTCGAGAAGATATTGCTGCAGCGGTTCGATCCCCGCAACCGAATGCACTTTGTATTCCGCATGCGATCCATCCTTTTCGATCACCTCGACGTAGTATCCGCCCTCAGCTCCTGTCTGAAACCGGGCGGTCATACCGTCATGGTGAAAGGCCGTTCCGCCGAAGTCACCTGCGACCGTCTCCTGCGACGGCGTTGTCCAGGCCTGAGCGTGATGCGATCCTGCCCAGCCTGCGGCACTGTCCTTATGGCAACCGGTGCAACGATCCGACCCCAAGTAGCCGTCAAGGCTCTGGGCCATCGCTGGCAGACCCAGCAGCAAGAGAAGGATCAAGACTACAATCTGCATTTTCAGAGGGCCATCCGATTTTCTGGGTCGTTCATGGACAGGGATGGTGCAGGGCTTCATTCGCGGCTCGGCCAGATCCGCTCCCAATCACGGGCCATGTCGATTACCAGCCAACCGCGGCTGGCTGCTTCATCAAGTCCGCGTGCAAGCTGCCCGATATGGCTTTCACGGCCGTAAGCGTATTCGCGTTCGCTGTCAGTATGGTGCAGCAGGATGCCCAGCCGCGCACCATCGCCCGCAGTAGTCCACTCAAGCATCTGGAAGTCTCCATCGGAATTTCCCACTGCGATCACCGGCCGGCGCCCGATGCGGGCCTCGATAGCAACGGGCTTACCTGCCTTGTCGTCGATGAAGAATAAACCGGGGTCCTTCATCACCCGCGGCGGTCCGTCCCCGGCGGAATAACTGCCATTTCCGATGGATCCGATGACCTGCTCGGGCGGAATGTTATAGGCACTTTCAGAGAACACCCGGATGAAATGCAGGCCGCCGCCTGAGGCGATGTAGGTACGGAAGCCTTCATCGCGTAGATAGGTCAAGAGCTCCAGCATGGGTTGATAGACCATTTGGTCATAGGCCAGGCCTGTGCCGGAATGCCTGGCCGTGTCCAGCCAGCTGCGCACGGCCGCTTGGAACTCGTCCACCGTCAGGCCGGAGTGGGTGGTGGAGACGATTTCCAAGAGTCCCTCAGTGCCCGAGGCGGCCACTGTCTCCATGTCGCCTTCGACTGCGGCCCGCAGCACGTCAGACGTGAGCACCCCGGGATCAGCGGCAGCCATTTCTTTCAATCGGTCGATGGCAAATAGCAGTTGAAAGTAGACCGGCTGTTCTGCCCAGAGCGTGCCGTCATTGTCGAAGGTCGCAATACGCGCGGCCGGGGTGACATAATCAGGTGAATCCGGGTCCGTTATGCCTTCGACAAACGCAATGATCCGATCCTTGGTGGCCGTATCCGTCCAAGACGGCAAAGGGTCAGCGAGCGGAGCTGATGCAAACAGAATTGTCAAAGGAATTGAAATTAGCAGAGCACGCATAGGGACAACCTCCGCAAATGCAGGGAAAGGGATGCCGAGGCAACCGGAAAATTAGGCGCCCCGACGGAATTCTCCGTCGGGACGAAGTGGGATGAGTCTACTGCGAGCCGCCCGGCTGCGACAGCTTCTCCATTACCTTGTCGAGGCTGAACGAAGCCGCCTCCTGCCGTGGCGGGTATTCTTCGAAGGTTGCCAGGAACTGCCCAACATAAGCCTGGGCCGGCACCAGCATGAAGGCGTGGTCCATCAGCCAGTCGTAATAGGTGTTCGACGTCCGGTAACCGCGTTCATAAGGGTCGCGGCGCAGGTTGAAGATCAGCGGCACGCGCAGCGGCGTCAGCGGTTCCATCCAGGCCCGGAGAGTTCCCCAGGCCTTCTGCTCGAGGAAGGTGATCTTCCAGTTGTTGAGCCGGATCGCCGCGAGGTCGCCGTCGTCAGTGAAGTAGAAGATCTCATTACGCGGGCTCTTGTCCGTGTCACCCTTGAGCATTGGCAATAGGTTGTAGCCGTCGAGATGGACGCGATACTCGCGGCCTGCCATTTCCGGAACGGTGATGCCTTCGAGCAAATCTTCCTTGATGGTTTCATTGCCTGCAGCGGCCAGGAATGTTGGCAGCCAATCCATGTGATGCACGATCTCGTTCGAGATCGTTCCGGGCGCGATATTACTGGGCCAGCGGACCATAGCAGGCACCCGCCAGGCGCCTTCCCACTGGGTGTTCTTCTCGCCCCAGAACGGGGTCATTCCGGCATCCGGCCATGTGTTCATATGGACGCCGTTATCAGTGGAATAGAACACGATGGTGTTATCGGCGATGCCGAGCTCGTCAAGCTTTTCGAGGAACTTGCCGATATCCATGTCGTGTTCGATCATGCCGGCAGTGTATTCATCAGCTTTTTCCCCATTGTATAACTCATCCGCGAGCGCGCGGTTCTCTTCGCTGACGTGGGTACGGAAATGCATCCGTGTGCCGCTCCACCACAGGAACCAAGGGGTGCCGGCGTTGGTCTGTTCCTCCATCCAGGCAATTGCAGCATCTGATGTCTCGTCGTCCACAATCTCCATCCGCTTCCGGGTCAGAGCCCCGGTATCCTCGATATTCTGCGTGATTTCATTTTCGCCGTAGGTCGCGGTCACGTTCAAAACACCACGCGGACCGAACCGTTCAAGGAACGTCGTGCCGTCTGCGAACACCATATCCTTCGGGTAGTCCTCGTTTTCCGGCTCTTCTTCGGCGTTCAGATGGTAGAGATTTCCGAAAAACACATCGAAACCGTGGTTCGTCGGAAGGTGTTCATCCCGGTCTCCCAGATGGTTCTTGCCGAATTGACCGGTGGCATAGCCTTCGGCTTTGAGGAGGCCGGCAATGGTGGGATCTTCGATCTGCATACCTTCCTTGGCACCGGGCAGGCCGACCTTGGAAAGGCCGGTGCGGAAGACCGACTGGCCCATGATAAAGGATGACCGGCCAGCCGTGCAGGATTGTTCACCGTAGTAGTCGGTGAAGATCATACCTTCTCTGGCAACCCGGTCGATATTCGGCGTTTGATAACCCATCAACCCCATTGTGTATGCGGAGATATTGGACTGGCCGATGTCGTCGCCCCAAATGACGAGAACGTTCGGCTTGCCGCCCGCGCTGCCTTCTTGGGCAAGCGCCGGCGCAATCCCAATGCTTAAAATCAGGAACCCGGCCGCGACGGCCCTGTTCAAATACGAAACTGGCATAATCGGTCACTCCCTCACATTCGCTAACAGTGAAACTTGAGTTGGTCGCAGACAAGCACCAAGCGAGAGGCTTTGCTCGCCTTTGTCCGCCCGTAGAACATTTCGAGTGGGATCAACTATCCATAAGTTGAATGTATGGCGCAACACTTTCTTTTTTTTGGGCAATCTTTCGGTTGTCGGCCATTGTGTCTAGGCCGTTGCGGACCGGCACGTCATCAGGAACTGCCATGGCCTAGCCATGGCCTGCAAGCGGAGTCCTTGGCGCACAAGCCGGAGGCCCACGCGCACAGCAGGCTTTCCGATCATCTTTGTCGATGAAAGTCAGGACACAGACCCGGCCTTTGTGGATGCGCTCCGCGAAGTGGCGCAGGCGGTTTCACTAGGCTTCTGTCTCGGCTTCTATGGCGATCCGGTGCAGAAAATTTACATGCAAGGTGCCGGACAAATTCCGCCTGAAGAGGGATGGGAGATGTCTGACGTCAGCGCCAACCCGACGTTGACGTATTACAATATCATCGAATGCTGCGTTTGCTTCGATGGCCGCTATGAGCCGATTGTGTTGAAAAACTCGAATATCTGACGGCTGCATTTTTCCGCCAGAATCCGTTACGGCGGCTAAATTGAAACCCTGTGCTTGGTAGGGGCCCTGAGAGCCGCGGACATTGTCAACGCGAGTTCCCCCTCGACGAATTCTCGGAAAGGCCTCCTGCAGGCAAGTATTTCACCCATCTTCACGAAAATCGGAGTTTTTCAACACGATCAGCCCAGTCTGCACTAAGGTGAGATGCACCAACCTAGAGACCGGGTTGTTGGAGCGAACATTCATAGGGCAGCGTCTACGCGTAAGTCTGCACAGGACTAAGACGTTTGGCAATCAACAGATAGTCCACGGCACTTGCGGGGTCCCCCGCAAACTGGAGATAGAAATCCATGAAGAGGTTAGCCTCGTATCCGTTAGGTTCGAGGATAAGTGACTGATGCACAGCGTCGACGGCTGCATTTGCGTCGCCGCTGGCGACATATACGCCTCCCAGAGCAATGTGCCCGCACGCAAAATCCCTTTCGAGCGTCATCCGAATGCCGTGACGGGCGACTAAACTTCTGAAAGTGGCGCATCCTTCCAGTAGCCCGAATGGCAGATTTCGGGATCAGCCGAGAAGATCGAACCTTTGGCTCAACTGCAGCTTTGGGCCGTTACTTTGACGATGGAACCATCCAAAGAACGATGCAATGTCTGGCTGTGTGTCCGGCTAACCAACTTTTACGACCATCTTTCCAAAGTTTCCCCCGGCCAGCAGTTGATTGAATGCTTCCGGAGCATTTTCAAGCCCCTCAACCACATGTTCCTTGTAGCTTATTGAACCGTTTTTGAGCCAAGCCGTCATATCGCGGACAAACTCCTGATACACGTCGGCACCAAAGTTGTCGAAGATTATGAAACCCTGCATTCTGACTTTCATCCGCAGGATCGTGCCCATGATCGCAGGGCCCATATCCGGGCCGTCCGGTAGGCCGGGCAGGTTGTACCAGGATACAATCCCGCAGACGGGCACCCGTGCAAACGGGTTCAAGAGCGGCAATACGGCATAGAGAACTTTGCCGCCAACGTTTTCGAAATACACGTCAATTCCACTTGGACAAGCCTCGCGCAGTTGCGCTGCCAGATCATCAGATCGATGGTCCAAACATGCGTCAAATCCAAGGTTTTCGACTACATGAGCACATTTTTCAGAACCGCCTGCGATGCCCACTACGCGACATCCTTTTAGCTTTGCGATCTGACCGACTGTTGCGCCTACCGGGCCGGCTGCGGCAGCCACAACAACTGTTTCACCGGCTTTTGGCTCCCCGATTTTCAGAAGCCCGGCATAAGCCGTGTAGCCTGGCATTCCGAGAATTCCGAGCGACCAAGACGGGTTGTCCGGAGATTTACCCAACTTAACGACCTGCGTTCCGTCTGAGACAGCAAAATCCTGCCACCCGCTTGTATTGAGCACATACTCTCCGACTTCGTATCCTTCGATGTTGGATTTGACCACCTGCCCGACGACCTGCGCCGTCATAACACCGCCAATCGGAACGGGTTCGGCATAGGATTTTGCGTCATTCATTCGGCCACGCATGTAAGGATCCAACGACAGGTACACCGTACGTACCAGCATTTCGTCTGGTCCAGGTTCAGGAACGCTCGTGGTTTCCAGGCGCAATGTATTCTCGTCCGGTTGTCCGGTTGGGCGATTGGCGAGAACAATACGACGATTGGTGGCGGATGCTTGGGGCATTGTGACCTCTCATAAGACGGCTTTCTTGCAACAGAGACCAAATTCCGCTGCAGAGCAACACGACAGCACCAACGAGTTCGAAAAACCTATAGACGTGGCCCAATCACGCACGATCTGCGCATTGAAATGCCCAAACGCTCATGGAAACGCCCTGCTAAAAAGTAATCAAACCCGACCCTAGGTTCGTCTTCCATTCACCTCTCGACTGAGGTTCTGGTTCCTTCAAGAATCTCGAAATGGAGGGGTCTCCGAGTCTTGCTTTGCAGGTCTGAAGCCTGCTCATGGGGCTGACCAGAAGCCAGGACATAAAAGACTTCAATCGTGACCAAGTCACAGCCGCACAATTTACTGTCGATGGTCATATCGAAGAGAGCGAGATCGCGTTGGTGAGCTGCAAGCGCACGCAGCGTCTCAAATGCAGCGCGAGTGGAGGATCTGGTGCCGCTGTTCAGCGGAAAGGATAACCATTCATGCAGACCGTGGCGGCGATTAGTGGTCGAATTTACAGGTCGCAGGACAAAGCCAACTGTTGTCTCTATTGACCAAATGACTGGTTTTGGCCCAAGCAGTTAGGTCAGATCTGTGGGCTTTTCCGAATGCCATCATTCGTTGCTTTGTATCAAAAGCAATTCTCGCAATAGTGATAGCTGGCCAACAATCACCAAGTAATTCGTATTGGCGACATCGCCCAGACCATTGTGGCCTCTTTGTCAGTCCGGTTGCGGAACCGATGCGCGATCATTGAAGGGTAGGAAAAGCTGTCGCCTTTGCGAAGAACTATGATTTCTTCACCAAGGCGCAGCTCCACTTCGCCACTCAAGACGATCGCATGTTGCTCGCCCTCGAAAGAATAACCTTCCTGGGGTTCAGGCGGTGTACCGGCTCCTGGGCGGAACCGTGACAGGATCAGATAGCATTGTCCGGATAGTGTGCTGGATAGCAGTTCGTCTTCGAATCCCAACTCCTGGGTTGTTCGCGTGTACATGTTGGAAAGCGCCCTGCGATTTTCTTTGCGTACGACATGTTTGCGTTCCAATGGTCCGACACCCGATTGCTTGGGAAAGAACCAGTTGGGATCGACCGAGAGCGCTTCACTGATCTCTCGCAGAAGCTCCGCCGATGCTTTTGCTGATCCCAGCTCGATCCGGCTCAGATACGCCGTCGAGCAGGATACCGTTTCCGAAAGGTCTTGTAACGTCAGGCCACGCGCCTTGCGCACTTCGCGGATTTCGCTGCCAAGCCGTTGAGTGTCAGTATCAGTAACGTTGCTATTCATGCATTCGGGATAAGAGATTTTTGTTGATTTTTCGAGTAAAATTCAACTTAGTTGAAAATTGGGTTATAATTCAACTTACCACATCTGTCCGGGAGATCGCTATGCGCTTTGATTTGATTGCCAATTTCAGTCCTGGTGAGACGATTCCCTGGACCCGGACACTGGAGATGATCCTCGAACAATGTTCGCTGGCAGAGCAGGCTGGATTCACGACCGCCTGGTTCACAGAACATCACTTTGCCCATAACGGCTATATGAACGCACCGCCCAACCCGATCCAGATGGGTACGCATGTGGCTGCTCATTGCAAAAAACTGCGGGTTGGAACTGCACCCATTATCTTGCCGGACTGGCACCCATTGCGCGTGGCCGAAGACGCGGCGATGCTGGATAACATGTCGCTGGGCCGGTTCGATTTTGGTGTCGCCAAGGGCATCAATGAGCGCTCGACCATCCAGTTCAACTCGGATGCGGATCGGCGCGACAACGCCAAGGTGATGCGCCTCTATCAAGAGAGCCTGGATATTATTCTGAAGGCGTGGACCAACGACGCCTTCACCCATCAAGGTGAGTTCTATGAGTTCCCAGTTCCAGGCTGGAAAGAAACCAACCGTTTTTTTGAACCGCTGGACCCGCGCTATCACGACGAGAATGGCGAGTATAAAGCGATATACGTGCATCCACGCCCGTATTCTGATCCGCACCCGCCGGTCTGGCTCATGTCGAATGCGCCTCCCACATTCAAGCTTGCTGGTGAAAAAGGGTGGGGTGTGATCTCGATGGCCGCTGGACCCAAGGCGACACTGGCCTGCTGGGAACCCTACCGCGAGGCGCTGTCCAAACGTGAAGGGCGCGATGTGAAACCAGGAGAAGGCGTTGGCGTCTGCACGGCGTTCTATGTCGGTGAAAGCATGGAGGAGGCGGTGAACACCATTCGTGGCCCGATCAATGCCTATTACGAATTCCTCGGCGGGTCGCGCCCCAAGGGCGAGTGGACAAAACATGGCTATCTTGATGTCGGTGAAGAGATGACTTCTGAGGACGAAGAGATGGATTGGTTCGATTTCCTCAATAAACGCGGGATCATTGTGGTTGGTGACGCCGAATATGTAGCGGATCGTTTTGCCGAGCGGCAGGAAACCATCGGCCTCGACCACCTCATGTTGATGCAGCAATACACTGGCGTTCCCTACGAGAAAATCCTGTCCAGTTGGCATCGACTGTTTGAGCATGTCGTTCCAAAATTCGGGACACAATCCATCGCGCAGAAAAGGATGTTGGAGCATGCTTGAAATTTGGGGGCGGCCCTATTCATCAAACGTTATTCCGGTGATTTGGACAGCCAATGAGTTGGGATTGGACTATACGCTGCAACTGGCCGGGGGCAGCTTTGGCAAGCTCGACACTGATTTGTACGCGCAGATCAATCCCAACAAAATGATCCCGACGATCCGCGATGGAGATTTCGCGCTTTGGGAAAGCCTCGCCATTGTGCGGTATCTCTGCGACCGGTACGGCGCGGGTACGTTTAGTCCCTCTGACCTACAGACCCGCGCCATCGCGGATCAATGGATGGAGTGGTCTGCCAGCCGCGCTTTCGGGCCGGTGATTTACCTGTTTTTTGCAACTGTACGCACCCAATTCGAACAACGGGACCAGGAACAGATCGCCAAACTTCGCGATGAGGCGCATGAAGCGCTGACCATTCTGGATCAGCACCTTGCGGATAAGGCCTATGTCTGTGGCGACAGCTTTACCATGGCGGATATTCCGCTGGGTTGCGTGGCGTATCGCTATTTCAATGTCGAGGTCGACCGCCCACCGTTGCCCAATGTCGAAGCGTGGTATGAACGATTGGCAGAACGCCCCGCATACCGGGGTCACGTCATGCGCCATTTTGGCACAAACCCGGATGAGTGGGCCGCCCTTGAAAAGGCCTGCGTCAGCGAGGGAGTTCTGTGATGGACCTGCGTGACTTTCGCCGTGCGCTTGGCGCTTTTCCGACAGGGGTCACAATCGTGGCCACTTATGACCCCGAGGGCATGCCATGGGGCCTGACCGCCAACTCCTTCACCTCGGTCTCACTCGAGCCGCCTGTGATCTCTGTCTGTGTCGCAAAATCGGGTCGCGTGTTCCCGACGCTGTCCAGGTCTGATCATTTCGCGGTCAACATCCTTTCCGCGGATCAGAAAGCTCTGGCGTTGCATTTTGCCAGCAATGTGGAAAACCGGTTTGCCGATACGGAATGGACTCCTGGGGCCAAGACGCCTTTGGTCCCCGGTGCATCTGCGCATCTGGAATGCACCGTGCACAACCGGGTTGATGCGGGTGATCATGAAATCCTCTTAGGACGTGTCGTGAACTATGCCCATGCACCCGTTCCTCCGCTGGTCTTTTGTCGCGGCGCGTTCTTTTCCGCGCCCCAATCGGAGGCAGTATCATGAGTGATCACCTGACTTTCCACACCCGGTTCAGCCCTGACGAATTCGACGCGCAGTACAATTTGCGGGCTGGGCGGCCGGACTATGAAGTGACCGTCATTCCCGGGTGGAGCCGCGACAGCGCGCACGCGCGTGCAACATCCGATTGCAGCCTAGATATCCGCTATGGAGAAGGTGAAAAACAAAAGCTGGATGTCTTCCGCTGCGCGGACACCGCCGCACCGACATTGGTCTATTTCCACGGCGGCTATTGGCAGCGTGGCGACAAATCGATCTACAGCTTCATTGCGCCGCCGTTTGTTGAGGCGGGGTTCAATGTTGTTGTCATCGGATACGATCTTTGCCCGTCTGTGACCATCACGAGAATTTCAGAAGAAGCGCGTGAGGCCATGTCCTTTGTCTGGCGCAACGCGGGCGCATTGGGCATCAATCCAGACCGTCTCTGCGTTATGGGCCATTCCGCTGGCGGCCATATTACCCAGATGATGATGGCGACCGATTGGCCGGCATTTGACGATGACTTGCCAACAGACCTGATTAAATCTGGCATTCCGGTCTCACCGCTCAGCTATCTTGAGCCGGTCCGCCTGACCGAGGCTTTGAATGCGGGCATCCAAATGGATCCGGCAGAAGCCCAGGCCGAAAGCCCGATGACCAAGCACCCTCCGGGTACCAATGCCCCTCAGCTGGTCGTCGTCGGCGGCGCGGAAACCGATGAGTTCCACAGGCAGGCACGAATGTATGTCGAAAAATACGAAACAGCAGACCGCAAGATGGGTCTCTATTTCGTGCCCGATGTGGATCACTTTGACGAACTGAATGTGCTGGTCGACCCGGCGAGCACATTCTTCAAACACACTTGCGATATGCTTCAAGGAAAAGGACCAAAATCATGACCGCTTTGACCCGAGACCTAGTCGACTCTGTCGGTGACGCGTTTAACGCCAATGACATCGATGCCGTAATGAGACACTTCGCAACCGACGCTACATTTGATCACGCTGTTGGCCCCGAAGAACATGGCGTGCGTCTGGAAGGAGCCGAAACCATTCGTGGTGCTTTTGCAGCCCTGTTTGAAAAGGTCGCGAATGTGCATTGGGAAACGCTCGACTGCGCTATTTCCGGCAACAAGGCTTATTGCGAATATCGCCGTACAGCCGTGCACAAGGATGGTTCAAAAGAAGAGTTTCTAAGCGTTGACATCCTAACCTACCGAGACGGGCTGATTGTCCATAAAGATACGTATTACAAGCAACGTACAAGCTGACCCGACAGCCTTTGATGCAGCCAAGCACGCAGCAGTTTTGTAAGAGGGAACCTATCTCGCTTTGACAAACCGCTGCGTCGGCAATCAAGCTCCGTTTCGCGCAATCCGTTATTGCGTAATGAAAAGATGCGCAAACAGCTAAGGCCCAAACTTGGCATTACCAATGGGAACAAGGATCGGTTCGAGGAACTGCACAGGATTGTCGAAGAGAGTGAGAAGAAGCGCTTTACCATCATCGGATGATGGAAAGCTGATCAGAGCTGCTCAGGGGCACGCTGAAGATGTAGATTTCTAACTAGATCCTGAGACGCCATCGGAAGCACTGCATCACCGTATTCAGCTCTTAGCTTAAAAGTACCGGTGTCACAGTAAAGGGGGCGAGAGGTCACATAGCCTCCAAGGTATGCGCGAGGCCATTTCGAATGTGGTCTTCCAATAACCTCTTTGCCGTGTTCGCGTCTCTGGCCAATGCTGCATCGAACATACCCTTATGCTCCTTGATGGCCTCTTCGCCACGATTGGTCAGCACGAGCATCTGATAACGTAAGTATTTGTCGTAGATGATCGAGTGCAGCGACAGAAGATTTTTGGAGTTGCAGGCCGCGATCATCGCTTGGTGGAACTCCCAATCATAACGTTTCCAGGTTTCTTTCTCGGATTCGTCGCCCTTGAGAAGTTGCCGTTCTATCAGGTGCAGTTTGTGATGCGCGGCAACGAGGTTGCCTTCCCAATCCGTGTCGCCGTTCGCAATGGACAACTCCAACGCGTGGCATTCCAACAGGACACGCAGCTCTGATATTTCGGTCAGGTCTTCTCGGGAGACCGGCGCAACCAGGAATCCCCGTTGTTCGGGAGCTTCGACAAACCCATCGCTGGCAAGCCTGTTTAGGGTTTCACGAAGTGTCGAAAGGCTCGCCGCATAGCGTTCCTTCAATGCGTCCAGCTTCAGTTTGGAACCGGGTTGCAGCGCCCCGAAGATGATATCCCGCTTGATGCGCTGATAGGTGCTTGCACCTATCGTAGACGGCTGTTTCGCCATGCGTTTCACCCGATATTCTCAGTTTCTTCGTTCAATTAGCATTTTTAGGAGACATCAGCAATCCCAACTGATGTATGGTAAAAATAAAAATATCATACATTATTGCGGAATCGCGAAAACCCCAATACCTTCATGTCCAAATTGAGCAATGTAGCTCAGTCGCAAATGTCGGTTTCGGGATTTTTCGAACCATCCGGAAGGAAGCAAAAGTGTCTAAGAACTTTCGCATTGCCATTGTTGGCATTGGCCTTGTTGGACGCCGCCACGCAGACGCTATCCGGGCGTTGCGCCATGTTGACCTTGTTGCGGTCGTCGATCCCAGTGACGAAGGCCGTGCTTACGCCGTTGAGCACGGGGTGGCATGCTACGAGACCCTTGAGGAGATGTTTGCAACTCAGACGCCGGACGGCGCTGTGCTTGCGACCCCTACGACGCTTCATGTCGAACAAGGCCTTACATGTGTGCGACATGGGTGTCCTGTTCTCGTCGAAAAACCGATCGCCGTGGAAGCTGCCGCAGCACTGGAGCTTGTCCAGGAAGCGGAGAGGGCCAATGTGCCACTGATGGTCGGACATCATCGTCGGCATAACCCCCTGATCAAGTCAGCCAAAGAAGCTATTGTTGATGGGAGGATTGGGGATGTTCGTGCTGTCCACGCGAATTGCTGGTTCTATAAGCCCGACGAATATTTTGATGCCGCGCCCTGGCGAAAGAAACCCGGTGCAGGACCCATTTCGGTCAATCTTGTCCATGATGTGGACCTTCTGCGGTATCTGGCCGGAGAGGTCGTGACAGTACAGGCGCAGTCGGCTTCATCGCAACGCGGTTATGACAACGAAGATGTCGCCGGGGCGCTGTTGACGTTTGAAAGCGGAGCGATTGGGACCATAAGCGTGTCCGACAGCATCGTCGCCCCGTGGAGCTGGGAGATGACGTCTCAGGAATATCCAATCTATCCGTCGACAGCGGAGAGTAGCTACATGATCGGTGGTTCTCATGGGTCGTTGTCCGTACCTGATCTTCGACTATGGAACTACCAAAGTGATCATCGGGATTGGTGGACGCCAATCTCATCAACCGTGTTGAAGAAGGGTGCATCTGATCCGCTGGTCAATCAACTCAGGCACTTTGTTGAAGTTGCTCGGCACGAAGCAGATCCGATTGTGTCCGGATGGGAAGGTTTCAGAACACTTCAAGTCATTGAAGCTATACAGAATTCCTGCAGAATGGGCGAGAAGGTCAGGATAAAAAGCCTGCTAAATACGCCAAAGGCAAATGTATCAGTAGTATAAAATATCTGATATTTTGTAAAAAATCTTGCAAAATGTCCAAAATAGGTCAAAACTCTGAATCGCAAAAAAGAAGCTTCATGATGTCTCAGGGAGGAGCAAAGTGATTACCAAACTTACCCGTAGGGCTGCAGTATCAGCCCTGGTCGCAACCGGTGTTCTGTTTAGCGCAACAAGTGGTGCGCTGGCGGAAGACAAAGTGCAACTTCGCCTCGCAACATCAGGATCGGAGACCGACCAGCGCTCGGTCGCCATGGCAGATGTCTTCGCGCCAATGGTTGCCGAGTTCGCAAATTATGAGCCCAGCTATAACGGCACAATCTTTGCACAGGGCACCGAACTTGACGCCATCAGCCGGGGCAACCTGGAAATGTCGATTACCTCGGCGCAGGAACTCGCGCAGTTCTTCCCCGAGTTTTCGATCTTTACTGCTGGCTATGTCCACCAGGACGCCGCGCATCAGGTGGCTGTCTTTACCGATCCCTTGATGGATGCGTTCAAGCAAAAGGCTGAGGAAGAGCTGGGTGTTAAACTCCTGTCGGTTATGTATCTGGGCCGACGTCAGGTGAACCTGCGCCAGCCCAAAGATGAACTGACCGTGACGACACCAGCGGACTTGGACGGCGTGAATCTTCGGATGCCGGGCACAGACGCATGGCAATTTCTAGGCAAGGCTCTGGGTGCAGCCCCGACGCC
Organism: Ruegeria sp. CDSA221; assembly: GCF_059611825.1. Lineage (NCBI taxonomy): Bacteria > Pseudomonadati > Pseudomonadota > Alphaproteobacteria > Rhodobacterales > Roseobacteraceae > Ruegeria > Ruegeria sp. CDSA221. Next base: position 329,403 of record NZ_JBXWPK010000004.1, read on the forward strand.
AATGGCCTTCTCAGAGGTTTACACCGCTCTATCGACAGGTGCGGTTGACGGTCAGGACAACCCACTGCCGACCGTGGTGGACGCCAAGTTCTATGAAGTGACCAATCAGATCGTTCTAACGTCGCATCTGGTGGACCTTAACTATATCGCCATTGGCAAGGGTGTCTGGGACGGGCTGACACCGGAACAGCAGGCTAAAGTTCAGGAAGCCGCAGACGCAGCCGCGGAATCTGGTCGCCAAAAGCAGCTTCAGAAAGAAGAGGACCTTGTCAGCTTCCTGAAAGAGCAAGGGATGGAGATTTACGAACCTGATCTCGCTGCGTTCCGCAATCAGGTACAGTCCATGTATCTGGACAGCGAATTCGCTGACTCTTGGCCCGAGGGGGTTCTGGATCGGATTAACGCTCTGGGCAACTAAGTCCAGCAAGACAAGAGAGGGAGAACCGCAATGAAGGCCTTTATCAAGGGGTTCTCCCGACTGACCGAAGCGATTGCCGGCGGGATGCTGGCGGCAATCTTCCTGATCTTCCTTCTGCAAATTCTCTTGCGGTATTTTTTTACACCCGCCGGTTGGACGCTAGAATTGATCGGCATTCTTTGGGTCTGGGTGATCTTCTTCAGCTGCGCCTTTATCGTGCGCGAACGGGATCATGTGAAGTTCGACATCATCTATCTTTCGGTGCCGACGCGCGTTCGCCAGATCTTTGCAATGCTGGCGGCCGCAGCGATTGTGATCGGGATGCTCTATAGCTTCCTGCCGACCTGGGACTACATCGACTGGATGAAAATCCGCAAGACAGCGACTGTCCGCAATCCGTTCTCGGGCGAGAAGATACCGTTGCGCACTGTGTTTTCGATATATGCGGTATTCATGCTGGTCGTAGCAGCGCGATACGCGTGGTTATTCTTCGACGTCTTGCGCAATGGCCCTCCAAAAACAGAGTTGGAACTGGTCGTTGGGTACAACGTGGTTGACGATCATCCCCGTGTCGACGTCGTAGACGACGAGGAAGCTAATAAATGAGTATCGAACTTCTTTCCTGCCTGCTCGCTCTTTTTCTTCTGGCGGGCATTGGGACACCTATTGGGTATTCCATCCTCTTAGCCTCATTGGTGTATTTAGGCACGGCCGGACTGGATGTCGCCCTAGCGGGCGAGAAGATCCTACAAGGCTTCTACAAAAGCACGATCCTGCTTGCCGTGCCTTTGTTCATTGTCGCCGCCAATATCATGAATGCGGGGTCGATCACGGATCGACTGCTGAACTTCTGCGTTGCGGCGGTCGGGCGTTTCAAGGGTGGCCTCGGACACGTAAACGTAGTGGCATCTCTGATCTTTTCCGGCATGTCCGGCTCTGCTGTCGCGGATGCGGCGGGAATTGGTAAAATCATCATTGAGATGATGACCAAAGATGGCCGCTATAGCCGAGGCTATGCAGCCGCAATCACGGCTGCCTCGGCAACAATCGGCCCTATCATTCCGCCCTCAATCCCGATGGTATTGTACGCGCTTGTTTCCAAGGCCTCTATCGGTTCGTTATTTCTGGCCGGTATTCTGCCGGGACTGATAATGGGCGTCGTCCTCATGGCGATGAACTATTATCTGGCCGGAAAGCGGAACTTTGCCTTGGAAGAACCTGTTCCGTTGCGCGAATTGCCCGCCAAAACCGCCAATGCGTTTCCTGCGCTGCTAATGCCCGCCATCCTGCTCTATGGCATCTACGGGGGTGTCACGACACCGACCGAGGCCGCGGCCGTGGCCGCACTCTATGCCCTGCTGCTGGCAGGGTTCTTCTATCGCGCCTTGTCGTTCCGTGGCCTTTATCAGGTCTTCGTTGACAGCGCCCGTTCTTCTGCAGCGGTTGGAGTTGTCATTGGTGGCGCGTTCATTTTGAACTTCATCGTGATTCAGGAGCAAATCCCACAGTCTATCTCGGCGCTGCTGGAAGGTTCGGATGTCAGTCCGATCGTCTTCTTGATCCTCGTCAACTTGCTGATCCTTGCCCTGGGGTGCGTTTTGGACGCGACAACGATCATTCTGGTGATTGTGCCCTTGTTCATCCCCACTTGCGAAGCGCTTGGTATTGATCTGGTGCATTTCGGTGTGCTGGTCGTCGTGAATTCGATGATCGGTCTGATCACGCCGCCCTACGGGATTCTGCTGTTCGTAATTAATGCTGTTTCGGATATTCCACTGCGTGAAATCATTTCCGAGATTTGGGCCTTCTTGGCGGTGTTGATTTTCGCCTTGGTGATCATGATGCTGATGCCCGATCTGGTTCTGTGGTTGCCGCGTATGTTTGGGTATCAGGGGTAATGTGTCTCTCGGTTTCGACAACGTCGATCCCCGGTGATCTGGCCGAAAAACTAAGTGCAATCGCTGACGCGGGCTTTAGCGGTGTCGAGTTGCATGAACCGGATTTGACCGCTTTTGACGGGCCACCATCGCGAATTCGGGACATTGCATCAGATCTCGGACTAAAGATTTGTCTGCTGCAACCCTTCCATAACCTTGAAGGCCAGGCCGACAGCGAGCGGGATCGTGCCTTTGATCGGCTGAAGCGCAAACTCGATCTGATGAGCGAGTTGGGAACGGATCTGCTGCTAATTGGCTCTGCATTCGAAGTGGACCCTGCTGCCACCGAGGATCAGGTGATCTCAGACCTCAGCGAAGCGACCGAGATTGCAAAAGGGATAGGGCTTCGCTTGGCCTATATGGGTTTGCCGTGGTCCGATCTCATTCGCTCGGACGAACAGGCTTTGCGCGTCGTCGAGGCGATTGACAGCCCTTACTTTGGACTGGCTTTAAACTCTTTCTTCTCGCTCGCTGACGGTTCCAAACCCGCCCGCCTTAGGGACATTCCCGGAGAGCGATTGTTCCATGTGCAACTGTCCGATGCGCCCCGGCTTGAGATGGATATTCGCAGACTCAAAAGGCACTTCGGGCTTCTACCTGGGCTTGGATCGCTTAACCTAACAGGCTTCGTGCGCGTGCTGGCCAGGGCAGGATACATAGGACCCTGGTCTATCGCCCGTGTGAACGAAGTGGCGGCACAGCCCGGTGCCCGAACACTGGCCCGGGACAGCTATAGGTCCCTGGTCAACCTTTTGGACGAGGTATCACGGACCGAGCCGAAAGCAGACTTTGGAACCCCAAACCTGCCAGAACGCGTTTATGCGTCCGGCTTCGAATTCGTAGAGTTTGCAGCCGATGAAACAAGCGGGGCACAACTGGCAGACTTGCTGTCAGCAATGTGTTTTCGAATGGAGCGAAAGCACGTCACCAAGTCTGTCGAATTGTGGCGGCAAGGCGCGATCAACATCGTTGTGAATACCGAAAAAGAAGGCTTTGCCCATTCGGCGTTTCTGGGCCATGGCCCATCGGTCTGTGACATGGGATTGCGTGTCAAAGATGCGGATCAGACGGTTCAACGTGCAACCGCGCTGGGCGCCCCGAATTTCTTACAACCGGTGGGAACAGGAGAGCTGGATATCCCTGCAATCCGTGGTGTTGGTGGCAACGTCGTTCATTTCATCGATGAGAAATCCGATCTGCATCGGGTTTGGGATATCGAATTCGAACCGGTTGTCAAAACCAAAGCCATGCAACCCGCCGGATTGCGCCGTATCGACCATCTGGCACAGACAATGCGCCACGATGAAATGCAAAGCTGGCTGCTGTATTACATCTCGACCTTCGACATGGCAAAGTCGCCAATCGTGAACGTGGCCGACCCGTCGGGCGTCGTGCAAAGCCAGGCCATCGAAAGCCCCGAAGGCGAAGTGCGTCTGAACTTGAACGGGGCCGTCGGTCGCCGAACGCTGGCGGCATCGTTCCTTGAAGAAGGCTTTGGGGCAGGCGTTCAACATATCGCCTTCCAGTCCGACGATATTTTTGAAACCTCTGCTCAACTGCTTAAGTCTGGTTTCCCCAGCCTGACTATTCCAGAAAACTACTATGCTGATCTGCAGGCGACTTTTGGGGTGAGTGACGAACTGATCACCCAACTGCATGGGGGCAATATCCTCTATGATCGCGCGGGGGGAGCAGAGTATTTTCAGATCTATAGCCGTCCCGTTTTCAACGGTTTTTTCTTTGAAATCGTTGAACGCCGCGCTGGTTATGCAGGTTTTGGCGCGCGCAACGCCCCTATTCGCCTCGCCGCGCAAAGGAAAACTCAGGCGGCGAAAGAGGTGCAAACGCCATGAGCGCGCTGGATGAAAACATGACAAGTGATGAGCGCGCCGTTCGCCAATGGTGGCGCACCTCCATCATCGATATGAAGCCCGGGTACATCGCATTTCGTGGCAACGCCATAGAGGACCTGATCGGGAATGTATCCTTTCCGCAGATGATCTGGATGATGGTGCGAGGCGATCTGCCGGGCGATGCTCAGGCGCGCCTGTTTGAGGCCGCTCTGGTCGCAGGTGTGGATCACGGCCCGCAAGCTCCCTCGATTGCGGCTGCGCGCATGGCTGCTACTTGTGGAGTAGGTCTCAATAATGCGATGGCGACTGCAGTGAATATGCTGGGCGATGTACATGGCGGAGCAGGCGAGCAGTGCGCCGAGCTTTATTATGATATCGCCGATCGCATGGATGCCGGGGCATCGCTGAATGATGCTGTTCGGAATGGTCTAGACAGTTGGCGCGAGACTTACGGCAAGATCGTTTCAGGTTTCGGACACCGGTTTCACAAGCCCGTCGATCCGCGTGCACCCCGGCTGATGCAGCTCGTTCGCAATGCGGCAAATGAAGGCACCGTTTCAGGTCGCTTTGCAGACATCGGAGAAGGGGTTCAGGCCGAACTTGGTCGTCAACGGGGTGGTCGGCCGATTGCGATGAACATCGATGGCGCGACAGCCGTGATCTTTTGCGAACTTGGCTTTCCCGCGCCCCTGTCGCGGGGGTTGTTTTGCTTGTCCCGTTCGGTTGGAATACTTGCCCACGCCTGGGAACAGATGAACCAGGGCGGTCGGAACAAAGGCCCTATGCCCCCGAATTACTTACCCCTCTACGAAGACAGGAATGATGAGATGTGAGACATCGAAATCTTTCCGGTCCGGCTCTGTTGGCGTTGGTCGTGTAAACGATGTCGATCTAAAACCACATTCAAAAATTCCCAATGCCAAAGTCATGATCTGCGGCAACCTCGATCTTCTAGAAAACCGCACCAAGGCCGATCAATACGGCATCGCCAGAGCCTGCGCGCCTTGATGGCGCCAGGGTTCCGGCTGATTGGCCTGCCTATTCCGGTGATGATCACGGCGCAGACGCGTCCGATTTAACGATGCCTCTGTGGGGCCTCACCAGTTTAGAGTGATTAGATTTCCATTTAAGTCGCTGTAAAAAAATAATTAAACCTGCTCGGGAGCCCGTCCGGTGGTTTCAGTTTAAGCCGTGTCGCTAAGAGTTGATATTTTACGAAATATCAGATATTTTTTACTAAGTATGATGAAAATTAGATTCGCAGACGTATGGAGCTGTCGTTCATGGTGAAACCCGAAGAGGCCGGCTCATGCCCCTCTCTCTATTCCTTGGCGCATCTGACGCTGATCGGCTGCACGCCGCCCGAGCTAGTCTACATTGCTGCCCGGGCCGGTTACGATGCCGTCAGCCCGCGATTCATTCCGATGCATGTGCCCGGTGAGTTTACTCAATCCCCGATCGACAAGGCACAGGTGCAGGCCACCAAAACCGCTCTTTCTACTACGGGTTTGAAAGTTCTTGATGTCGAGCTTGCGCGCATCACCGAAGATGTCGACCCGCGCAGTTTTGAACCTTCTCTGGAAATAGGCGGAGAGCTTGGTGCAAAGCGCATGATCATGAGCGCGTGGACCAACACCCGCGATGATCGCGACTTCCTGATCGACGTCTATTCCGAGACCTGCGAACTGGCCGCGCCCTACGGGCTGACGGTCGATCTGGAGTTCCCCAGCTTTTCACGCCTGCGTACACTGGACGAGGCGCTGGATATTGTCCGCGCCTCCGATCAGCCGAATGGCGGTATTCTGGTCGATACGCTTTATCTGCACCTAAGCCGGGTGGATCTGGGAGAACTGCTGCACGTCCCTTCGGACCTGTTTCACTTTCTGCATATCTCTGACTGTCTACCAGGCATCGCGGATACGCGTGAGGGCATGATCCAACTGGCCCGCGATGCGCGGCTTTATCCCGGTGAAGGTTGGATTGATTTCACCGGCATCATCGAGCGGATGCCCCCTGTCGACTATTCCATTGAACTACCCAACCAAAGCCGCGTTGCCGAGTTGGGATACGAAGAGCACGCGCGTCGCTGTCTGAGCCACGCCAAGCGAACATTCGGTGAGGCGCGATCTCAGCGCCGCATGCCCAATGCAGCAATTCTAAAACACCAAGAGGATCATCATGGGCAAAGAGCTCACTGAAGACGACCGCCGACTGGCGGCTGATATGTTGGAACGTGCCCGCGCGGCCATGGCCAAAATCGAGGATTGGGAACAGGACAGGCTGGACCGTCTGTCTCAGGCCATAGCGTGGTACGCGGGGAACGAAAAAACCTTTACGCGATTGGCTCAGCAGGGGGTGGACGAAAGCGGCATTGGTGACCGCGAAGGACGCCCTGCAAAGCGGTTCAAAATACACATGGTACTGCGCGATGTCCTGCGCACCCCGTCGACTGGGATCGTCGAGGTTGATGAGGAAAAAGGCCTGGTGAAATACGCCAAGCCTGCGGGTGTGATCGCATCCCTGATCCCAATGACAAACCCGGCGATGACACCACCGGTGACCGGTGTTTCCGCCGCTAACGCCCGTAATGCGGTCATCTTCAGCCCGCATCCACGCACAGCAGTCACGACCTATGAAATCGTCGAGGTTATGCGCGCAGCCTGTCGAGCAGCAGGAGCCCCGGAAGACTTGTTCCAATCGATCCGCAAACCTTCGATCCCTCTTACCCAGCACCTGATGGAGATTTGTGATCTGACGCTGGCAACAGGTGGGAAGCCGATGGTCAAAGCGGCCTATAGTTCAGGGCGTCCGGCTTACGGTGTCGGCGCAGGCAATTCGTCTATAGTCATTGATGAAACTGCGGATCTGGATATCGCTGCCCAGAATACACGGATTTCAAAAACGTCTGACTTTGGGTCTGGTTGTTCGGCAGATGGCAACATTATCATTCAGCGCTCGGTTTACGTTGATATGGTTAAGGCGCTTGAAGCCGAAGGTGGTTATCTTTGTTCTGACGTAGAGAAGGCCATGCTTGAAGCGGCAATGTGGGATGAGAAAGGAAACCGTACGTTCCCGACCATCGCCTGTCCGCCTCAGCAAACGGCCAAAGTCGCCGGTTTCTCGATCCCCGGAGATCGCAAATTCCTGATGGTCGAAAATCAGGGGAAAATCGGCCCGCAGCACAAGTTCTCCAAGGAAAAACTGACTACTCTGATGGCGCTTTATCACTTCGACACGTTCGATGACGCGCTGGAAATGGTCAGCCAGATTTACAACACCGGGGGCAAGGGCCATTCCTGCGGCATCTACAGCCACAATGACGATCACATTGACAGGTTGGCGCGTCTGGCTCCGGTCAGCCGTATGATGGTTCGACAGCCTCAGTCCAAGGCCAATGCGGGCGCCTGGACCAATGGCATGCCTATGACCAGCAGCCTCGGCTGCGGCATCTGGGGCGGCAACATCACCAATGAAAACGTCACCATGAAACATATGATGAACTACACTTGGGTCAGTCGTCCTACGCCTGAGGATCGCCCCTCGGAGCCGGACCTGTTCGGTGAATTCTACGGACAGGAGGTCGCGTGATGGACGGAGCGAAACTGGAAGGCAAAACCGTTGCCGAACATATCGTTGATTTCCTCGAACGCCGTGAGGTCAAGCACGTATTCGGCCTGTGCGGGCACACGAACATCGCGGTTCTGGCCGCGCTGGCGGAAAGTCCTATCGATTTCGTAACTGTGCGGCACGAACAGATCGCCAGCCACGCGGCGGACGCTTATGCGCGGGTTACAGGCAAGGCCTCGGTGGTGCTGTCCCATCTCTCCCCGGGACTAACTAATTGCGCCACCGGGGTCGCCAACGCGGCGTTGGATTGTATCCCCATGGTCGTGATCGCGGGTGACATTCCTACGCATTACTATGGCAAGCATCCGCATCAGGAGGTTAACCTGCACGCGGACGCTGCCCAGTGGGAGATTTATCGCCCCTTTGTCAAACGCGCCTGGCGGGTGGACCGCGCAGACCTGATGGCTGAGATACTGGAGAAGGCGTTCCATCTGGCCGAAAGTGGCCAGCCCGGGCCGGTGCTGGTCAATGTCCCTATGGACATTTTTTCAGAGGTGATCCCCGCGGACAGTTTCGACCGTATCCGCGACAACACGCGCGCGCTCAAGAAACCGTCGATTGACGATGAGACAGCGCGAGAGATTGTCGAAGCGTTGGTTAAAGCCGAAAACCCAGTCGCTTATGTCGGTGGTGGTATTCTTCTGGCACAGGCCAGCGAAGAGTTGCGAGAATTCGTTGAACATATGGGCCTACCAGTCGCGCATTCCCTGATGGGGAAAGGCGCGTTGCGGGACGACCATCCGCTTGTGTTGGGAATGACTGGGTTTTGGGGCACCGAATTGGTCAACCAGTCTTGCCTGAATGCGGACTACATCTTTGCCGTGGGCACTCGGTTCAAAGAGGCCGATTGCTCCAGTTGGTATCCCGGATACACGTTCAATATTCCCGGCTCAAAGGTTATCCATATCGACATCGAGCCGCAAGAAATTGGTCGGAACTATCCCACCGAGATCGGCGTTGTTGCGGATGCCAAGGCCGCGTTGCGCGTCCTCAACCGGGTTGCCCGCAAAATGTATCCGGGCGGTTTCAAGCGCCCCGCTGTTGAACAAAAGATTGCTGATTTCCGGATGGGCTTCAAAGCGCGCAATGTGGAAATGGCCACTTCATCAGCGTTTCCGATGATGCCCGAGCGTATTCTGGCAGATACCCGCAAGGCTCTGCCCGAGGATGCCATCATCACAACGGATGTCGGATGGAACAAGAACGGCGTCGGACAACAATTCGATATCCTGAAACCCGGTTCGATCCTGACCCCAGGTGGTTTTGCTACAATGGGTTTTGGCCCTCCGGGCGCGATCGGCGCGAAGCTGGCAGCACCTGATCGTGTGGTGATCAGCCTGGTTGGTGATGGTGGTTTCGGCCAAAACCCGTCGATGCTTGCGACTGCGGTCGAGCTTGATCTGGGTATCATCTGGCTGGTTATGAACAACAACGCCTTCGGCACGATCGCAGGTCTTCAGAAGGCGCATTACGGTTTAACCTATGGTACAACCTTCCCAGGGTCGGCCGAAGCGCCGGCCAACGGACCGGGTTATGCAGAAATTGCACGGGCCTACGGCGCAGAGGGGCACAGGCTGGGCGCTGCTGACGAGCTGTTGCCCGCATTGGAAGCGGCGATAGCCAGCGGCAAACCCACTGTTCTTGATGTCCCAATGATCAATAATCCGACACCAACGACCGGACATTGGAACATCTTGGACATATACTCACCAGACAAAGATGTATCCCACGTAGCGACGTGAAAAGCCTGTTCGAGGAACGCCTCACCGGGGGTATGCCTCGAACAGACCTGCAGTGGTTTCATTCTCGCAGAGGTGAGCGAAGAAACATCAAACAGCATCACCAGTAGCGGGCTACAAAAAGAGGAACACCTTCAAAGCGCCGGGGTCCTTCAGACATTGCGTGGCAACGTTTGGCGCATGATGTTGAATGCGGAGTTGAGGGGCCGGGTTTAACTCCTGCTTTCCTCATCCCAAGGAATTCCGCTAGTGTCGGCACCGACCTGATATGAGTGATGCCGCCACATGATCGAAATCCGCGACCTGCAACTGCTCAGCGCTTTGGCGCGGCACCGGCATTTTGCAAAGGCAGCCGAGGAATGCGGGATTTCCCAGCCTGCGTTTTCAATGCGTATTCGCAACCTAGAGGATCGGTTGGGCGTGTCCATCGTCCGCCGCGCCAACCGGTTTCAGGGCCTGACCGAAGAGGGCGAGATGATCGTCCAGCGGGCGCGGCGCATTCTGGACGACACCAAGGCCTTGGAACAGCAGGTGCAGGCGGCAAAGGGGGAAATCACGGGGACTCTGATACTGGGCGTGATCCCGACTGCAATCGCCTTTACGGGCCGGTTGATCAAGCGTCTGCAGCAGGCGCATCCGCGCATCATCACTCGGATCGAAACGATGTCGGCAACGGCCATTCAACATCGGCTGGACGAAGGCAGTCTGGATGCGGGCATCACATATGGCGACAGTATCGGCACCGATTTGCGGCAGGTACAGTCGCTGTATGAAGAAACCTATGTCCTGTTGATCCCGTCTCATATGACAGACGAAACGGGGCCAATTCCCTGGGCGCGGGTCGCCGAATTTCCGGTCAGCCTACTTGAACCGCAGATGCAGAACCGCCGCATATTAGACCGGATTTTCGCCGAACAGGGCCTGCATCCTCATGTGGTCGCGGAAACCAGCGGGTTCACTGCCTCAATGGTCATGGCGCGTGAGGGATTGGCGGCCACCGTGGTGCCACGCGTGTTGGTACGGGCGTTGGGGGATCTGAAGGGAACAAAGGTTCTGCCTTTGGTCGATCCGGTGGTCAGCAAACCTATCTGTCTGGCGACCCTGACACGCGATCCGGAACTGCCAACGGTTGGAGCGCTGCGCGCGGTGGTGACGTCTTTGCGGTGATAAGGTGTCGTTATCGTGCGATTGAAATATGCGATTTGACGATATGCTAGTCTGATGAGACACGGGGCCTGAATCGGAGGGCATCATGGCACCATTAGATACCAAGCCATCAGGCGCGCCAAAGGGCGTCTGGAAGTCAGGTAAAGGCAAGGGGCGGCACACGCCCAAAGGCCGTCAGTTCACGGATGAGGCGGCGGCCGAGATTGCGCGCTTGCTGGGGGATCGCCCCCGCCGTCGCGACCTTTTGATCGAATTCCTGCATCTGATTCAGGACGAACACGGCCATATCAGCGCTGACCACATTGCCGCGCTTGCAGTCGAGATGCGGATCGGTCAGGCAGAGATCTATGAGACCGCCACCTTCTATGCCCATTTCGATGTGGTGAAAGAGGATGAAGCCCCGCCGCCCGCGCTGACCATCCGCGTCTGCGATTCCCTGTCCTGCGAAATGGCCGGTGCCCAGCAGTTGCAAAAGGCGTTGGAAGACGGTCTTGATCCTTCCAACGTCCGTGTCCTGCGTGCGCCTTGCATGGGTCGTTGCGATACTGCGCCGGTGCTGGAAATCGGGCATAACCATATCGACTATGCCACTCCTGAAAAGGTGCAGGCGGCGATTACTGCGGATGATACCCACGCCCATTTGCCCGCCTATGAAACCTTTGCGGCATATGAAGCAAACGGCGGCTATGCCAAGCTGAAAGAGCTGCGCGAGAGCGGTGATTGGGAGAAAGTACAGGAAGACATCCTGTCCTCGGGCTTGCGCGGTCTGGGTGGAGCTGGCTTCCCGTCCGGCAAGAAATGGGGCTTCGTTCGCATGAACGAAGGCACCCGTTATCTGGCCGTGAATGGCGATGAAGGCGAGCCTGGTACGTTCAAAGATCGCTACTACCTTGAACGCAAGCCGCATGTCTTCCTTGAAGGCATGCTAATAGCTGCCTGGGCGGTAGAGGCCGAGACCTGCTTTATCTATATGCGCGATGAATATCCGGCGGTGCTGGAAATTCTACGCCGCGAGATTGCCGCGCTGGAACAGGCTGGCCTGGTTGAAAAAGGATATATCGATCTGCGCCGGGGCGCCGGTGCCTATATTTGCGGCGAAGAATCCGCGATGATCGAGTCGATCGAAGGCAAGAAAGGCCTGCCGCGTCACCGGCCTCCGTTTGTGGCGCAGGTTGGGGTCTTTAACCGTCCGACCTTGGTGCACAATGTCGAGACGCTCTATTGGGTGTCGAAAATCTGCCGCGAAGGGCCCCAAGTGCTGAACAGCACGGAAAAGAATGGGCGCACGGGTCTGCGCAGCTATTCGGTCTCGGGCCGGGTGGCGCAGCCGGGCGTCTATCTGTTGCCTGCGGGTTCGACCATATTGGATGTGATTGAGGCCGCTGGTGGCATGGCCGAGGGTCACGTTTTCAAAGCCTATCAACCGGGCGGGCCGTCTTCGGGCCTGTTGCCTGCGTCAATCGACGACGTGCCGCTGGATTTCGACACGCTGCAACCTCTGGGTACGTTTATCGGGTCGGCCGCCGTGGTGGTGCTGTCCGATCAGGACACTGCCCGCGACGCGGCGCTGAATATGCTGCGGTTTTTCGAGGATGAAAGCTGTGGCCAATGCACGCCCTGCCGGGCGGGCTGCGAAAAGGCGGTTAAGCTGATGCAGGCTGACACGTGGGACCAGGATTTACTGGAAGACCTGTGTCAGGTCATGGGCGATGCCTCGATCTGCGGTCTGGGGCAGGCGGCCCCGAACCCGATCCGCCTGGTCATGAAACATTTCGCTGACGAAATCTGAGGGAGACAGAGCCATGCTTGATGCAAGCCCAACCAAGACCGTCACCTTCAACCTGAACGGCGATGACGTCACCGTCCCCGAGGGCTGGACCATCTGGGAAGCCGCCAAGGGGCAGGGGTTCACGATCCCGCACCTCTGCCACAAGCCCCAGCCGGGTTACATACCCGACGGCAACTGCCGCGCCTGCATGGTCGAGGTCGAGGGCGAGCGCACGCTGGTCGCCTCGTGCATCCGTCCCGCCGCCGAGGGCATGGTCGTCAAGACCGATACCGACCGTGCCGAGAAATCGCGCGCAATGGTCATGGAACTGCTGGTGGCTGATCAGCCTGAGGTCGCGCATGATGCTTCGAGCCATTTCTGGGATATGGCCGCGCTGAACGATGTCAGCGACAGCCGGTTCCCGGCCAAAGAACCCGCGAAAATCCCGCTGCTGGATGACAGCCATATTGCGATGCGCGTCAATCTGGATGCCTGTATCAATTGTAACCTCTGTGTCCGCGCCTGCCGGGATGTGCAGGTCAATGATGTGATCGGGATGGCCGGGCGCGGTCACACCGCGCAGGTGGTGTTCGATCAGAACGACCCGATGGGCGATTCAACCTGTGTGGCCTGCGGCGAATGCGTTCAGGCCTGTCCGACCGGTGCTCTGATGCCAGCCACGGTGCTGGACGATCAGCAAGTTGGAGACAGCAAGGATTATGATTCCGAGACCGAAAGTGTCTGCCCGTTCTGCGGCGTGGGCTGTAAGGTCTCGCTCAAGGTCAAAGACGGCAAGGTGAAATATGTCGAGGGGATCAACGGCCCTGCTAATGAAGGCCGCCTGTGTGTTAAAGGCCGGTTTGGGTTCGACTATATCCACCATCCCCACCGCCTGACCAAGCCGCTAATCCGGCGCGAGGATGCGCCCGCCAAGGGGCTGAATGTCGATCCTTCGAACCTGTCGACCCATTTCCGCGAAGCGACCTGGGAAGAGGCGATGGACCTGGCGTCCTCCAGACTGAAGGCGCTGCGCGACCAGGACCCACGCAATGTCGCGGGCTTTGGCTCGGCCAAATGCACCAACGAAGAAGCATATCTGTTCCAGAAGTTTATTCGTCAGGGATTTGGGCACAACAATGTCGACCACTGCACGCGTCTGTGCCACGCCTCATCGGTGGCGGCGCTGATTGAAAACGTCGGTTCCGGTGCTGTGACCGCAACCTTTAACGAGATCGAAAACGCGGATGTGGCGATCATCATCGGGGCTAACCCGATCGAAAACCATCCCGTTGCGGCGACCTATTTCAAGCAGTTCACCAAACGTGGTGGCAAGCTGATCGTGATGGACCCGCGCGGCGTCGGCATGCGCAAATTCGCGGACGAAATGCTGCAATTCCGTCCGGGTGCTGATGTCTCGATGCTGAATGCGATCATGAATGTGATCGTTGAGGAAGAGCTGTATGACAGCCAGTACATCCACCGCTGGACCGAGAACTGGGAGGCCGAGAAGGAACACCTGCGCGCCTTCACCCCCGAAGCGATGGCCCCGATCTGCGGTATCGAACCCGATCAGCTGCGCCGCGTGGCGCGCATCTTTGCACAGGCCAAGGCCGGGCTGATTTTCTGGGGTATGGGTGTCAGTCAGCATATCCACGGCACCGACAATTCGCGCTGCCTGATCTCGCTGGCGTTGATGACCGGCAACGTTGGTAAACCAGGCGCGGGCCTGCACCCGCTGCGCGGTCAGAACAATGTGCAGGGCGCATCGGACGCGGGCCTGATCCCGATGTTCCTGCCCGATTACAAAACGGTGACCGAAGACAGCATCCGGGCACAGTTCACCTCGGTCTGGGGATCTGAGGATTTCTCGAACGAAAAAGGCCTGACCGTCACTGAAATCATCGATCAAGCATATGCGGGTAATATCAAGGGCATGTATATTCAGGGTGAAAACCCAGCCATGTCCGACCCCGATGTAGGCCACGCGCGGGACGCACTGGCCAAGCTGGAGTTGATGATCGTGCAGGACATCTTCCTGACCGAAACGGCGAACTACGCCGACATCATCCTGCCTGCCTCGGCGCTGTATGAAAAGAACGGCACCGTGTCGAACACCAACCGTCAGGTACAACGAGTGCGTCCGGCTGTGGCGCCTCCGGGTGAGGCGCGCGAGGATTGGAAAATCACCGTCGAACTTGCGCAGCGCATTGGTCTGAACTGGTCTTATTCGGATGTGTCCGAAGTGTTTGCCGAAATGAAACTGACGATGGAGTCTCTCGACAATATCACCTGGGAGCGGCTGGAGACCGAAACAATCACCTACCCGTCGCTGTCTGAGACCGATCCGGGCCAAGCGATTGTGTTTGGTGATGGCTTCCCTCGTGCCGATGGGCGGGCCAAGTTCACTCCTGCCAGTGTGATCCAGCCGGATGAAGCGCCGGATGAGGAATATCCGATGATCGCCACCACGGGTCGTCAGCTTGAACATTGGCACACAGGGTCAATGACCCGCCGGGCCACGGTGCTGGATGCGGTTGAACCAGAGGCCAACTGTTCGATGAACCCGCGCCAGTTGAAGCTGATGGGAATTGAACCGGGCGAGACCATTCGCCTGACCACCCGTCGAGGCTCGATCGAGATCATGGTGCGTGCCGACCGGGCGATTGCAGAGGACATGGTGTTCATCCCCTTTGCCTATGTTGAGGCGGCGGCGAATATCCTGACCAACTCGGCCATCGACCCTTATGGTAAAATCCCTGAGTTCAAATTCTCAGCCATTCGCGTTGAAAAGATCGAAGACGCAATCGCGGCTGAGTAAGAGTGTCGGAGTAGAATTTTTGAGGGCGGCCTTGCGAGGTCGCCCTTTTAGGTTTCCGCAACGTCAACGCGGAAATAGGCATTTCCCACTCAGCTTTGCGCCATTTGCGCCATATTTCTCTGGTTTCAGCAATTTTGAGCCTAAGAAAACGCCACCAAAGCACCCATTTTGCGGTCGTCAGGTTAGGTATTGATTGGGTTTGGAAACGAAATTGGGGAACCGATTGCGCAGGGCCCGAACCTGTGGGCAGTCGGGCCTAGGCGCCGAAGCCGAAATAGATGGTAGTAGTGCGATCAGAGCAACAAGGGCTGAATGAAACCGCAAGACGTGTATAACGATTTGAAACAGGCTGAGCTTTCGTTTGTCGTATTGCCGGGTATGTCGGTTGATGCGATCCTGAGCGAAGTCCTTAGTTTTTTCCTGTCCAGAAACTTCCTGATGTTTCTGCCTGCTTTGATGCTGCTGCTCATTGGTGCGACGCCGTCATTGTTTGCTGAACCGCTAAACGGGCTGGGGCGCACGATCTATTGGATGTGCGGATTGCTGGGGTATATGGGTTCGGTGGTGCTGATGTTGCTTTTTGAGGCATTCTGCAGCCGATATCTGGGCATCAAACGGTTTTTCACCCCGCTGACATGTTTTCCCATTGCGTATGGGGCGATGAAGTTTGCCCAATTCGCAACGACAATGGTTTTCAGTACATTTCTGTCTTTCAGCTTTGAAAACTCGCCGCTTTTGCTGCCTCAGTACTTTCTCGTCGTTGGAATTGAAGTGATCGTAATCGTTTGGGTTTTTCCACCTTATCTGGCCCGCCTGCGCGCCGGCGATCCGCAACCCGAGGACGAGCCGGATAGCAGAGTGGAATCCCGTGTTCCTGTGGCCAATGGTTTAGTGTCCGCCAATGGGCAAAACTTTTTGGCCAAGGATATCTTGTTCGTTCAGGCTCAGCAGCACTATGTCACCCTGCGTGTAGATGAAAAAGAAGTGCTGGTGCGTTCAACGTTCAAAGGCATCCTATCGCAAATGCCAGAATGCTATGGCCTACAGGTGCATCGGTCCTTTTGGGTTGCCAATCGGTGTGTGGATATTGCTAAAAGCCTGAATGAAGTCGGATATCTGGTTCTGGGCTGCGGCAAAAAGATCGCGATCGCCCGTAGCCGGCACGGCGCCGTGCGTGATTGGCTGTCCGAGATGGCGTCAGCGGAAAGCCCGGCAACAGTCAAAGCTTCACCACAACAAACCTGACATCGTTCGGCAGAAACATCCGGCTTATCGGTTCGTTTAGATAATCCACCTTCCCATCGCTGCTGGGTACAGAATACGCAGTGGATGAGAAGGTGGACAGTTCAATATTTTTAGTAATGAAAAGACTTGAATTTTGATCTTTTGCTTTCCCCGATTTTGAGTTTTTCCCCCTCTATAATCAGGTTGTACTGGTCAACAAGTCACTCGATAAAGACGCCGCAAAACCAGGCGCTGCCTTCTTTTCCTGCATAGGCACGGACCTGGCAATGAAATTGGTACGAAACGTCAAAAATTCGAAACGAATGGCAATGAAAATTCGTGTCGCACGAAATGAATAGAGCGACTTGTGCATTCGCTGTCATGTTAAGAAGTTGATAGTTAAGGGGTTAATGAAATTCCCTGCCTTCCTGTGATTTGGCCCGAAACTGTTGTCACAGATGCAGAGTTTCGCGCAGGATTAGTAGTCGCGCTCGAAAAAGACACCCAATCCCGTTTCCCCCCGCCCGTCAACGGTTCCGCGCATGGTGATATTATCGGTGACGTCCAGATTGAGGTTCACTTCGGTATTTCCTTCGGTGTTCACGTTAAAGTCGGTATAGAGATTGTCACCCAGATACGCCCCGGCGCCCAAAATTCCGCCGCTTGACGTTGCTCCGATATCGACTGTGTCGACACCGGTCGACTCCCTCAGACCCTTGGTTGCATCTCCTCCTGCACCGCTGAGCTGCGCCAGCGATGCCGCCATCTGGGCAATGACAAAGGGCGACAGCTCAGAGAAACGATTGCCAAACAACAGCATGGCCAGCGCCTCTTCTGCTGGCCGTTCCGGATCCGAGAACACGTTGACTTCGGGGGCGTCCAGCGGCCCGGCGATTTCGATTGTAGCGGTCCCGTCCGAGGTGCTGTTTGAGGATTCAAATTCGATATAGGGTGTCAAGTCGCCTTGTAGGGTCACGATACCTTTTGTCAGGGCCAGCCTGCGGCCCAGAATGTCGAAATTGCCTCGGATTAGAGCGATCTGACCCGAAGGAATGATCGAGGTTGTTGTACCGCCTATGTACAGCTGTCCGCCGAGTTCGGCATTCACGCCTCGACCTCGGACAAACACGGCTTTGGGGGCGAGCAGAGCGATGTCCAGCGCAATACGGGAATCGCTTTGGGTGGCATCGTCCTGTTTTACCAAACGGGCACGTTCCCGAGTCCTATAGCTGGCCGCGTTTTCGTTGATATGTTCGATCTCTGGTATGGGCGCAGCGCCAACCGCACCCGAGGCGGCGGCGAGGTTAATATTGGTTTCCTCGAATGTAATTTGCCCGACTATTGTGCTGTTGCCCGCCAAAGCTCCGGTCATTGCGATTTGCCCGTTCAGGATCGTCTCGTACAAAAGCTGATCCGTCAGCACGAGACGATTGAGCGTGGTCGTAATTTGCGCATTGAACGGAGGCGTCAGGTCAATCGGGCCCGCGACGGTGAAATTACCCCCGGCGCGGGTTCCACCATTTAGGGAGATGTTGGCGCGGTTGTTGGCCAACTCGACCGCGCCGCTGATGCCGGTAATGGTCTGACCGGCACCCGGTATCGCCAACGAGGTTCCAGAGGTCGTGATCGACCCGCTGAGCGCCTCAAGCGAGGGTTGGCCATTCAAGCTAAGGTCGTACCGCGCAGTCCCGTCGATTTGGTTGGGGGTGATGAACAGGTTTGCGATACCGATATTAACCCCGCCTTGCGCATTCAGATCGGCGTTTCCTGTGGTTTCATCGAACGTGCCCGAGATTTCGCCGGTGATCTGTGCCGGACCCTGCGCCGAAGAGTTGATGGTCCAGACGCCTGCCTTGCGCTTTGCGGTCCCATTGGCGGTGATTGTACCTGGAAAGTCTGGGGCGAAACGCTCGACCTTGTTTAGCTCGGCGTCAAAGTCCAAGTCTGCCGATCCGTCAGAGCCGACAGACCCCGTCAGCGACGCGTATGAACTGTCCGGCCCACGCAAGCTGACTCTTCCTTCAAGGCCTGAAGCTGTTGGCGCGGCGTTGCCTTCCAATGTGAGTGGTCCTGACAACGTCTTGGAAATCCTCGCAAGATCGTCCAGCTTTACCGAATAGCTCAGCCCGCCGGTCTCTTTGCTGACCTGACCCGAAGCGTCTGCGGTCAAGGCGGTGCCCCGCAGTTTGAAGTTTTGGACATTCAGACCCTGATCACTGTTCTCGGCATCGACACGCAGCGTCGTTCGACCTTCGATCAGTTTGTCGACGAGACTGATGCCAATCTGGACGTCCTGCGCATCGACATCGCTGGCTATGTCGAAGGTCTGGCTGGACAAAGCTCCGTTGCCATTGATATCCGCGGTAACCGACCCGGCAAGATCCCGGCCCGCGAGATCCGAAAATAGCGAAAGATCAGGGACAGTCACCTGTGCCTGACCATCAAGAACTAGATTCCCGGTTGGGTCATCAATCGACGCGCTCACCTGCGCGGTCAGCGCCTGGCCGTTGATCGTGGCGTTGCGTATGTCGATAAGGTCTCCCGTTTTCGCACCATCCCAGGCGATCACGGTTTTGCCTGCAAGCAGAGGATCGACTTCGGACATACCTGTCTGCAGATCCTGCGTCGTAATGCTGGCCGTGCCATCAAACTCTTGCGTCTGCAGGGTGCCTTTGCCGTCCATTTGTGCGCTGAGCGACCCGCCCAGCTGCCGCTGGGCCAGCCCGGAAAAGACCGAGAGGTCGGGCGCGTTGAGGCTGGCCTGACCGTCGATTGTCAGATTGCCATCAGGCGTGGTCACTTCGCCACTTGCCTGTGCCTGCGCGGCCTGACCGTCCAGATTAAACTCGCGGATGGAAATGCCATCCCCTCCACGGCTGGCGTCCAGCGTGATGGTGGTTTGGCCTGCGATCACGGGGTCGATATCGTCGCGACCGGTCGACAGGTTGTTGCCCTGAACTACCACTTTGCCGTCAAAGCTGCCCTCAAGCGGAGAGCCCTTGCCCTGAACCTCTGCCGACGCCGACCCTGCCAGTTCCAACTGGGCAAGGCCAGAGAACCGGGACAGGTCGGTAGCCTCCAGCGTTGCTTTGCCATCAACAGCCAATCCGCTAATCAGCGTGTCCAGGGCCAGAGTGTAATCCGACCCGACCAGTTCGAAACCGGACAATGTCAGCGACTGGTCATCACCATACTCAAACTGCCCGTCCAGCGTGATGCGATCTCCGACGGCTGTATTCAAGTTCGGATCGGTCAGATCAATGCCCGTGACGCTGGCTTGCAGATCGCCGTTCACCGTAAATCCAAGGGCCTGATCGAGCACGCCTTGCGCGATAATTTGCATGCTCTCAAGTTCGGCCTGGGGGGATCTGAACTTATCTGCTGTCAGGCTAAGATCCCAGAGATTGCCGTTCTTCTGATCAAACAAGGTCGAGATCTGCGCGGACTTGATCGTTTTGTCACCACCGCCAACCGGAAGCGTGACCGCCTGTCCCTGCGGCGGGGTAATGCGTCCCTGCAAGGCGGCAAACTGCAATGTGCCACCTTCGGCAAGGGCCAACTTCCCCTCAAGGTTTAGGGCCTGCGTTGCAAGCTGAAGATCGGACAGGTCCAGCGCCCCTTCGGGCAGGGTCTGACCCTGCACGAACAGCCGCGAGTCCGTCCCGAAAAACGGGTCGATGGCAGGGCCGACGAAAGGAGTCAGGTCTCCGTTCAGATCGGCGGTAAATGCTATGCCTTCCGCAGTGTCGTCAGGGGTCGAACCAAGCCGAACCTGCCCGGCCAGACGCTGCTGCCCGTCACTGCTCAGCCCGATATCGGCGGTGAAATCCGTCAGCGGTCCGGCGCCTTTTGCCGTCAGCTCGATCGTTGGGCTGTCGGGAATGTTCAAAGCGGTCGAAATAAGCCCGCCGGATGCCTCGGCCACGTTCAGGTCCAGATTGATCTCGCTTGTCGAGTTGTCAAACCCGGCGGTCAGTGTGATCTCATCTCCGGCACGATCCAACCGCACCACGTCGAGATTGGTGTCCAGCGTTCCATCAGCAAGCGACAGATTGCCGGTGACGGATAAGTCGGCGGCTACCCCAATCAGCGGCTGCCCCAGCGACAGCTGATCCACGCGGATTTCGCCGATTTCAACTGCGACAGGCAGCTCGGGCAGCTGGAATGTCTGGGTTTCCGCAGAAGGAGGAGGGGCATCTTTGGTTGTGGTGCCCGGCGCGCGGGCTACGTCGATCTCTTGCGCTGTCAGCGCATTGACCGAGAACCGCCCCCGTATCAGGGCCAGTCTGTTCCAATCCAGTTCGGCATCTTTGATGGTCAGCCAGACGCCCTCATCATCCGATACCGTGATCTCTGCGATTGTGGCCCGTGCGCTCAGCGCGCCTTGCAAGCCTTTGACGGTTACGTTCTGATCATCACCGGACAGGGTATCCTGCAGAAACTGCTCTAGCATACTGCCGCCTTCGTCCTGCGCCAAAACGGGGTAGGGCACCCACAGCAGAACAGCCGCCAAAACTGGATATGAGAAACGATGTGTCAAAATGCCTGACCAATTCCGATGTAAAACTGCAGACCATCTCCGGTGTCGCCCTGAACGGGAAGGGCCAGATCCAGACGCAGGGGGCCAAAGCCGCCAAGGTCGTATCTGATCCCAAGCCCGGCGCCGGAATGGCTCTCTGCAGCGCTGCTGACAAAAGAGGACGTGTCTACAACACCATAATCATAAAACCCGACCAGCGATATTGTCTCGGTGATTTTGCCGCGAACTTCGCCAGATAGACCGAGGAAAGACTTGCCGCCAGCAACCTCATTGCCAACAGGGATGCCGAGGCTTTCATAGGGCTGACCGCGCACAGTGCCCGCACCGCCCGAAAAGAACAGGAAATCGGGTGTGACCCCGTCCAAGGCGGGTCCTACAATTGACCCAATCTGGACCCGTCCTGCCAGCACGAGACGACCTTGCGTCCGCAGACTGGTATAGGCACGCGCGTCCGCAAACATCCTGAGGCCTGTTTCTGTGTCGGACAGGCCGACAAATGGCATCACACGGGCATCCAGGTAATAGCCATTGGTGGCGCTGACCTTGCTGTCCCTTTCATCCCATTCTGATCGGAACGGCATGATAAAATAGCGGAACTTACGCCCGTCGCCATAGGCGTCATCTGCATCCGACCACTGAAACCCGGCGGATGCTTCGGCGTATAGGCGGTCTGAAAATGTGCGTCTTGCACCATAGGCCAGTGACGTCACCGTCACGTTGTAATTATCGGTGTTGCGACGTTCCAGAAGGGCGCTCCAGAACGTGCTGTCATCGGGGCCCAGCCGGTCAGGCTGATCCAGCCGCAGCCCGATGCGCCCGTCCAGATCCTCGGCCCCGCCAATATTGCGCAACGATGCCTCAAACCGCAGGCGTTGGGCGCGGCGGAACACGTTGCGATGCGTCCAGGTCGTCGACAGCTCCATCC
This sequence comes from Ruegeria sp. CDSA221, assembly GCF_059611825.1. Classification (NCBI taxonomy): domain Bacteria; kingdom Pseudomonadati; phylum Pseudomonadota; class Alphaproteobacteria; order Rhodobacterales; family Roseobacteraceae; genus Ruegeria; species Ruegeria sp. CDSA221. The sequence continues at coordinate 351,419 of NZ_JBXWPK010000004.1, forward strand.
CGTCGCGCGAGGCCACTTCCAAACCGAAGGTCAGGCGGCGTTTGGGCATGTCTTCAAGATAGACATCGAAATCCAGGGAGCCATCAGGGTTAGGAGTGTCGTGCTCTTCGATCGAGACAATATTAAACGTGCCGGTGCGGCGAAGCCGGGTTCCGACCTTTTGCACCTGCTGGGGGGAATACACCTCTCCGGTTGGGAAGCCGGCGATTTGTTCGACGGACCTGTGGCGAACATCGCTGTCGCCTTTGATGTACATTTTTCCAAAGCTCAGACGCGGTCCCGGGGCGAGGTCAATGCGGGAATCCAGCTTTGCCTGGGCGTGGCGGGCAATGACTTTCTGGCCGCTGACCTCGGCCTTGGCATGACCAGCGTCACGCCATCCCTGCACGCCTGCTGACGCGGCTTGCTGAATGGCGCCGGTGGTGGCCAGTTTGCCCGTCGCATAGTCTTCGGGAAGAACCGTTTCGGTCGCGATCGGCCGGACCACCGCCTGGCCAAATGTGAAGGTTGGGCCGGTTTTAACAGCAATCACGATTTTGTTGATCTGATTGGGCACGTTGAGTGAGCTGAGTTCCGCCGCCTCTTTCCCGTCCAGTTTAATGCTGACGACGGGACTGAAATAGCCTTCGTCATAAAGGATCTGAACAATGGTGGTATAGTCCGACAGGGCCGCTGACAAAAGTTCAAGCGGCGTGTCCAGCCCGCGGGATTCTGCGGTTGTCACCGATGCGGTATCTTCGATCCGTTCAACCAGCGCTTTCGGAGCGCCCGGTGCCGTGAGGACGGTTTCCAATGCGGCCAGCGACGTGGGTAATGTGGCGACGACTATTCCGAACAGACAATTTCTCACAAAGCTGCATTGTCTTATTCGCTGCATCTATTGGCTCCAGCTGCCCCAACTAGAAATTAATTTCGGCGCCTTTTCGGATGTGGCGGCCCCTTAAGGATAGTTAGAACATCTGTAATCGTGTAGGGGAAGCGTTTATCGTTTGGCCAAGAAAATTAGCGGAACAAGTGATGGCTCAGTGCCAGTTCAAAGGCCAGCATTGCGGAACCAGCGAATGATCGCCGCGCGATCTTCCGGTTCCATATAGGTGACATTTGCGGGTGGCATGGCGTGACTGACACCGGCCTGCAGGTAAATCTGTTTCGCATTGCGGGCGATGTCACCTTGGGTTTCCAGAAGAATGCCCTTTGGCGCCCACAGGATGCCGTCCCAAACCGGTTCGCGCGCATGGCACATGGAACAGCGCCCCAGAACGACATCATGTGCCTGTTCGAACCCGTCTGCTGCTGCGTATTTCTGTTCAAATGCGGTGAGCGGCTGCGCCTCGGCCTCCTCCAGAGGTTTGTACATAGGCGCCGTGGACAGCCACATGATGGCGATGAATAGCAGAGCGGTCACCAGCCAGGTCCAGGTCGGATCACCGGCGCGGGCGTGGCGTGTATTGAAGTAGTGACGGATTGTGACACCCATCAGAAATACCAGCGCCGCAATGATCCAGTTGTATTGGGTGGCAAAGGCCAGCGGGTAGTGGTTCGAAAGCATCAGGAAAACCACAGGCAAGGTCAGATAGTTGTTATGAGTCGAACGCAACTTGGCGATCTTGCCGTATTTCGGGTCCGGGGTTCGGCCATTCTTAAGGTCGTCTACGACGATGCGCTGGTTCGGCATGATGATGAAGAATACATTCGCTGTCATGATCGTGGCGGTGAATGCGCCCAGATGCAGCATCATCGCGCGCCCGGTGAATATCTGGTTGTACCCCCAGCCCATCACCACCAGTAGGACAAACAGCAGCACCATCAGTAATGTTGGGCGCTCACCCAGACCGGATTTGCATAGGAAGTCGTAGATAAGCCAGCCCATAGTCAACGAGGCAGCCGAGATCAGAATGCCCTGCCACAGCGCCAGATCGGCCTTTTGGGCATCAATCAGATAAAGCTCTCCACCAACCCAGTAGACGATCATCAACAGCGCAGCTCCGCTAAGCCAGGTGGCATAGCTTTCCCATTTGAACCAGGTCAGATGATCCGGCATCCGCTCGGGTGCGACGAGGTATTTCTGAATATGGTAAAAGCCGCCGCCATGTACCTGCCATTCTTCCCCGTCGGCGGGGCCGGGGATATCCCGATTCAGGCCAAGGTCCAGAGCGATGAAGTAAAAGGATGATCCGATCCAGGCGATAGCAGTGATTACGTGCAGCCAGCGCACAGCAAATGCCATCCAATCCCAGAACACGGCGAATTCAAACATGAGAGTTCTCTCCAGTAGGTTATCGTCACCCTAGGCAAACTGGCTTTTCTTCGGTATTCCCGTATATTGTCAAACTGTATCAAAAAAAACGATAAGATGTCCTATCTCGACAATATTCGCACCTTCGTTCGTGTCTATGATCTGGGCAGCATGTCTGCTGCCGGGAGGGATTTGCGTGTTTCACCGGCGGTGACTTCGGCGCGAATATCACAGCTTGAGGATCATTTGGGCGTGCGTCTGTTTCAGCGGACTACACGTAACCTCAGCCCGACCGAGCAGGGACGTGCGTTTTACCCCGGAGCGGTTGCGGTCCTGGATGCTGTAGATGAAGCCGAGGCGCAGGTTGTTCACCTGACCGAAGCTCCCCGCGGGTCACTATTCGTAGCCGCGCCTTTGGGCGTCGGGCGCAGGTTATTAGCCCCACATGTGCCGGATTTTCTCTCGGAATACCCCGAAATTGATGTGCGATTGCGCCTGACCGACAGGTCAGTGGACCTGACGACCGAAGGATTGGATCTGGCCTTTTTCATTGGTCAGCCCGAGGACAGCACCCTGCGTATTCGCAAGATCGCGGATTGCGCGCGGGTTCTGTGTGCCGCACCGGACTATGTAAAACGTAGGGGGATGCCGCAAAACGGAGCCGATCTTGTGTCCGACAAGCACGAGTGTCTTAACCTGCGGTATCCCGGTGCTGCAGAGTTTCAGTGGATGCTGGAAACTCCAGACGGGCCAAGACGTTATGCCGTGTCGGGCCGGTTTGAATGCGATGACGGAGATGTTTTGACCGATTGGGCGTTGTCAGGGCAGGGGATCGCGATGAAACCTGTGTTTGAGGCAGCGGAACATCTCAAGGCAGGACGTCTGGTGGTGGTTGCGAAGGAGACACCTCCTGTCTCTGTTCAGATGGCGTGTCTCTATACCCATCGACGTCACCAGGATCCCAAGGCGCGTTTGTTCATGGATTTCATGATCGCGCGAATTGGCAAGGTTGTTCAAAACTCGGAGATCAACGGTTAGCAAAGGCTCCCGGCCGCGCGTAGCTTTTCTCGAAGGGCTGTAACCGTCACTATCCGCGCCGCGCCCAACGGGTGCGGCGCCCAGCTCAACAGGAGGAGGCCCGGCAGGGGCGATCGACGGGCGGGAGGTTCGCCCGGTCAGTTAGCTGCCACGATACGTGGAGTAGCTGTATGGCGATAGCAAGAGCGGCACATGATAGTGGGCGTCTGCTTCAGACATACCAAACCTGATTGGAATCTCATCCAGGAACAGCGGTTCGTCATCCGCCTGGCCAGAGGCGCGCAGATAGTCACCCGCACTGAAAACAAGCTCGTATTCCCCGGTTTCAAAGTTTGCTTGCGGTAGTATTGGGCTGTCTGTTCGCCCGTCTGCATTGGTCAGCATCTCAGCCAGTTTGTGGCGTCCGTCCTGGGTAATCGCGTACAGAGCAATTTTCAGCCCCTCTGCGGGACAGCCTTTGGCGGTGTCCAGAACATGGGTTGTCAGGTATCCTGCCACGCGTTTCTCCTCATATTCCGATCACCGCAACGAGTGGCTGTTGAAAACCGCAAACTGCAATCGAGCATTGATTGACGCAGTCTGGGGCGAAACCCGAGACTTTGGGAATGCCGAAAGAAAAGGAAACAGCGTTCGGATTGATTTGATAATACTGCATCCAATTCTGCGGTAAAGCGTAGGTAGTGTAACACAACTGAGACGGAACATTCATGCAGCCCCCTCGCTATCCCCGTGACATGATCGGATACGGAGCCAACCCGCCAAACGCCCAGTGGCCTGGCGGAGCAAATCTGGCCGTTCAGATTGTGCTGAACTACGAAGAGGGTGGCGAGAACTGCGTGCTTCACGGTGATGCCGCGTCCGAGGCCTTTCTGTCCGAGATTGTCGGCGCAGCGCAATGGCCAGACCAGCGTCATTGGAACATGGAATCGATCTATGAATATGGGTCGCGGGCAGGGTTCTGGCGTCTGCACCGCTTGATGAAGGACTTGCCCATAACCGTTTACGGTGTTGCGTCGGCGCTGGCACGGTCGCCCGATCAGGTTGCCGCCATGAAAGACGCAGGTTGGGAGATCGCAAGTCACGGCCTGAAATGGGTCGAACACAAGGATATGTCCGAGGCGGAAGAGCGCGCTCAAATAGAAGAGGCCATCCGCCTGCATACCGAGGTCGTGGGGGAACGTCCCTATGGTTGGTATACCGGCCGGTGTTCCGAGAACACCGTGCGTCTGGTGGCCGAAGAGGGGGGCTTTGCCTATGTGGCGGACACCTATGCGGATGATCTGCCCTATTGGATGCAGGCCTCTGGCCGGGACCAGTTGATCGTACCATATACTCTCGATTGTAACGATATGCGCTTTGCAACGCCGCAAGGTTTCAATTCGGGCGATCAGTTCTATTCCTATCTCAAAGACAGTTTCGACGCGCTTTATTCCGAGGGTGAAGCCGGTGCGCCCAAGATGATGTCGATCGGTTTGCATTGCCGCTTGATCGGTCGTCCAGGTCGGGTCATGGCGCTGAAACGGTTTCTGGATTATGCGCGTGGGCACTCGGATGTCTGGTTCGCGACCCGTCTGCAGATCGCCCAGCATTGGGCAGCGCAGCACCCGCCTGTATCAGGTCCAAAGCCGTCAGAAATGGCGCGGGACGCTTTCGTAGCCGCTTATGGCGGGATCTTTGAACATTCGGCGTGGATTGCAGAGCGCGCCCATGGGCTGGAACTCGGCGCGGCTCACGATACTGCCGGCGGGTTGCACAACGCACTGACGCGCATGTTCCGTTCGGCCTCTGATGAGGAGCGGTTGGGCGTGCTGACCGCGCACCCGGATCTGGCAGGCAAGCTGGCACAGGCCAAGCGACTGACGCAGGAAAGCACGGCGGAACAATCCTCGGCGGGGCTGGATGCGTTGACGGATGCCGAACGCGATGCCTTCACCGATCTGAATAGGCGCTACACCGACAAGTTCGGATTTCCCTTCATTATCGCTGTGCGCGATCATGACAAAGCCTCTATCCAGCAGGCGTTTCAGCGGCGGATAGATCAGGACCGGGACACAGAATTCGCCGAGGCCTGCCGACAGGTCGAGCGTATTGCCGAATTCCGCCTGAGGGATGTGCTGCCTTCATGAAACAGATCCGGACTGTTCCTTTAACGCCTGACGCTTTTGCCCCGTTCGGAGATGTGATCGAGGCATCGGGCGACCCGGACAAGATCATCAACCAGGGCCAGTGCGGGCGTTTTCATGACCGGGCGGCCCTTGATTTCGCGGGCGGCCGCGCCGGGATCAGCCTGTTCAACGCCAACCCCCGAACCCTGCCGTACCAGTTGGATATGGTTGAACGGCATCCTGATGGCAGTCAGGCCTTTGTGCCCATGACCCATCAACCCTTTCTGGTCATTGTTGCACCAGATGTTGACGGGCAGCCGGGCGAGCCGTGTGCCTTTGTCACCCGGCCCGGTCAGGCGGTGAATTATTATCGTGGGACTTGGCACGGCGTTTTGACACCGTTGCATGGCCCTGGATTGTTCGCCGTTGTTGATCGGATCGGCGATGGGCCCAACCTGGAAGAATACTGGTTCGATACCCCTTATCAGGTGGTGTCGTAGCCAAATGAAGCCGCAGCATAAGCGGTAAGACCCCCGTGAATCTGACAGAGAGGACAGTAACTCATGGCTGACACTTCAATAGGGACACCCGAACAACTTCGGGATCCAAATTATACCCCGGCGCTGCACAAGGCAGTTCCGCTGGGCATTCAACATGTTCTGGCGATGTTCGTTTCGAACGTGACGCCTGCGATCATAGTTGCAGGGGCCGCCGGGTTCGGGTTCGGTTCGAACTCCCCCGATTTTCCCGAACTGCTGTACTTGATCCAGATGTCGATGCTGTTTGCCGGCGTCGCGACCTTGCTGCAAACGGTGACGATTGGCCCGGTAGGAGCGGCTTTGCCTATTGTTCAGGGCACCAGCTTTGCCTTTCTGCCGATCATGATCCCGCTGGTTGCCGGCAAAGGCGTCGATGGTCTGGCCGCATTGTTTGGCGGTGTCATTATCGGTGGGGTGTTCCATGCCCTGCTGGGCACGGTGATTGGCAAAATCCGTTTTGCCTTGCCACCTCTGGTCACAGGCCTTGTGGTGACGATGATTGGTCTGGCGTTGGTCAAGGTCGGCATTCAATACGCCGCCGGTGGGGTTCCGGCCATTGGAACGCCTGAATACGGCTCGGCGCTGAACTGGTCGGCTGCTTTGGTCGTGGTTGTGGTAACGCTGGGGCTGAAGTTCTTTACGCGCGGAATGCTTTCGGTTTCTGCCGTTCTGATTGGTCTTGCGGTTGGGTATGTCTATGCCCTGATGGTTGGCATGATCACTTTTGAGGCAATCGGAACAAGCTGGAGCCGCGCTGCAACTTTCGCCCTGCCTGTGCCCTTCAAGTATGGGTTCGAGTTCTCATTCGCCGCCATAATCGGGTTCTGTCTGATGGCCTTTGTTTCGGCAGTTGAGACGGTGGGGGATGTGTCGGGTGTGACCAAAGGCGGAGCCGGGCGCGAAGCCACGGACAAGGAAATCACCGGTGCAACCTATGCTGACGGCTTCGGCTCGGCCCTGGCGGGCGTGTTCGGCGGCTTACCCAACACGTCATTCAGCCAGAATGTCGGGCTGATCGCAATGACCGGCGTCATGAGCCGAAATGTTGTCACCATCGGCGCCTTGTTTCTGATCCTGTGCGGCCTGGTGCCCAAGGTTGGCGCGATCATCCGCACCGTTCCGATCGAAGTACTGGGCGGTGGCGTCATCGTCATGTTCGGGATGGTTGTCGCCGCGGGTGTTTCGATGTTGTCCGATGTGGATTGGAATCGGCGCAACATGGTGATCTTTGCCATCGCTCTGTCAATCGGCTTCGGTCTGCAGCTTGAGCCGGGCGCGGTGCAACATCTTCCCGATACTCTGGGCATCCTGATGAAAAGCGGGCTGCTGCCTGCGGCTTTGATTGCCATCGTGCTGAACCTGATCCTGCCGGATGAGTTGGCGGATGAGGCAACCGAAGAGGTCTCGGGCGGCATGTCGGGGCACGGGTCGGGCAGCCTTCCCGGCAAGTAACGGAAAGAAAACCGGCGGATCGCGTTAGGTCGCGATCCGCCTATGTGTCGGCCATCAAACGAGCGACATCCAGCATGCGGGCTGAAAACCCCCATTCATTGTCATACCAGCCAAAAACACGAACCTGAGTTTCCCCGATCTGCCGGGTTTCTGGCCCTGCAATGATCAGAGATTCCGGCCGCGTCCGCAAATCGGATGACACCAGCGGCTCATCCGTCCAACCCAGAACGGGAGACTCTGCAACGGCTGCACGCAGGGCGGTTTCAAAACCCTCGGCACTCATCCCGCGTTCCAATGTCACGATCAGATCGATTGCCGAGACGCTTGCGGTCGGCACCCTGACTGCCGCGCCCGAGATGCGCCCGGCCAGATGGGGCAGGACTTCGTCTATCAAGTGCATAGCGCTGGTGGTGGTCGGGACCATCGACAGCGCTCCGGCGCGTGACCGTGCCAGATCACCACGCGGAGCGTCGATCATCGGTTGGCTGTTGGTGTAGCAGTGGATGGTGGTCATATGGCCCGACGCGACACCAGCGATCCCGTCCAGAACCTTGACCAGCGGAGCCAGCCCGTTGGTGGTGCAAGAGGCATTTGACACGATCCGCGCATTGCCCAGCTGATCCTCATTTGCACCCAGAACGATTGTGGCCTCGGTCGCGGGCGAGGGGCCGGAAATCAGTACTTTCCTTGCCCCTGCGGTCAGGCCCTGACTGGCAACATCCGATGTCCGGGCAACGCCGGTGCAGTCCATCAGGACATCTACACCGGACAGATCAACCCGGCTGAGGTTGGGGCTGTGTGTAACAGGAATAGCGTGCCCATCGACAACCAGTTGCGCAGTTCCCTGTTCCACTTTGCCCGGATAGGGCCCAAAAGTGCTGTCGTACTTGAACAGATAGGCGCAGGTCTCTAGCGGTGCGATGTCGTTGATCAGCACCAGTTCGATGTCGTGACCGAGCGGCATGGCCAGAAGCTGCCGCAAAATCGTGCGGCCGATGCGGCCGAATCCGTTAATTGCGAGTTTCATGTGCAAGCTATGGCAGGGGCTTGAATTAACCTCAATGCCAGTTTCCTGTCCGGGTCAGTTACAGCTGACCTGTGAAAAGAATTGGCCCGAGATGTTCTGGTACATGCTGGCCACAATCGGCTTGCACCCGGTTGCCTGCTGAATAGCCGCGATGGCCTGAACAGTGCGCAGCCGGGGCGGGGGGCCGAATGGGTTGAGATTGTTGTTATCACGTGTGGCACGGTATACGACCGGAGCTTCCGAAACCTGGGTAATGGCCCAGGTGCGGCTCATGACGTTGACGGTATTCGTCTCTTTGGCGGTTGCAGGGTTCACATCCAGGGCCGTCAGGCCGATTGCAGCCGCCAGTGCCAGCGTTACATTGCGCAGTGCCATCGTACAATCTCCTGAACTAAAACCGTTTGTTATTCCATCAGATTACCGCGCTTACCGAGTTCCGCCAAGGCCGAATTTATCCTAGCGCCCGCCTGGTGAAAGAGGCATCTGGCGGTTCACATCTTTGTACAGCAGATACCGGAACCGCCCGGGACCGCCCGCATAGCACGCCTGAGGGCAAAAGGCGCGCAGCCACATAAAGTCTCCGGCTTCGACCTCGACCCAGTCCTGATTCAGCCGGTAAACGGCTTTGCCTTCCAGCACATACAGCCCGTGTTCCATGACATGGGTTTCGGCAAACGGGATCACGCCACCCGGTTCGAAAGTCACGATGTTCACATGCATATCGTGGCGCAGGTCCTGCGGATCCGCGAAACGTGTTGTGGCCCAGCGACCCTCGGTACCCGGCATTTCGATCGGGGCGACCTCTTGCTCATTGGTGATGATCGGGTCCGGCTTGGGCAGGCCGGGCACTGCCTCATAAGCCTTTCGAACCCAATGAAACCGCGCTGGCTGCTCCGTATGGTTGCGCAACGCCCATTTGGAACCAGCGGGGATATAGGCATATCCACCAGTTTCCAAAACGTGAACACTTCCCTCAAGCGTCAATGTGACCGCCCCTTCGACAACGAACAACACCGCCTGCGCTGCGGGGTCCGTTTCGGGCGTATCGCTACCGCCACCGGGTTGGACCTCCATGATGTATTGCGAAAAGGTTTCGGCGAACCCGCTAAGGGGGCGTGCCAAAACCCACAGGCGGGTGTTTTCCCAGAAGGGCAAATAGCTGGTGACGATGTCGCGCATCGTACCCTTGGGTATAACGGCATAGGCCTCGGTGAACATGGCGCGATCTGTTAACAGGGTGTCCTGTCCGGGGTGTCCGCCATGGGGCGCATAATAAGTCGGGTGTGCCATCAAATGCCTCTGGTTCGTGTTTCGTGCACTATGCGAGGGACGCTCGGCATGGCCTAGCGTCAGAGTTGCAATAGGTTTCTTCGGGATAATTTGAAGGTTGCAGACTAGGGCTTGGCCCTGTGCCTTCCCGGGTATATCCTTGAATGTAAATTGGTTGCAGAATTGCGAGGCGGTATGAGAATTTGGGGATCACTATTAGTTGCAGGTGTTCTGGTGCTGAGCATTGGTGTTGCCGGCAGCGCGAAACCGCTGTCTCGCATCATCGCAGAGTCGGGGTTGAGCCCGGATGATTTCACATTGCTGAGTGCAACCACAGACACCATGCTGGACAGTGGTGTGCCGCAGGTTGGTGCCGAAAGTGAATGGATCAGCACCGAGACCGGGGCCAAGGGCACCGTCCGTGTGCGCGAGGTCCGCGATAATTGCGTGCATCTGCAGCATTTTATCCGACCTCCGAGTGCCGAGCAGACCCGTGAGATCAGAACCCGCAGGTGCCAGGATGCCAATGGTAACTGGATTTTCACACCCTAATTGGGTTGCTATACCCGCGCGCGACGCAGGTTATTGACGGCTATTCGGTCGCCAGTCTCCGGTTACTGCACTCGATTAATCTCATATGGGGTTGGGTGACGTCCCGTCACCCAACTGGACATCATGACGGTGGCTAAGTCATTCTCGGCCCAAAGGTAATGCCCGCGTGTCGGGGCGGAGGAGAAAACTCATGAACATGTCATTCGGCCTGCGCGAGGAAAACCGCGAATTGCTGACCCGCGTAACAGAGATGATCCGAAATGAAGTCATGCCGCTGGAAGAAGAGTTCCATGCTGAAATCAACAAAGGTGACCGCTGGCAATATACCGACCGGCAGGCGGATATCCTTGAAGGGTTGAAGGCCAAGGCCAAGGCGGCGGGATTGTGGAACTTCTGGCTGACCGACAGTGAAAAAGGGCTGGGTTTGACAACTGTGGAATACGCCTTTTTTGCTGAAGAAATGGGTAAGACCCCGCTGGGTGCCGAAATCTTCAACTGTTCGGCCCCAGATACGGGCAACATGGAAGTATTCGAGCGGTACGGGTCCGAAAAGATGAAGCAAGAGTGGCTCAAGCCGCTGCTCGATGGGCAAATCCGTTCGGCCTATCTGATGACCGAACCGGATGTCGCCTCGTCAGATGCCACCAATGTTTCGATGTCCTGTGTGCTGGACGGCGAATCCTACGTTCTGAATGGCGAGAAATGGTGGGCCTCAGGCGCCGGTGATCCGCGGTGCAAGGTCTATATCGTCATGGTCCGGACTGGCGGTGATGACCTGCCTGTTCACAAACGCCAGTCGATGATCGTGGTGCCGGCGGGAACGCCCGGGATCGAGGTGCTGCGCCCGATGGAAGTCTACGGCCATGATGATGCGCCGCACGGGCATATGCATATTCGCTTTACCAATGTCCGGGTGCCTGCCGAGAATATCCTGCTGGGCGAAGGGCGCGGGTTCGAGATCGCTCAGGGTCGATTGGGGCCGGGACGTATTCACCACTGTATGCGCGCTATTGGGCAAGCAGAGATGGCCCTGGACCAGATGTGCAAACGTTCGCTGCAACGCGAAGCATTTGGCAAGAAGCTGGCGCAGCTTGGGGCGAATTTCGATATCATAGCCGAATGCCGGATGGAGATCGAAATGGCCCGGCTACTTTGCCTCAAGGCTGCTTGGTACATGGATCAGGGCGATGCGCGCGCGGCGGCCCCGTGGATCAGCCAGATCAAGGTCGTGGCCCCGCGGGTCGCATTGAAGGTGATTGATGAGGCGGTGCAGATGTATGGCGGGCAAGGGGTAAGTCAGGACACGCCGCTGGCGACCGCGTGGACGCATGTGCGGACCCTGCGGCTGGCCGATGGGCCGGACGCGGTGCATCGTCGTCAGGTCGCACGGACCGAGCTGAAAAAGCATACACAGGAAAAGGTCTGAGGTCCCAAGTGGTCTTGAAATCTGACATGTCCAGGTTGCCTTATTTCAGACTTCGCGCGGATGGGGATTTTGTCGGCAATGATCCGGCGCGGGGCCCGTGGTCTGCCGAACATTGCCATGCTGGTCCGGTCAGCGGTCTGATCGTGCGCGCCGCGGAATCTGAAATTGGTCCCGGTAAGATGCTGACCCGGCTGACGGTCGATCTGCTGCGCCCGCTGCCCCTGTCCGGGTTGCGGGTTGCGGCCGAGACGACGCGGCACACCAGAACGCTAGCGACCACTCGGGTTACTGTGCACGATCTGGACAACACTTTATGCGCCGTAGCCACAACTATGCACCTTGCCCGCCGCGACCTTGGCCAGGTTCCCAATGTCGCTCTCTCATCTCCGCAACTGGCGGACACGGTGGACGGCCCATTTCCCATCGGCGAAATTCGGCACGATCTTCCGGGGTTCGCGACCTATTCCGATGTCCTCTATCCCAAGGGTGGAAATCAGGGCGTCGGTCCCAAAACGATCTGGATGCGCACGCCTCCGTTGCTTGGGGACGAGGTGCAATCTCCGATTCAGGCGCTGTGTCCACTGGCTGATTGCGGCAATGGCATTTCGTGGAATGCCCCAACAACCGAGATGGGGTTCATGAATACCGATCTGACGGTTCAGGTGCACCGCGAGCCGGTCTCGGATTGGCTGGCCTCCGAGTCTGTCTGCCATTGGCAGCCCTCGGGTATCGGCATGTCGCAATCGGTTTTGTATGACACCGAAGGGCCGGTTGGAACAGCCCTGCAGACCCTTGTGTTGTTCCCACCTGCCTGAGCCATCGGCCAGCTTCTGCGCGCCCGGCCCAAATGGGATTGCCGGGCGCAGGCCGACACCCTATCTTTCGCCCATGCGCTGGCTTGTGACCCTAGTGACCTGCTGTTTGCCGATCCCGGCGATGACGCACCCGCATGTCTTTATCGACACGGGGCTGGAATTCATCGTGGACGCTTCCGGGAAACTGACCCATGTCCGTGTGACCTGGGCCTATGACGAGTTCTACTCATTGCTTGTCCTTGAAGACATGAAGCTGGATCAGGATGGCGATGGTCTCCTCAGCGAAGGCGAACAGGATTTCCTGTCCGGGTTCGATGCGCAGTGGGATCAGGGCTATAACGGTGATCTGGTCGTTTGGTCCGGGTCTGAGGTGCTGCTGCTTTCCGGCCCGCTGGAGCCGAAAGCTCTGATGGAGGATGGTCGCATCGTGACCTCGCATCTGCGCAGTGTCGAAGGGGGGCCTGTACCGGCCACGTCATTAACGGCCAAGGCCTTTGATGAGACCTATTATACCGCCTATGACCTGACACGCCCGGTGACGGTTTCGGGCGGTAAAACCTGCCAGATCAACCGGGTTGAGCCGGATATCGACGGACAGCTTGCCCAAATGCAGGCGTTTCTGCTGACGCTGGATGCCAATTACGACCTTGAGGAAAATGACATCCCGATGGTGGGCGAAAACTTTGCAACCGAGATCCGTATTTCATGTCCAAATACCTAATTGTCCCGTTTGTTCTGGCGGTCGGAGTTCTGCTCTGGTTCTGGTTCAGCGGCGGGTTTGACCAACTTGCGGCATGGGCTGCCGGTGAACAGCGTGCATTTCAGAACCAGATTGCGCGGTCTCTGCGCGCTGCCCGCGCCGAACAACCTCAGGCGGTCATGACTTTGTTGACGGTGTGCTTCGCTTACGGGTTCTTCCACGCCATCGGTCCTGGGCATGGCAAAGTCCTGATCGGTGGCTATGGGCTTGGTCGGCGTGTGGCGTTCTGGCGGCTTTCAGCGATCAGTGTGTTGTCCAGCCTTGGACAGGCCGTAACCGCGATTGTTCTGGTCTATGCCGGTGTGCTGGTGTTCCAGATGTCTCGGGAAAGACTGGTCGACACAACGGAGCAAATCATGGCCCCAGTCAGCTATGGGGCGATCACTGCGATCGGGCTTTGGCTAGTGTTTCGCGCCTTGCGGAGCTTTGCCAAACGCAGCCGGGATCACGGCGCAGATCATCATCACCATGATCACGAAACCTGTTCGGATTGCGGCCACCGGCATGGTCCGTCTGCGGATGAGGTGGCGCAGGTCGGTAGCCTGCGCGAGGCGGCGTTGCTGATCGCTGGAATCGCCGCACGCCCCTGTACCGGGGCGCTGTTTGTGTTGATCCTGACCTGGCAGATGGGCATCGCCATCGTTGGCATCGCCGGGGCGTTCTGCATGGCGCTGGGCACTGCGACTGTCACCACTCTGGTAGGGTGGACCTCATTCGGTCTGCGCGGGGGGATGCTGGCCTCGGCCTCAGCGACGCGGTTTGCACAGGTGCTGGCCCCAACCATCGAGCTGGTCGCTGGGTTGTTGATAGCGGTGATAGCTGGCGGGTTGTTGCTGAGCGCGCTTTAGTCGAACACCGGGTTCGGATAGCCGACCCGCGCAAGATACAGCCCCTGTGGCGGGCAAACCGGCCCGCAGGCGGCACGATCCTCAGCTTGCAGCGCGTCGCGCACATCTTCGGGCGTCCAAGACCCGGCGCCGACACGTTCCAGCGTGCCAACAAAGCTTCGCACCTGATTGTGCAGGAACGAACGTGCCCGGACGTGGAAATGAACCTCGGGACCTGAAAAGCCCTGCACCTGTTCCACACGCAACTCATCCAGCGTCTTGACCGGGCTGGTCGCCTGACAGATCGTGGACCGGAACGTGGTGAAATCATGCCGTCCGATCAGCATGTCCGCCGCAGCCTGCATCGCATCAATATCCAACGGGTGACTAACTTGCCAAACCTGCCCCGCGTCATGGGTTGCAGGCGCGCGGCGCATCAGGATGCGAAACAGATATTGCCGTTCAAGCGCCGAGAACCGCGCATGCCAGTCATCGTCCACCCGTGCGGCTTTCACGATGGCCACTGGTTGCGGCTTGAGGTGATAGTTCAGCGCTTCGGACAGTCGGAAAGGGTCCCATTCCTTGATCAGGTCGCAATGGGCGACCTGTCCTAGCGCGTGGACACCGGCATCGGTGCGACCCGCCGCAGCGATCGTGTGGTCCCCGGGTTGTATCCGCGACAATGCCTCTTCGATCGCCCCCTGAACCGAGGGCTGATCTTTCTGCCTCTGCCACCCGGCAAACGGCTTTCCGTGATATTCGACTTTCAACGCGTATCTGGGCATGGGCTGCTGGTACCGTGCTGCGCGACGGCGGGCAAGGGGCCGGAAAGCGCTGGCATGTCGGACGGTGGCTACCTATCTTGAGCGAAACGATAAAAGCGGGGCGACGGCTTGGTCATCTCATCTATGGCAGACAGTCTTGTGCGCGGCATGGAATCCGTGGGCGACAGCGTTTCCGAAGCTCTGTTCGAGCCGGTCATCCGCCTTGGTGTCACCGGGTTAGCGCGTTCGGGCAAAACGGTGTTCATCACCTCGCTTGTTGCAAACCTGCTGGACCGTGGGCGAATGCCGGGCCTTGTTGCGCAGCATGAGGGACGGATCAACGCAGCTTACCTTCAGCCGCAGCCTGATGATACCGTGCCCCGGTTCGACTATGAAAACCATCTTGCTGCGCTGACCGGGCCAAACCCGCATTGGCCCGAAAGCACCCGCGCGGTGTCCGAGCTGCGCCTGTCGTTCAAGGTTCGCCCTGCCGGTCTGCTGTCTGGCCTGAAGGGGCCGCGAACCGTGCATCTGGATATTGTGGATTATCCGGGCGAATGGTTGCTGGACTTGGCCCTGCTGGACAAATCCTATGACGACTGGTCAACCGAAACGCTGAACCGCATCACAGAGCGGGCCGAGGCACAAGATTTTCTGGCGCAGGCCAAAGCGGTCGCGCCAGAGGCAAAACATGATGAGCCGGTGGCGCAATCTTTGGCGCAGGCGTTCTCGGGCTATCTGAACAGGGCGCGCGATGCCGGGTTTTACGATTGTACGCCGGGACGGTTCCTGTTGCCGGGTGATCTGGCGGGATCACCGGTTCTGACCTTCGCGCCGCTGCCAGTCGAAGGGGTCGCCACCCGTAACAGCCTGCACCGCGAAATGGCGCGGCGGTATGAGGCCTATAAATTGCGCGTGGTCAAACCGTTCTTTCGCGAACATTTTGCCCGGATCGATCGACAGGTTGTTCTGGTTGACGCGCTGGGTGCGATTCACAAAGGGCCAAAAGCGGTTGAGGATATGCGCAAGGCGATGGGGGATATCCTGTCGGCCTTCCGTCCGGGGCGCAACGCGTGGCTCAGCCAGTATCTTCTGGGCAAACGGGTCGAGCGCATTTTATTTGCCGCCACCAAGGCCGATCATTTGCACCACCTGCAGCATCCACGTCTGACCAGCATCTTGGAGGCGTTGACACGCGACGCCCGTGACCGCGCCAGTTTTGCCGGGGCCGAGACCTCGGCTGTGTCACTGGCGGCTTTGCGGGCAACAACCGAAGAGATGCGAACCCATGAAGGAGTGCCGCTTGCCTGCGTGCGGGGCACTTTGCTTGACGGCAAGCAGGCGGCCTTCTACCCCGGTGAGTTGCCCGAAGACCCTGCTCATTTGCTGGGGCCAGCCCGCAGCGGAGCAGAAAGCTGGCTGGGCGAAGACTATGGGTTCATGAGTTTTGCGCCTGCGAACCTGACCCTGCGATCGGGTGACGGCCCGCCCCATATCCGGCTTGATCGCGCGGCCCAGTTCCTGATCGGAGACCGGCTATGACCGTAACGCTCCGCCCTGCGCGCAGCACCGATGCTGGCGCGACGGGGAAAATCCTGCATGGTTTTGCTTGTGAAAATGAGTGGATGCCAGAGCTGCATTCCTGTGCCGAAACCATCGCCTTTTGCGGCGTGATGATTGATCGCGACTGGATCACCGTTGCTGAAAACGAGGATGGTGTAGTTGGTTTTCTGGCATTGAATGGTTCAGAGGTCCATTCGCTTTACCTGCGTGCGTCAGCGCGCAATCAGGGCATTGGGCAGCGCCTGTTGGATCAGGCGAAATCTGGCCGACAAAAGCTGTCCCTGTTCGCCTTTCAGGCCAACCATGGCGCGCGAAGATTCTACGAGCGCAACGGATTTGCCGAGATTGCCCGCGGTGACGGGGCCGATAATGACGAAAACCTGCCGGACATCAAATTTGTCTGGAACAGAGAAAGGGCTGCTGATGGCTAAGGGTCCGGTTCTGATCGATCTTGATCCCGAGGAACCTGTTGCGGATGTCGCTTTGGCACCGCCCGTTCCGGATGCGGGCGAACCACAGGGGAAGGCGATGCAGGCCGCCGCGCGTCTGGCTGCACGGAAACCGTCGGCCCTGTCACGCTGGTTCTGGGGACTGGCGGCGGCGGTCATCGGCGCGGTTGTCTCGGTGGCGGCATGGGATTTTGTGACCGCTTTGCTGTTGCGCGCGCCGGTTTTGGGATGGGTCGTAACTGGCCTGATTGGCGCGTTGCTGCTGGTTGCCCTGATCATCGCTTTGCGAGAACTTGCCGCGATCGGGCGGCTTTCGCGTGTTGATGGAATCCGTCGCGCCGCAGACACCGCGTTGGCAGAGGCGGATCTGACGCAAGCCCGCGCCGTAACCAACCGGTTGTTGGCATTTTACAACGGGCGCGAGGACGTTCGATGGGCCCGCGATAGGCTGGCCGAACGTATCGCCGAGCCTTTCGATGCCTCGGATCTGATGGCTCTGGCCGAGGATGAGCTGCTGGCCCCTCTGGATGCCGCGGCCAGTCGAGAAGTCGAGGCCGCTGCGCGTCAGGTCGCGACGGTGACCGCTCTGGTTCCTTTGGCTCTTGCGGATGTGGCGACGGCTTTGGCCGCTTCGCTGAGGATGATCCGCCGCGTTGCCGAGATCTATGGTGGGCGGGCCGGTTTTCTGGGCAGTTGGCGCCTGACCCGGGCGGTCTTTGTGCATCTGGTTGCAACCGGCGCCGTGGCTATGGGCGACGACTTGCTGGAACCGGTGCTGGGCGGCTCTGTCCTAAGCAAACTGTCGCGGCGGTTTGGCGAAGGCCTGGTTAACGGGGCGCTTAGCGCGCGCGTCGGCGTGGCCGCGATGGAGGTCTGCCGTCCTTTACCGTTCTCGGACCGTCACAAGCCCTCGACCCGGTCGATGATCAAGCGTGCGCTGGCGGGGCTGTTTTCGAAAACTTGACCTGAGACAAAGCGTTCCTGCCAGCCGCGCATCATAACAAAGCAGGAGGCACCCATGACAGACCATGGACACAGCCAGCAAGAAATCGCGGCACGTATCAACGCGCCGCCGGGGCGTGGCGTTTTGCGTGATGTGGTTTACGGCGGGATCGATGGATCAGTCACCACTTTTGCCATCGTTGCGGGCGTTGCCGGGGCGGGGCTGTCACCGTTCATCATCATCGCGCTGGGGCTGGCCAATGTGCTAGCTGACGGGTTTTCGATGGCGGCGGGTAACTACTCGGGCACCAAGGCTGAACTGGATAACATCCGGCGCATTCGCGCGATCGAGGAGCGTCATATACATCTTTACCCCGATGGTGAACGGAACGAGGTGCGCGAGATTTTAGCCCAGAAAGGACTGTCGGGCCGTGTGCTGGACGAAGCCACCGATGCGATCACGGAAAACCATGACAACTGGATCGACCTGATGATCGAGGGAGAATATGGCCTGGGCAGCGTCGATCCGCATCCGCGCAAAGCTGCGGTGGCGACGTTTTTTGCTTTTCTTGTGGCCGGCATGGTACCGCTTTTGCCGTTTCTGTTTTCGGTGGACCGGGCATTTGCTGCTTCGGCCTGGATGACGATGGGTGTTTTCTTTGCCATTGGTGCCCTCAAAAGCCGCTGGTCGCTGGCTCCGTGGTGGCGGTCAGGGATCGAAACGCTGCTGATTGGTGGGGCCGCTGCCGCAATCGCCTATTTCGTCGGTTCACTGTTTCACCCCTAGCGGTCGGAATTGTCGCAGTTTGCCCGGTGCCGCAGACGGCTGCCGCTCGACCCGCTAGGTTGGGGCGCAACTTCAGCAGGTAAGGTGCCCGATGCAAGGTTCTGGGAAAAATATACTTGTTCTAGGCGCTTATGGGTTTATCGGCGCGGCGATGATGCGGTCTCTTTCGGATCGAGGTGCCAATGTATGCGGCCTTGTGCGCGATACAAACCTGGGTGAGAAAATCCTGCCCGGGATGTCTTTGGCTCAGGGAGATTTGCGCCAGCTCACGCACCCACACGATTGGCGGGAAATTCTGTCAGGTTTTGATTGTATCGTGAACTGCGCCGGGGCGTTGCAGGACGGACCAAAGGACGATCTCGAGGCGGTGCATCACACTGCGATTGCCGCCCTCGGGCAGGCCTGCGCCGCGCGCGGCATTGCCGTGATACAGATTTCTGCAACCGGAAGCAGCCCAGAGGCCGACACGGAATTTATGCGCACCAAAGCCTCCGGGGATTCCGCCTTGCAGGCCAGTGGTGTGCGGCTGTGGATTCTAAGGCCGGGCCTTGTGATCGGGCAGACTGACTATGGTGGAACGACCTTGTTGCGCATGCTGGCCGCAATTCCGCTTGTGCAACCGATCGCCTTTCCGCAGACGCTGGTTCAATGTGTTGGACTGGCCGATTTGTGCAGCGCCGTGGCGGCGGCCATTGATGAGACGTTGCCACAGGGAACCTATGATCTGGTCGAGGATCAGGCTCATTCGCTGTCCGAGGTTCTGGACGAAACCCGCCATTGGATGGGGTTCCCTAAGGCACGTGTTCGGATAACAGCACCGGCTGTGGTTGCTAAATTCGCCGCCGGTTGCGCCGATCAACTTGGGCGCTTGGGGTGGCGTTCGCCCCTTCGCAGCAACGCGATGACAGTCATGGCGAGCGGAGTTCTTGGTGACCCGGTCCCTTATCGCATGGCGACGGGTCAATCCATGCTCTCAATGCCCGAGATTTATCGCAGCATGGCCTGTTCCCGCGAACACAGGTTGGCTGCACGGATGTCGTTGCTGATGCCGTTGACGGTTGCGGTGCTCAGCCTTTTCTGGGTTCTCTCAGGTGTTTTCGGATTGCTGAGCCTGCCGCAAGCCACACAAGTCCTAACCGTCGCAGGCTGGACCAGTGGTGCCGCTGTGGTCAGTGTGCTGTTCTGGTCATGTGTCGATATCTTTCTGGGGCTTGCGATCCTTTGGCGTCCCTGGGCAGAACGCGCCTGCATGGCTCAGCTTTGTGTGGCGGTATTCTACTTATTGGCGGCCTCATTTATGGTTCCTGCCTTGTGGCTCGACCCGCTTGGACCGCTTGTTAAAGTCATTCCCGCGATCATGTTGTCGCTGGTCGCACTGCCAATGGTGAAAAGCCGATGATGGACCCGGATCTGATCTTGCGCTGGTTTCATGTGATCGGGGCCTGCGTCTTGTTGGGAACCGGGGCCGGAATCGCATTCTTCATGCTGATGGCCCATCGGTCACGCGACCCGCGTTTCATTGCCCAGACGGCGGCAATCGTGGTGCTGGCCGATATGCTGTTCACCACAACCGCCGTTGTTTTGCAGCCAATTTCAGGTGGCTTGCTCGCCTTCAGATTGGGCTGGTCACTGGTCGAAGGGTGGGTGCTGCTGTCACTATTGCTGTATGTCTTGACCGGGGTCTTCTGGCTGCCGGTCGTCTGGATGCAGATAAAGATGCGGAACCTCGCGCAAGAGGCGGCAGATCGCGATACTGCTCTGCCGCGTTCGTATTTCATATTGTTCCGGCTTTGGTTTGCATGTGGGATCCCCGCATTTCTGGCCGTTTTGGCCATAGTCTGGCTGATGGTTTCCCGCCCTTCGATAGACCTGTTTTGATTTCAGGCCATGTCGCGGTATGCAGGACGGTATTCCGGACTGTTTCTACCTGATGCATCAGGTTAGCCTGCAGAGAATTTGATAGGAGAAACAGGTTGGAATCCCTTCTGGTCCTTCTTGCGTTGGTTGCGCTGGCTATTCCTTTGACCATTGTGCTGCTGCTTGTCAGTCAGGTTCGGTTGCGGCGGCGGGTCGTCCGGTTAGAGGCGGACATCCTGTCACTGAAACAAGGCACCAATACTGAACCAGAACCCGCGACAGAGCCCGAGCCCAAGGCGCAGGATATTCCGACCAAAGCGCCTCCAGTGTGGCCGATAGCCGACCAACCTGAGACCGAACAGCCAATCCCCCCGCAATCTCCTCAAGAAGCACTGGTTTTCAGCTCTGACCGTTTCGCGTTGCTGCAGGAATGGCTGCAGGAAAACTGGTTCTATGTCGTTTCGGCACTGTCGCTGGCACTGGCGGGAATTTTCTTGGTGCAATACGGCGTCGAGAACGGGTTGCTGCCGCCGTCGGCACGTGTCGTTGCCGCATTGCTGTTTGGCGCGGCGCTGATTGTCAGCGGAGAGGTCATTCGCAGGCGCTATGGCGATGGCGTGGACTCCGCGAGCGCCTATTTGCCCTCGGTGTTCTCAGGCGCGGGGCTGGTCACACTGTTTGGCGGCGTTCTGGCGGCGCGGCAACTATATGGCTTGATCGGCCCTGAATTTGCGCTTGTCGCCATGATTGGCGTTGCATCTGTCGGGCTGGTTTTGGGCTGGTTCCATGGTCCGCTATTGGCAGCTGTCGGACTGACAGGTGCCTTTGCCGCCCCATTCTTGGTCGGTGGCTCTTCGGATGATCCGACCTGGTTATATGGCTACTTCCTGACCATAACGGTTCTGGGCCTGGGCATAGATACAGTGCGCCGATGGGCGTGGATTTCGGTTCTGACACTGGTCGGAGGTTATTCTTCGTGTCTGCTGCTGGTCCTGTCGGAACCGATGACAGAGCCGGGCTATCTGACCTGCATCACCGCCTTTGCGCTCATCACTATTGCGATTCCGGTCCGGCGAATTTGGCCTGATCACACCGGCCCGATGGTCAGCGAAATGACCCGACGCCAAAGCGGCGAGGCATGGCCCGAGTTTCCGGCGCGTCTGGCATTTGGTGCGGTTGCGGTCAGCTCGGCCATCCTGGCGCTGCACTGGCCGGATTCCGCCGGTGAGTTCTGGTTGAGCCTGACGCTTTTGGCTGGTCTGGCCTTTGCGATGATCGTTTGGACAAGCGGGTCGAGGGCGCTTCAGGACATCAGTGTTTTCCCGATTGTTGGCCTTGTCTGGCTCGTATTTCTCCAGGGGTGGGATCGGGGCAAGGTCGCACAGCGTTTTGCTGAGACCTATGCCGAAACCCCCGAGGCGGATTTTCCCTTTGTCGTTACATTGCTTGTGGCACTGGGTGCAGCCCTGTCGGTTGCGGCGGCGTGGCGGTCGATGCAGCAGGGGCGCCATGGCGTGGTCTGGGCGGCTGGGGCGGTAATAACCGCACCGATACTTGCCATCGCTCTTGAGATCGCTTGGCGCCCGGCCGAGGTTTTGGGCGCGTATTTCTGGGGGCTGCACGCAATGGCTCTGGGTGCCTTGATGGTGGTCTTTGCCGAACGATATGCGCGCGTGGATGGTGAACAACGTATACGTCCTGCGCTGGCCACGTTATCCGCGCTGTCCTGTCTTGCATTTGCCTGTGTCATCGTGCTGAGTTCTGGCGCCCTGACGATTGCGCTGGTTGTGACCGTTGTAGCCGCTGCCGCGCTGGATCGTCGGTTCAACCTGCCTCAGCTCGGTTGGTTTATCTGGGCCGGGGTCTTCACGGTGACTGTGCGGCTAATCCTGAACCCGGGCCTGTACTGGGCCAATACGGTGCCGGTCGGTGAAATGACGTTGGTCTATGGCGCCGCCACCCTTGGATATGTTCTCGCCTGGGGCCTGATCCGGGGATTGAACCGCCCCGTTGCAATCTTGCTGCTGGAAAGCGCAGCCTGGGCAACCGCGGGGATATTGCTGTCATTGCTGCTGCTGCGCTGGCTGGAAGGGTTCGGTCAAGGAGGGATGGAGGATAGCCATTGGGGGTTGGGCCTTATGGCGGTGATCTGGCTGCTGTTGGCGGCGGCACAGATACGGCGGTTCGATTTGGGCGGGCCGTTGAACTATGTCCGCTATGGGCTGGCGGCGTTCTTTGCCGCCCATGCCCTGTTCCGACTTGCGCAAGCGCTGACCGAGGCAAATCCCGTTCTTTATATGCACAGTGATCCCGTGTTGGGGCCTGCGCTGATGAACACGCTTGCCATAGCCTACCTTCTTCCTGCCGGGGTCCTTGCCATGTCAGCCTGGCGCATTGAACAGATGCCGGTTTGGTTGCGGCAGGGCTGTTTTGGTCTTGCGGGTGCGCTTGCAGCATATTGGTTGGGTGCTTCTATTCGTCATTTCTGGCAGGGTCCCGGTGGCATGTATATCGGGGCTGGGGTCAGCCAACCAGAGCTTTACACCTATACCTTGGCCCTTTTGATTGCAGGCGCGGCGCTATTTTATCAATCTTTGGCCCGTCGGTCCGACCTGTTGCGCAAAGTGGGGCTGGCTGTGATCGGACTGGCCGTGGCTAAGGTATTTCTGATCGACATCGCCGGGCTGGGCGGCCTGATCCGGGTCTTTTCGCTGCTGGCGCTGGGGCTTGCACTGGCCGGTTTGGCGTGGCTGAATCGCTGGGCAAAGCTGCGCCAATCGCCACAAGAGGCGGAACCTCTGGACCATTAGCTGTGAGCGTCCTATAAGCGCGGCCATGTATGCCCGTCTGGCCATCATTATTCGAATTATTTCCCCGGCGCTCTGACCACTGAGACGCCGGGCAAAGGTGTTTGAGAACTCGCACCGACCGCTTCGATCCCAATACGACCAGATCATCCAAAGGACGCCCCCAATGTGCGCCGACACGACCCAAACACCTGATTACAAAGATACGCTGAACCTGCCCAAAACCGACTTCCCCATGCGCGCAGGCCTGCCCAAGCGCGAGCCCGCATGGCTGGAACGCTGGGAACAGATCGGTGTCTATGACCGCCTGCGTGAAAAACAGGGCCGCACGCCCTTTACGCTGCACGATGGCCCTCCGTATGCGAACGGTCACCTGCACATCGGCCACGCGCTGAACAAGACGATCAAAGACATGATCGTGCGCAGCCATCAGATGATGGGCCACGACGCGCGCTATGTGCCAGGATGGGATTGTCACGGTCTGCCGATCGAATGGAAGATCGAGGAACAGTACCGCAAGAAGGGCAAGAACAAGGACGAGGTGAACGTTGTCGACTTCCGTCAGGAATGCCGCAAGTTCGCCGAGGGCTGGATCGACATCCAGCGTGAAGAGTTCAAGCGTCTGGGCATCACCGGCAACTGGGCCGATCCCTACATCACCATGGACTATCACGCCGAGGCTGTGATCGCGGATGAATTCATGAAGTTCCTGATGAACGGCACGCTCTATCAGGGGTCCAAGCCAGTCATGTGGTCGCCGGTTGAAAAAACCGCACTGGCCGAAGCCGAGGTCGAGTATCACGACAAGGAAAGCTTCACCATCTGGGTGAAGTTCAAGGTTGTGAATGCGGGCGATCTGGATGACGCGTTTGTTGTGATCTGGACGACAACCCCTTGGACCATGCCGTCGAACAAGGCTGTGGTCTATGGCAAGGACATCTCCTACGGGCTGTACGAAGTCACTGATGCGCCAGAGGAATGTTGGGCTGCTGTTGGCGACAAGTTCCTGCTGGCGGACAATCTGGCCGCTGACGTGCTGGGCCGCGCCCGACTGAATGACGACCAGTGGAGCCGCGTCCGTGATGTCACAGCAGATGAGCTGTCATCTGTCCAACTGGCCCACCCGCTGGCCGGGGCCGAGGGCGGTAACGGCGAATGGGATGACATCCGCGACTTCCGCGCGGCTGAGTTCGTGACCGACACCGAAGGAACGGGGTTTGTTCACTGCGCGCCGTCGCACGGGATGGAGGAATTTGAGCTCTACCGTGATCTTGGCATGCTGGAGCAGGTCATCACCTATAACGTGATGGACGATGGTTCGTTCCGCGCTGATCTGCCTTTCTTTGGCGGCA
The DNA here is from genome assembly GCF_059611825.1 of Ruegeria sp. CDSA221. Taxonomy (NCBI): domain Bacteria; kingdom Pseudomonadati; phylum Pseudomonadota; class Alphaproteobacteria; order Rhodobacterales; family Roseobacteraceae; genus Ruegeria; species Ruegeria sp. CDSA221. Next base: position 375,986 of record NZ_JBXWPK010000004.1, read on the forward strand.
AATACATCCTGTCCCGCAAGGGCGGTGAGGGTGATGCCAACAAGTCCGTGATCGATAAGCTGGTTGAGGTTGGCGGGTTGCTGGCGCGCGGAAAGATCAAGCACAGCTATCCGCATTCCTGGCGCTCGAAGGCTCCGATCATCTATCGCAACACGCCGCAATGGTTTGCCTCGGTCGACCGCAAACTGGACGACGGCATGGGCGAAATGGGCGATAGCATCCGCGAACGCGCCCTGCGTTCGATCGACGAGTTGGTGAAATGGACCCCGCAGACCGGCCGGAACCGTCTGTATTCCATGATCGAGGCCCGGCCAGACTGGGTTCTGTCGCGCCAGCGCGCCTGGGGCGTACCGTTGACCTGCTTTACCAAGAAGGGCGCTTTGCCGACCGATCCCGATTTTCTGCTGCGCGACCCTGGCGTGAATGCGCGCGTCAAAGAAGCGTTTGAACAGGACGGGGCCGATTGCTGGTATCTTGACGGCGCGAAAGAGCGCTTCCTGGGCAATGACTATAACCCGGATGACTGGGATCAGGTGTTCGACGTTCTGGATGTTTGGTTCGATTCGGGCTCGACCCATGCCTTTGTGCTGCGCGACCGTGAGGACGGCACCGAGGACGGCATCGCCGATGTATATATGGAAGGCACCGACCAGCATCGTGGGTGGTTCCATTCGTCCATGCTGCAGGCCTGCGGCACCAAGGGCCGCGCGCCCTATCGCAACGTGGTGACCCATGGCTTTACGCTCGATGCCAAGGGCAACAAGATGTCCAAATCGCTGGGAAACACCATCGTGCCCGAAGAGGTCATCAAGCAATACGGTGCCGATATCCTGCGCCTGTGGGTGGCTCAGACCGATTACACCGCTGACCAGCGGATCGGACCTGAAATCCTGAAGGGCACCGCCGACAGCTATCGTCGGTTGCGCAACACCATGCGGTTCATGCTGGGCTCGCTGGCTGATTTTTCTGAGGCCGACCGGGTGGACCCTGCGGATATGCCGCGCCTGGAACGCTGGGTGCTCAGCCGTCTGGCCGATTTGGATGAACAGGTGCGAAAAGGATATGCGTCTTTCGACTTCCAGGGCGTATTCAGTGCGGTGTTCACCTTTGCAACCGTTGATCTGTCGTCCTTCTATTTCGACGTCCGCAAGGATGCGCTGTATTGCGACGGCGACAATCTGCGCCGTCGTGCCGCGCGCACCGTGCTGGATATACTGTTCCACCGTCTGACCACATGGCTGGCCCCAGTTCTGGTCTTCACTATGGAAGAGGTCTGGCTGGAGCGTTTCCCGGGTGACGACAGCTCGGTCCATCTGGTGGACTTCCCGGAGACGCCTGCCTACTGGCGCAATACCGAGCTTGAGGCTGGCATGGCCAAGATCCGCCGGGTCCGCCGCGCTGTGACTGCCGCGCTCGAAGTTCAGAGACAGGATAAGGTCATCGGTTCCAGCCTTGAGGCCGCACCGATCGTGCATGTCGAAGATGGTGAAACCCGCGATCTTCTGGCAACGTTTGACGTCGATGACATGTGCATCACGTCCGGTTTGACCGTCACCGGAGATCCGGCCCCGGCCGAGGCGTTCCGCGTGCCGGAAATCGAGGGCGTGGCCGTGGTGTTCGAAAAGGCTGAGGGCGAGAAATGTCAGCGCTGCTGGAAAATCCTGCCTGATGTTGGGCGCCATGCGCATGACGGCGTGTGCGGGCGTTGTAACGACGCGCTGAGCTAATCAGTGTTCTGCGGCTGAGGCGGAGTCTTTTGCGAGGCTCTGCCTCGCGCTCCGAGGTATTTTTGGCCAGATGAAGATCCGGATCCGCAGAATTCGGGTTGTGATGCGCGCGGTTTCTGTCAGCCTGTTCGCATGGGAATGATTGCGGTTGAGACCCGTTTCGGGACTTTGGGTGTTGAAGGAACAGATGGCGCGGTGACGCGTCTGATCTGGAATGGCGGCAATCAGGGCGAAGTCACGCCCCTGTTGCAGGAGGCCGCCGCGCAGCTGCGCGCCTATGATCAGGGGCGGTTGGACAGGTTCGATCTGCCTTACCGTATCGAGGGGTCGGAATTCCTGCGTCAGGTTTGCGACCTGATGTTTGCCATTCCGCTGGGCGAAACCAGAACTTATGGTGATCTCGCGAAGGAACTCGGTCAGCCCCCGCAACCTGTGGGGCAGGCCTGTGGCGCCAATCCCATTCCGGTGATTATCCCCTGCCACCGGGTGCTGGCCGCAAATGGGCTGGGCGGGTTTTCAGGTGATGGCGGGATTGAAACCAAAGTCGCGCTGTTGCGCCATGAACGCGCCGCCGGTCTGCTGATCTAGAAAGCGGAATTCTGTTGCAATCCCGCTGGTTGATGCCCAATTTGTTTCAAATAGAGATTTCAAAGGATCGCATGGTATGACCGATCAACCAGACCTGGCAGCTCGTAAAAAGGCCATCATCGACCGCCTTATGTCACTTGAAGAGCAAGAGCTTGCGACCGCGCAGGCGCATTACGACGCTTTCCTGAAAGATTCGCAGCTTGATGACCGGGAAGGGCATGACAAGGATGACATCGCAGCCTCGCGTGAGAATGCCGATCTGGCAGCAGCCTTCGATGCGCCGGTTCATGCTCATCATGCCAAGATCGATGTGATCGAGAATACGGATTTTGATCTGACCGACAGGGTGCAACCGGGTGCGGTGGTCAAGTTCAACAACCGGCGCTTTGTGGTCTGCGTCTCGACCACGCGGTTCGAAGTGGACGGCAAAACCTATATGGGCATCTCAACCCAAAGCCCGATTTACCTGGCGATGGCTGGCCTGCAACAGGGTGATGTGTTCGCTCATAACGGAACCGAGTTCGAGGTGCAGGAGGTCCTGTGACCTTAAGCTTTGCGCGGCGGGATCACCTGCTGGGCAATTCCTGCGAACACCAGATACAAGCTGGTGATCACCAGACCCCAATGGGCCCAGCTTTCGGGGTGGAAATCGACCCAGGCAGCCCATCCGGCGAAGAAGGTCCAGGCAAATGCCATCGGCAATGACACATTGCGCCAACGTTCTGTGCGCACTGGGTGGATGAACTTCAATGGCAGGAACATCGCCAGCGAAAGCAGCGTCACCAGCAGCAGGATAACCCAGAAATTGGGCTCGAGCGCGAAGATCACGATGACGAACATGTTCCAGCAGCCCGGAAAGCCGGAAAAGGAATTGTCCTTCGTCTTCATCCTAGTGTCGGCAAAATACATAGCGCTGGCAAAGGTGATGACAATGATGGCGAACCAGCCGGTCCAGCCGTCCATCAAGCCCGATTTGAACAGGGCAAAGGCCGGGATGAACACATAGGTCAGGTAATCAATGATCAGATCCAAAAGCACGCCGTCAAATTCCGGGGCGTTCTTTTTGACGTGATAGTGCCGCGCCAAGGGCCCGTCGATACCGTCCACAATAAACGAGACGACCAGCCACAGATACATCAGGCTCCATTTCTCTTCGACGGCGGCCAGCATGGCGAGCATTGCAAATACGGCGCCGGTCGCGGTGAATAGATGTACGGAAAGAGCTTTGAATCTGTGTGTCATGGTGTCTCTTGAATGATGCGCGGGCCAGATGCAAACCAAAAGCCCGGTCAATGTGGATAGCGTTTGCTCAGGCTTTTGGGTGGGTGCGGTTGTAAACTTCCATCAGGCGCGCCGTGTCGACCGCAGTATATGCTTGGGTGGTGGACAGCGATGCGTGGCCCAGCAATTCCTGAATGGTGCGTAGATCACCGCCCGCAGACAGCAGGTGGGTCGCGAAACTGTGGCGCATGGCATGGGGTGTTACAGTGGAGGGCAGCCCAAGCTGCTGGCGCGCTTTGGCCATCACACCTTGAATGGCTCGGGGGTTCAGGGGGCCTCCGCGAACCCCGCGAAACAGTGCCTTCTCCCTGGATTGGGGGTGGGGGCACAGCTTTACATATTGATCTACAGCTGTTTGCGCGACCGGCAGGACCGGGACGACCCTTTCCTTGTTTCCCTTGCCGGTGATCCGCAGCGAGTTGGGCAAAGGGGTATCCGCTCCGGTCAGTGAGAGAGCCTCGGAAATACGCAAACCGCAGCCATATAAAAGAGTAACGACCGCAACGTCCCGGGCAGAAACCCAGTCGCTGGCGGATTGCATCTCGACCGTTTCAATCATCGCACGCGCGGCATCCTCGGCCACGGGGCGAGGGAGCTTTTGGGTAAATTTGGGGGCGCGGGTCGACAGAACTGCGGTCGGCTCAAACCCTTCACGCTCGGAAAGCCAACGGTAGAAGGTTTTTACGGCGGAAAGTTTGCGCGCAAGCGAGCGCGAGCCAACGCCGGATGCGCGCTGATCGGCCATCCATGCCCGCATGTCCGAGATTGTAATCCGTGCAATCGCCGCCATCCCCTGGCTTTCGCTATGGTGCAGTGTCATGAAGGACAGAAATTCGGACACATCCCCCCGATAGGCGGTAAGCGTGTTTTCGGACCGGCCTGACAAGGCCCCCAGGCCATCAAGCCAGTTTTGCAGTGCGTCACGACAAGCCGGAGAAATAAGGCTCACGACAGCCAATGGCGCATCGACCGTTCGAAGACACCAGCAAAGAAAGTCAGAAGATCCGTGCCCAGCTTTGGCGTAAAGTGCCTGGGGTCTATTGCGCTCATGATGATCATGCCAGGCAGGCGGCCTTCGCCCAAATCCAGCCTCAGACAAGCTTCGGAGCGCAGGTGATCCGCATCACTGCCGAATATCCTGTGCGCGGGGTGGATGATTTCACGCAAGACGACCTCGCGTGCTGGGCCGCTGTGGTCAAAGGTCAGATAGTTGTCGACGAAACCGGGTTCGACGATGGCCAGAACGCCTGCCAGTCTTGAGATTGCCGGGTCTTTCTGGACTGCCGTCGTTTCGAGAACCAGCGTAATGCGTTCGACACGCAGTATGTCAGCCACATCTGCACCAAGTATATGCAGGAATTCCTCAAATCCGACCGGTTCAAGTAGCCGAAGAATGGCCCGATGAACCTGATTTGTGCCGGCCAGATTTTCATAGGCTGCCGCAATGACCGAGCGGTGCGTATCCTCCAGCCGGTCCAGCCGGGCCTCGAGCCGTTGCATGGCTATGCCGCGCAGGTCGATGACGTTATTCCCGCGCGCCTGCTCATTTGCGGTGACGAGGGCCTGCATCAGGTCCTTGTCATCCAGAATGGCATCTGGTTCGGCCAGAATCGCCTCGCGCAAGGTGTCCTTGAGTATGGTGTTGCTGCTCATGTCCTGTCCGGTCTTTTTATTTTTTGGCCTTATAGCACGGCTTGCCGGATCTGCCTCGGGAAAAATGAGCGTCAATTTGAATTTCGCGGGGAATGTGGTCGGGAAAACTCCGGTCTGCAGAGATCTGATCCGAGATCAGATTCAAAGCAGCTGGGCCGAGCGCGGCGCCAGGGGCGCCGCGCGGGTTCGCGCAGAATCAGAGGATTTTCTGACCCGTTTTGGCCCAATCGGACAGGAAAGTTTCAAGGCCTTTATCGGTCAGCGGATGATCGGCCAGCTTTTTGATCACGGCGGGTGGTGCGGTGATCACGTCGGCACCGATGCGGGCGCTGTCGGTCACATGGTTCACGGTGCGGATCGAGGCGGCGAGGATTTCGGTCTCATACCCATAATTGTCATAGACCTGACGGATATCAGCGATCAGGTCCATGCCATCTAGGTTGATGTCATCCAGACGTCCGATGAAGGGTGAGATGAAGGTTGCGCCGGCTTTGGCGGCCAGAATCGCCTGATTGGTCGAGAAGCAGAGGGTCACATTGACCATCTGGCCTTCGTCACTAAGCGTTTTGCAGGTCTTCAGGCCCGCCCATGTCAGCGGCACTTTGACAGCGATATTCGGGGCGATCTTGGCCAGCTTGCGACCTTCGGCGATCATGTCGTCGGCTTCGGTTGCCACGACTTCGGCCGAGACCGGTCCGTCGACCAGATCGCAGATTTCCTTGGTCACTTCCAGAATATCGCGGCCTGACTTCAGGATCAGCGAAGGGTTGGTGGTCACACCGTCCACCATGCCCAGATCGTTCAGTTCGGCGATTGCGTCGATCTCGGCTGTGTCTACGAAGAATTTCATGCGGGCAGTCCTTTGATGGGTTGGCCTTGGTCGCGGATGGCTTTACCTCAAAGAGACCCATGCTGGAACCCCTTGCCAAGGATATGCATTGAGCACTCAGGAGTTTTTCGACCAAGGTGAGTTGGTGGCGGTGCTGACCGCCCAACCGCTGGACCGGACGCTTGACTATAAGGCGCCCGAGGGCGGGTGCTTTCTGGGCGCTTTTGTCGAGGTGCCGCTGGGCCCGCGCAAGGTCTTGGGCGTGGTCTGGGGGCCGGGGCAGGGTGGCTTTGACCTTGCCAAGGCCCGCTCGGTGATCCGGGTTCTGGAGGTCGCGCCGATGCGCGAAGAGATGCGCCTGTTTCTGGGGCGCGTCGCCGATTACACGCTGACTCCGATGCCTGCGATGTTGCGATTGGCTACGCGCGCACCCGGATTGGGCGATCCGCCTTCGATGCGCAAGGTCTATCGGCTTGGCGACAGGGACCCTGACAGGGTGACCGACGCGCGGACCCGTGTGTTGGAGGTGCTGCGCGACTACGGCGGGTTGGCCTTTACGCTGAAGGAACTGGCCGAACAGGCGGGTGTGACCTCTTCAGTCGTGAAGGGGTTGGTCAAACTCGGTACGGTTCGCGAAGAAGACAGCCCGCGCGATCTGCCCTATCCACATCTGGATCCGGATCTGCCGGGCAAGGCGTTGACCGATGATCAGGCCTCAGCAGTGGAAACCCTGCAATCTGGCCTGCGAACGGGTGATTATGGCACGACCCTGCTGAAAGGCGTCACCGGGTCGGGCAAGACCGAGGTTTATCTTGAGGCCGTCGCCGAAGCGTTGCGCCAGGGGCGGCAGGCGCTGGTTCTGCTGCCCGAGATTGCCCTGACCGCCGAATTCCTGACGCGCGTTGAGGCACGGTTCGGCGCGCGCCCGGCAGAGTGGCATTCGGGCGCGACGATGACCGAACGCCGCCGAGTCTGGCGCATGGTGGGGCAGGGCGATGCACAGCTGGTTGTCGGCGCGCGCTCGGCCCTGTTTCTGCCGTTTCGCAATCTTGGGTTGGTCGTGGTCGATGAAGAACATGACACCTCATACAAACAAGAAGATGGGGTGCATTACAGCGCCCGTGACATGGCTGTGCTGCGGTCCGCAATTTGCGGCGCGCGCGTTATTCTGGCAAGTGCGACGCCGTCACTGGAAAGCTGGGCCAATGCCGAAGCAGGCAAGTATGAGCGGCTCGATTTGACTTCGCGCTTTGGCGATGCGGTGTTGCCCGAGATGAAGCCCATCGACATGCGGACCGAGAAGATGCAGCCGGGGACGTGGATTTCTCCATCGCTGCGGCAGGCCGTCTATCAGCGGATCGAGCGGGGTGAACAATCCCTTCTGTTTATTAACCGCCGGGGATATGCGCCGGTCACCCTTTGCCGGGCTTGTGGCGAGCAGATTGCCTGTGATCACTGCGATGCGCGCATGGTTGAACACCGGTTTCTCAAGCGTCTGATGTGCCACCAATGTGGCGAGACCAAACCCATGCCCGAGGTCTGCCCCTCCTGTCAGGTCGAGGGCAAGCTGGCCCCGGTCGGGCCGGGGATCGAACGGCTGGCTGAAGAGGCTGAGGCAACATTTCCCGAGGCAAATATTGCCATGCTGTCATCCGATCTGTTTGGATCGGCGCGCGCATTGAAAGCAAAGATCGAAGAGATTGCTGCCGGTGACGCCGATATCGTCATTGGTACGCAGCTGGTGGCCAAGGGGCACAATTTTCCGAAACTGACATTGGTGGGTGTCATTGACGCCGATCTCAGTCTGCATGGGGCGGACCTGCGCGCCGCCGAACGCACATTCCAGCTGATGCGGCAGGTGGCTGGCCGCGCCGGGCGCGCGGATAAGCCCGGACAGGCGCTGTTGCAGACCTTTCAACCGGAACATCCCGTCATTCGCGCCATCCTTTCGGGCGATGAAGAAGGATTCTGGAAAGCCGAGGCCGCCGGGCGGCTGGCCGCCGGTGTTCCCCCCTATGGACGCATGGCCGGTATCGTTCTGTCTGGCCCCGAGGTCGGTCCCGTTTTTGACATCGGCAACGCCATGGCCCGCAACGACGCCCCGTTGCGGCAGATCGGTGCCCAGGTCTTTGGTCCAGCGCCTGCGCCCATTGCGCGTATCCGCGGGCGACACAGGGTGCGGCTGCTGGTCAAAGCCCCCAAAGGAGCGCCAATTCAGGATGCCATCGCCCGTTGGATAGCACCGCTGCGGCTGAAGGGTGACATCAGGCTGACCGTTGATATTGACCCGCAAAATTTCTACTGACCTCTGCATTCATGCAGAGCCAATGTGCGTGCCCTTCTTCCCACTCGCCAAAACCTGAAAATGGGCGTAGAGGGACTCTCATGCTGAAACCCATGCCACTTTCCGAGGCGCAAAGCCTTCCGTTCTGGCGCCGTCCCATCACGCTTTTATTCGTGATGGCACTGACCATGCCCATTGCTTTCAACGCATGGAGCGCGTTGTTGAACAATTTCGTTATTGAAGTGGCGAATTTCGACGGTGCCGACATCGGCCTGCTGCATACCGTGCGCGAGATCCCAGGCTTTCTGGCTGTAGGCGTAATTGCCGTGATCTTGTTTGTTCGGGAGCAGGTGCTGGCGATGATCTCGCTGATCATGCTGGGTGTTGCGACTGCGGTGACAGCGTGGTTCCCAAGCCTTGGTGGCTTGCTGTTCGTCACACTGCTGAGCTCGATCGGGTTCCACTATTATGAAACCGTGAACCAATCCCTTCAGCTGCAGTGGTTGCCCAAGGACCGAGCGCCGCAATTTCTGGGCTGGATGGTCGCCATGGGATCAGCTTCGACATTGGTTATCTATGGGCTGATTGTCCTGACGTGGGATCGGTTCGATCTGTCCTATAACACTGTATTCATGGCTGCGGGCGGGCTGACGGCTTTGCTGGCGTTGTTCTGTCTGGTCGCCTATCCGCAGTTCGACGCGCCGACTCCGCAGACCAAAAAAATTGTGCTGCGCCGCCGATACTGGCTATACTATGCGCTTCAGTTCATGGCGGGCGCGCGTCGTCAGATCTTTGTCGTTTTCGCCGGTTTCATGATGGTCGAGAAATTCGGGTTTGAGGTCCACGAACTCACCGGTCTTTTCTTGATCAACCTGGTTATCAACATTTCGGTTGCGCCGATGCTGGGCAAAGCTGTGTCCGTATTCGGTGAACGTAGCACTTTGATTTTCGAATATGCAGGCCTGGCAGTTGTATTTGCAGCCTATGGCGGCATTTATTGGTTCGGTTGGGGTGTTGTTCTGGCGGCTACTCTCTATGTGATTGACCATGTGCTTTTCGCTCTGGCTCTGGCGCTTAAAACCTATTTCCAGAAAATTGCCGATCCGGCAGATATTGCGCCAACCGCAGCGGTTGCCTTTACGATCAACCATATCGCCGCGGTATTCCTACCAGCGCTTCTGGGCCTGCTCTGGGTGTACTCGCCCGGAGCGGTCTTTGCAGTGGCTGCAGCGATGGCGTTGATTTCGTTATCGCTGTCGCTGCTGATCCCGCGCCACCCAGAGCTTGGGAATGAGACGATACTGTCGAAATACGCGCCCGCTCCGGCGGAATAGCTGCCAATGCTTGACCTTCGCGGGCCCGCACCCTAGGCGCTGTGTCAGCTGACACAGGAGGCTCCCATGCCCACATTCACCGCGCTTACCACCCTGACCGGCAAAAAGTCCGCCGATGGTCTGGGCGAAGCCATGGAGCGTCTTGATCCCGAACCCACGGGCGTGGGCGTATTCGAAGTCGAAGATGGCTCGGGCCTGTGGGAGATTGGCGGTTACTTCACCGAAGCGCCGGATGAAACGGCACTGGCGGTTCTGGCGGCTGCGTTCGGATCCAAACCCTTTGTAATCTCGGAACTGCCCGAAACCGACTGGGTCGCCCATGTCCGCCGTGAATTGGCGCCTGTCGAGGCCGGCCGCTTTTTCGTCTATGGCTGTCACGATGCCGACAAGCTGCCCGAAGGCCGTATCCCTTTGTTGATTGAGGCTGCAATGGCTTTCGGTACCGGGCATCACGGCACCACCCTTGGGTGTCTCAAGGCTCTGGATTTTCTGCTCGATCAGGGTTTTACCGCGACAAAAGTTGCAGATATCGGTTGCGGCACCGCCGTTCTTGCGATGGCCGCCGCTCGTGTTTGGGAGGGGGACATCATCGCCAGCGATATTGATCAGGTTGCTGTCGAAGTTGCTGAAGCCAACCTGAAGGCAAACGGCATGTCAGGGAAGGTTCAATGTGTCGAGGCTGCGGGGTTCGATCATCCGGAGCTGAAATCTCTTGCGCCCTATGACCTGATATTCGCCAACATCCTCAAGGGCCCATTGGTGGCCCTGGCGCCCGAAATTTCAGCGAATCTGCGGGTCGGGGGTAAGGCGATTCTATCGGGAATCCTTAACGAGCAAGCCGAGGATGTTGTTTCCGTTTATCTCCAAAATGGTTTCAATGCCTCTAGAAATGACCAAATTGGTGAATGGACGTCGCTAGTCTTAACCAAACAGGGCTAAAATCGGGCCATTTGCAGGAGTTTTGTGGAGTTTCGCCTCTTTTTTGTCGCAATCTGTTTTTACCGTCAATGACGTGGAATTGGGGGGCGGTTGATTTGGAGGCTGCCATGACTGGAAAACAAATTGAATTTGATCAGCGCGTTCATCGGCTGAACAAGAAACATTCGAAGATGACCCGTGGTTATCGTGCGACTATGCGCAAAGATGGCCTGGTTGTTATGAAACCACAGCGGGTTCAGTCCGCGGTGCCTGCAAAGGCTCTGCTGATCTGCTTGGCTGGGCTGTTCGCATTCAAAACGCTTTTGCTGACCAGCTTGGGGTCGTCGGCCTACCAGTATCGTGTCGATAGCCTTGCGCAAGGGACCGAAGTGGAGAAGGCGGGGGCATGGATCATGCAGATCGACCCGGTATCACAGGCCCTCTCGTCTCAACTCAGCAAAGTTCTCCGCTAAGTTTCTTCCGCTTTGATTAGAAACGCCGCGTATCCGGGGATACGCGGCGTTCTTCTTTGCCCCGAGGGAGAAGGGGAAAATCAACGGTAGGTTTGCTTTGCCTTAACGGCGGCCTTCCACGACGATTTCAATGTCGCCACGGCACAGGCCGATATCTTCCAGCTCGCGGTCCGACAGACCGCTCAGCGCGTTGCGTGTAACGCGGGCATCATTCCATTCGACAACGGCGTTTACGACCATTGCGAAAGTCGCGCCGATACGGCCGACGAGGCCAAATGAGCCAGTGGTGGTGCGGGTTGTGTCCAGTGCAGCCATATCCTGTTTCCTTCCGGTTTGTGTTAAACTCTGATCTTGCGATCTGACGGGCATTTAGGGATGGTTTTCTGACTGCACAAGCATAGAAATTGCATGTGTCCTATGCGTTTTTTGCAATGCTCGAAAAACATGAAAACGCCTTAATTTATTGGCAATTTTGCCTTCATCAAACTGGTCGAAACCCGACATTTTCCGGTCGTAATCAGCTCATTCTGTCGGAGACAGGACGACCGTGTCGCAATCTGACCATCAGTCAATTCGCTTGGAAAATGTTCTTGTTTCGTGCTAGTCGGTAAAAAAGAACACACAAACCCGAGCAGGCCGAGGCTATATATGCGAATTCTGGGCATTGATCCGGGGCTACGGACCCTGGGATGGGGCGTCATCGAATCACATGGCAGCCGTCTCAGTCATGTTGCCAATGGGTTATGTAAATCGGACGGGGATGATCTGGGAGAGCGGTTGCTATCGCTCCATAATCAGATCGTCGAAGTGATTGCTGAACATCAGCCCGATCAGGCCGCCATCGAACAGACCTTTGTGAACAAGGACGGAGCCGGTACGCTTAAGCTGGGTCAGGCGCGGGGTGTGGCGTTGTTGACGCTGGCGCAGGCCGGGTTGCCAGTGGGGGAATATGCGCCCAATCGAGTCAAGAAAACGGTTGTGGGCGTGGGCCATGCCGAAAAGGAACAGGTTCTTCATATGGTCAAGTTGCAACTGCCGGGCTGTCAGCCCAAGGGCGCGGATGCCGCGGATGCGCTGGCGATAGCGATCTGTCATTCCTTTTACGGGGCAACGCCACAGTCGCGGATGAAACAGGTGCGGGCATGATTGGCAAGCTGACAGGCCGGTTGGATTACCGCGCGCCGGATCACGTGCTGATCGACGTGCGTGGGGTCGGCTATCTGGTCTATTGCTCGGACCGTACGATGGCTGCGCTGCCGGGCGTGGGTGAGGCGATCTCGATCTACACCGACATGGTGGTGCGCGAGGATTTGATGCAGCTTTACGGGTTCCTTTCGCTGGTCGAGAAGGAGTGGCATCGCCTGCTGTGCTCGGTGCAAGGGGTCGGGGCCAAGGTTTCGCTAGCAATCCTCAGCGCCTTGGGCCCCGATGGTGTCAGCCGGGCGATTGCTCTGGGCGATTGGGGGGCGGTCAAGGCAGCCAAGGGCGTGGGCCCCAAAACCGCGCAGCGGATCGTGCTGGACCTCAAAGACAAGGCGCCCGGCGTTATGGCCATGGGCGGCACGGTGACCGAGGCAATGGATGGCCCCGAATTGGACGTCGTGGAGCTGACCGAACCGGCGCCAGTACCAAAACAACGGCTCACCATAGCGCCATCGGGGAATGCCGCAGCATCTGCCGGGGCATTGTCGGCACTCTCCAATCTGGGCTATGGCCCGTCCGAGGCCGCGTCAGCCGTGGCCGAAGCCGCGGCGAGCTTGCCCGAAGCGGGTGAGGCGGACCTGATCCGCGCTGCGTTGAAACTGTTGGCTCCGAAAGGGTGATAGAATGGTAGATGCCGATCCCACCCTGCGCCCCGAGCCGTTGCCGGAAGACAATGACCGCGCCTTGCGCCCGCAGGGACTGGACGAATTCATCGGTCAAGCCGAGGCGCGCGCCAATCTGCGTATCTTTATTCAATCAGCTCGCCAAAGGGGTGAGGCAATGGATCATACGCTGTTCCATGGCCCTCCCGGTCTGGGCAAGACCACGCTGGCGCAGATCATCGCGCGTGAGTTGGGCGTGAATTTTCGGATGACATCTGGCCCGGTTCTGGCAAAGGCGGGCGATCTGGCGGCGATCCTGACCAATCTGGAAGCGCGCGATGTGCTGTTCATTGACGAAATCCATCGATTGAATCCAGCGGTCGAAGAGGTCCTGTACCCGGCGATGGAGGATTTCGAGCTGGATCTGGTGATTGGTGAAGGCCCGGCCGCGCGCACGGTGAGGATCGAGTTGCAGCCGTTTACTCTGGTCGGGGCCACAACCCGGATGGGGCTGCTGACCACGCCGCTGCGCGACCGCTTTGGCATCCCGACACGCCTGCAGTTCTATACCGTTGATGAATTGCACGAGATTGTCACCCGCAACGCGCGCAAGCTTGGAGCACCGGCTGATGACAGTGGTGCCCGAGAGATCGCGCGCCGGTCACGCGGAACACCTCGGATCGCCGGGCGCCTGCTGCGGCGGGTGGTGGATTTCGCAATCGTCGAAGGCGATGGACGGATCACCCGCGATTTGGCTGATGGGGCGTTGACGCGGCTGGGGGTCGATCATCTGGGGCTGGACGGCGCGGACCGCCGGTATCTGAAGCTGATCGCCGAGAATTACGCGGGCGGGCCGGTAGGTATCGAAACCTTGTCGGCAGCTCTGTCGGAAAGCCGGGACTCGCTGGAGGAGGTGATCGAACCCTTCCTCTTGCAGCAAGGCCTGATCCAACGCACACCGCGTGGCCGGATGCTGGCGCAGAAGGCGTGGACGCATCTGGGCATGGCCGCACCCAAGGGGCAAAATGATCTGTTTGGTTGAAGCCGCGCGTGCGAGCTTTTAAGGATTTCGCCAAACATTGTCCGATTGCCGAGGATTGCGCGTGACACCCGACGACATTCAAGCCCTGTTCACCCGCGAAAGCGGAGAGTTCCTGTTTGCGCGGTGGGGCCGCCCCATCGTGCCGATCGTCTTTGGGGTCGAAGATGAAAGTTTGGCCACGGTCAAAGGCGCGTTCGAGGCAGTGGTAACACTGGCAGGGCATCAGATGGCGGAAACCGACTCCGAGCTTGGCGCCAACTGCATGGTCTTTTTCTTCCGCGACTGGAAAGAACTGACAGAAGTGCCCGATCTGGACCGTTTGGTCCCTGATCTGGGGCCGTTGGTTGATCGGTTGATCGCGGCCGATGCCAACCAGTACCGGATATTCCGTTTTGAAGAAGACGGCGCCATTCGTGCGGCCTTTGTGTTTTTGCGGATGGACAATGAATTGTCGCAAGTCCCCGCTGAAACGCTTGCGCTCAGCCAGGTGGTGCAAACGGTGCTGCTCTGGTCCGATACCGCTTTTCGCAACCAGTCGCCTTTGGCAGTGGCGGGTGACGCGACGATATTGCGACCAGACATTGCCGGGTTGATCCGGGCGGCATACGATCCTGTCCTGCCGGGCGCGGCGCAAGATGCCTCTCATGCGCTGAGATTGTTTGCCAGATTGGATCAACCGCAATGAAGCACGTCTATTCCGTTAAAGTATATTACGAAGACACCGATATGGGCGGCGTGGTCTATCACGCTAACTATTTAAAATACATCGAACGCGCCCGGTCGGACTATGTGCGGCGCCTGGGCAATGACCAAAATGCCATGCGTGACGCAGGTATCGTTTGGGTCGTGCGCCGGATCGAGGCGGAATACCTGGCCCCGGCTAAATTTGACGACGATCTGGAGATCGAGACCGAAATCAAATCTCTGTCCGGTGTCCGTCTGATCATGGCGCAAGTGGTCAAACGGGGCGAAGAGGAGATTTTTCGCGCCATCGTTACCGCCGTCTGTATGAATGCGCAGGGCAAGCCCGTACGCCTTCCGGCAGAGATTCGCGCATTGTTGTAACAATTTGCAGGACCCGGGTGGTTCTGTTGGCAATTCGCCCCCATCTGCGTTAGCGTTTGACAAAACAAGGCCGTAAGGCTGTCAGGCAAAACAAAGAGCAGGTTCATGGAAGCTGAAACGCTGGCGCTGGCGCAGGAGATCGATTTCTCCATGTGGGGGCTTTTTGCCCGCGCGACTTTTATCGTTAAACTGGTAATGCTGATGCTGATTGGCGCATCAGTCTGGTCCTGGGGGATCATCATCCAGAAACTGATCAATTACCGTGCTGCAAGGCGTGAAGCTCAGGTTTTTGATGAGGCTTTCTGGTCCGGGAACCCCTTGGATGAACTGTTCGAGCAGATCGGTACCCAACCCGATGGCAGTTCGGAGAAGATATTTGCCTCGGGCATGATCGAATGGCGCCGCTCGCACCGCACTGATGGCGGTCTGATAGCTGGTGCCACCTCACGCATTGATCGGTCGATGGATGTGGCCATCGCGAAAGAGGCCGAGGCGCTGCAAAAGGGCCTGCCCATTCTGGCCACTGTCGGCTCAACTGCACCCTTCATCGGTCTGTTCGGAACGGTCTGGGGTATCATGAATGCGTTCATCGAGATTGCCGAGCAGCAGAACACCAACCTGGCTGTTGTTGCGCCCGGTATTGCCGAGGCGTTGCTGGCCACCGGCCTGGGCCTGTTGGCCGCGATTCCGGCGGTGATTTTCTATAACAAACTCAGCGCAGATAGTGATCGGATCGTTGGAGGCTATGAAGCCTTTGCCGATGAGTTCGCCACCATTCTGTCGCGCCAGCTGGACAGCTGAGATGGGGGCTGCGGTTCAGCAATCCTCGGGCGAGAATGGACGCCGGCGGGGTCGGCGTCGCGGTCGCGCGCAGCCGATGGCTGAGATCAACGTCACACCCTTTGTGGACGTTATGCTGGTGCTGCTGATCATCTTCATGGTGGCCGCGCCCTTGCTGACTGTTGGTGTGCCTGTTGATCTGCCCAAAACGGCGGCCAGTGCGCTGCCTGGCGATAACGAGGAACCTTTGACCGTCACGCTGACCGCGGATGGCAGGGTGCAAATCCAAACCACGGATATTCTGCGCGAAGAGCTGATTGGCAAACTACGCGCCATCGCAGCAGAACGCAGTAGCGACCGAGTGTTTTTGCGCGCGGATGGTGCGATCCCTTATGCGCAGGTGATGCAGGTAATGGGCGCGCTTAATGCGGGTGGGTTCTCCAATGTGGGGCTGGTGACCGATACGGGCGGCCCGACACTGGACGACGGTGGAGAGTGAGGCCGCACGGTGGATACCGGCACCAAGATCTCGGCGATTGCCCATGTCAGTCTGATTGGTTGGGCATTTTTCGGCGGCACCTTCCGGTCCGAACCATTACCTATGGCCGTGCAGGATGTCTCGGTCATTTCGGCTGAGCAATTTGCGGCAATGACCGCTCAGCGGGATGCGCCCGAAGTGCCGACGCCAACAGCGCTGCAGCCGCCTGAGGCCCCAACAGAAGAGGATCCAGCGTCGGAACCGGTAGTGGAAGAGCAGCCTTCGTTGCAAGAGGCGGAACCTGCTGAATCCGACCCGGACCCGGATCCTGAGCCTGAACCGATTGAGCCGCCGCCAGAGCCGGTGGTGATTGAACAGCCACCGGTGTTGGACACTCCCGCCCCCGAGATCGTCGACCTTACGGTGCCTTCTGGGCCAGAAGCACAGCCCAGCCCGGCCGAGAATGTTGCGCCGGTGCCGGTTGCGCCGCCTCCGCCCGAGGCCGCGCCTGATGAAATCGAAACCCCGGCCGTATCTTTGGACGAGGGAGCCGAGACCCCGCAGGAACAGCAGGATCAGACCGCCCCCGAGGAAAAGGCTGACGAGATTGTGACCGAAGCGGAAGAGCCCAAAGAAAACGCTCCCCGAACATCGCCGCGCCCGCGGATCCGTCCCAACCGCCCGACGCCACCGGCCGAGCCCGAAGTGGCAGAGACGCCCGAGCCCGAACCCACAGAGCCCGCGCAGACGGAAACAGCCATCAACGATGCGCTGGCCGAGGCGTTGGGACAAGGGAGTGAACCCTCTGGTCCGCCCTTGACCAGCGGCGAAAAGGACGCGATGCGATTGGCCGTTTCCCAATGCTGGAACGTTGGGTCCTTGTCCACGGATGCTCTGCAGACAGTTGTTGTTGTCGGATTTTCGTTGACCCCTGATGGCAAGGTGGTTGGCGGCAGCTTGCGCATGATCGACAGCTCAGGCGGTTCTGACGGCGCAGCCAGACAAGCCTATGAGGCCGCTCGACGTGCCATTTTGCGCTGTGGAGCCAAAGGATATGACCTGCCAACCGATAAATACGAGCATTGGCAGGATATTGAGATTACATTCAATCCCGAGAGGATGCGGATCAAATGATGAGACTTCTGACCAGCCTGTTGCTTGGCCTGACACTGGTGTCGGCACCCGTTCACGCCCAAAGTGGGCCGCTCCGCCTGGAGTTGGATCAGGGGATCATCGAACCCTTGCCCTTTGCGGTTCCAAGTTTTGTTCCCGATAGTACGGCGGCAGCCCAATACGCTCAGGATATCTCGCGGGTTGTGGCGGCGGATCTGACCGGAACGGGGCTGTTTCGCGAAATTCTGTCTGATGCTTTCATCAGCCAAGTGGCCAGCTTTGAAGATCCCGTTCGGTTTGCGGATTGGAAAGCCATCAATGCCGAGGCTTTGGTGACAGGTGCTGTGAATGTGTCGGGCAATCGCCTGACGGTGCGGTTCAGGGTCTGGGATGTGTTTTCTGGGCAGGAGCTGGGCAACGGTCTGCAGTTTGCCGGGACGACTGAAGGGTGGCGGCGCATGGCCCATAAAGTGGCGGATCAAGTCTATAGCCGTGTAACGGGCGAGGGCGCCTATTTCGACAGTCGCGTTGCCTTTGTCTCGGAAAGCGGCCCCAAAAACCAGCGCCTGAAACGGCTGGCGATCATGGATTATGATGGTGCGAATGTGCAGTACCTGACCGACAGCGCCGCCATTGTTCTGGCACCACGCTTTTCACCTGCCGGTGATCAACTGCTCTATACCAGCTACGAATCCGGTCAGCCGCGCATCTATGTTCTGGATATTGAGCGGGTCAGGCGGACTGAGTTGAACACCCAGGGCGGCACGATGAGCTTTTCGCCCCGGTTTTCGCCGGATGGACGGTCGATCGTCTATTCGCTTATTCAGGGCGGCAATACGGACCTGTGGAAAATGGATCTGGCTTCCGGGCAAAGCGTGCGGCTGACCAATACGCCCGCGATCGAAACCGCCCCCAGCTATTCGCCAGACGGTTCCCAGATCGTGTTTGAAAGCGACCGTTCGGGCACGCCACAGCTTTACATCATGCCCGCAAACGGGGGCGAGGCGACGCGGATCAGCTTTGGTCAGGGCCGTTATGGAACGCCGGTCTGGTCCCCCCGTGGCGATCTGATTGCGTTTACCAAGCAGAACAAAGGCCGATTTCATATCGGTGTCATGCGAACAGATGGCAGCGAAGAGCGTTTGCTGACCTCGTCGTTTCTGGACGAAGGACCGACATGGTCCCCTAATGGTCGCGTGATCATGTTCACCCGAGAAACCCAGGGCGCAAGTGGCCGGGCGACGCTGTATTCGGTTGATATCTCGGGACGCAACCTGCGCCCGATCCGCACCCCGGATGGGGGCAGCGATCCGTCATGGGGTCCACTGCAGAATTGATCACGGCTGCTGGCAGGAAAAGTTCACAAGGAACCTGCACTATGCTACAGAGACGGCAATAAAGAGAAAAAACAACGAGGCACCTGAGATGAACGTATTGGGCAAAATCCTAGCACTAGGTGTGTTTGGCGCGTTGGCAGCCTGCACCAATAACGATCCGTCTGCGCTGGGCGGCGGCTTTGGCAATGGCGCAAATGGCGGGCTGGCCGCGGGCTCTCCAAGTGATCCGCGCTCGCCTGCATATTTCCAGCAAACTGTTGGTGACCGGGTTCTGTTTTCAGTCGATCAGTCGACGCTTACTCCGCAGGCGCAGTCAGTGCTGCAGGGGCAGGCCGACTGGCTGATGGCCAACCCCGACTTTGTGGCAACGATCGAAGGCCATGCGGATGAGCAGGGCACGCGTGAGTATAACCTCGCACTGGGTGCGCGCCGGGCAAATGCCGCCCGCGAGTTCCTGATTTCCCGCGGAGTAGCGGGCAACCGGCTGACAACTGTCAGCTTTGGCAAGGAACGCCCGATCGAGATTTGCAGCACCGAGGACTGCTATTCGAAAAACCGTCGTGCAGTCACGGTGCTGACCGGATCAACTTTGGGATAAGACGATGAAACTAGCAGGATGGGTTCTGGCCGCAGTTTTGGCGACCGCCGGTTTGGCACAAGCACAGGATCAGCAAACCTTGGCGGATATCCGGCAGGAACTGACGGTGCTGCATGTGGAAATTCAGCGGCTCAAGCGCGAGTTTTCAACAACCGGCTCTCCGGCCCCGAACCTGTCCGGCAGTTCGATACTTGAACGCGTTGATGCCATAGAGGCCGAGTTGCAGCGCCTGACGCGCCAGACCGAGCAGTTGAACCAGCGTGTACAGAATATCGTAACCGACGGGACTAACCGCATCGGTGATCTTGAGTTTCGCTTGGTCGAACTGGAAGGCGGCGACCTGAGTACGCTTGGTGATACAACAACTCTGGGCGGAGACACGGACATCACATCCGTAGCCCCTGCCGCTCCGACAGGGCCAACCGATGCCGACCTGGGTGAGTTGGCAGTAGGCGAGCAAGCGGATTTCAATGCCGCTGCTCAGGCGCTGGCCGATGGAAACTTCCAGGCCGCTGCGGATCAGTTCGCAGTATTCGATACATCATATCCCGG
Source organism: Ruegeria sp. CDSA221 (assembly GCF_059611825.1). Lineage (NCBI taxonomy): Bacteria > Pseudomonadati > Pseudomonadota > Alphaproteobacteria > Rhodobacterales > Roseobacteraceae > Ruegeria > Ruegeria sp. CDSA221. The sequence continues at coordinate 395,843 of NZ_JBXWPK010000004.1, forward strand.
AAGCCCGCTTGCGCCCGAAGCACACCTAAAGCGCGGTCAGGCGTTGGAAGGCATTGGCGACACCCGCGAAGCTGCAAGGGCTTTTCTGGCCAGCTTCACGGGTGATTCCGAAGGCGCCTATGCGCCTGAGGCTTTGTTCGAACTGGGTGCTGCGCTGGGTCGTCTGGGACAGACCGAACAGGCGTGTATAACACTGAGCGAGGTCAGCGTCCGGTTCCCGGCCTCGGCATTGGTCTCCAGCGCCACGCAGGAAATGACGTCACTGGGTTGTACTTGACCACACAAGGCACACTCCTGAAATCCGAACTCCGCGCGCGATTGCCGGAAAACCTTCCGCGCCGTCTAGGCGTTGCGGTATCCGGTGGCGGTGACTCGGTTGCTTTGCTGAGTTTGTTGAAGCACATCGTCCAAGAGGAACAGGTTGAGCTGTTTGTCGCCACGGTGAACCACAATCTGCGCCCCGAAGCGGTTGCGGAGGCAAATTGGGTGGCGCAGCTTGCCCAGGGTCTGGGCCTTCCACATGAGACGTTGCACTGGCAGGGGTGGGACCAGACAGGTAACCTGCAGGATAGGGCGCGGCAGGCCCGGTACCAGTTGCTGTCAGACTGGGCGCGTGACAAGCAGATCGGTGCGATTGCCCTGGGACACACCGCCGATGATCAAGCCGAAACCATGCTGATGCGATTGGCGCGCGCTGCTGGTGTGACGGGATTGTCCGGCATGCCCGCAATGCGGAACTATCAAGGGATCATGCTGCTGCGGCCGATGTTGGGGATCACCCGGCAACAACTGCGCGATTATCTTGCCGAGATTGGGGCAGATTGGATCGAGGATCCATCGAATCACGACCGGCGGTTTGATCGTATCAAGGCGCGCAACGCGTTGACCGGCTTATCCGAAATTGGGATTTCGGTGCATTCTCTGTCCCGCGTTGCTGAAAACCTTGCTCAAGCCCGTGAAGCATTAGAGCAGATTACGCAGGAATCCGCCCGTCAGGTCCTGAGTGTCGATGGCGGCGATATCTGTGTCGATCGCGCGCGATTTTCCACTCTGCCTGCGGAAATCCGACGTCGTCTTCTTACAGGTTGTGTCCGCTGGATTGCGGGCCGCGGATATCCACCGCGTCAGGCTGCAACAGACCGGGCGCTGCTGGCGATTGATCAGGGTGAGGCGGCAACGATTGGTGGATGCCTCTTGATCCCAAAAGCCGATAAAATGTGGATTTGCAGAGAGCTAAATGCCGTTGAGAGCGCACCCGGCGCACCCGGTCAGATTTGGGATGGACGGTGGATCCTGTCTGGCCCGGCGATTCCCGACGCGCAGGTTCACCCGTTAGGTGCGGCTGGTTTGCAGGCCGTGCCAGATTGGCGTGCACTTGGAAAACCGCGCGCCACGCTTCTGGCGTCTCCGTCCGTCTGGAGTGGAGAGGTCTTGGTATCTGCACCTATGGTGGGTTTCTCAAATGGTTGGCTTGCAGAACTGACGCCAGAAGAGCCCGAGTTTCACTCTTCGGTTTTATCGCATTGAACCTGCTTGAATCATCTCTATTTTAAAGAGCAACCCGGCAGATCCCCATCTGCCGAAATCTTTTGGGAGATTTTTCTTGGGCAACGCTCGTAACATCGCCTTTTGGGTCGTTCTGTTTTTGCTGATCCTTGCACTGTTCAATCTGTTCAGCGGACCAGGTGGAACGCTTCAGAGCAATGAAAGAACCTATTCTGATTTCGTGACCGCTGTTGAAGGCGGCGAAGTCAAAAACGTGACATTGGATGGCGAGCAAATTCGCTATACCACGCAAAGCGGCGCAAGCTATGTCACGATCAAGCCCGGCGATGCCGAGGTGACCAAACTGCTGATCGATGAAAGCATCCCGGTTCAGGCTGTGAAACAACAGCAATCGGGCATTCAGTCTTTCCTGGTCACTCTTCTTCCTTTCCTGCTGCTGATCGGTGTCTGGGTCTACTTCATGAACCGGATGCAGGGTGGCGGCAAAGGTGGCGCGATGGGCTTTGGCAAGTCCAAGGCCAAGATGCTGACCGAAAAGCATGGCCGTGTAACTTTTGATGATGTCGCTGGCATCGACGAGGCCAAGGAAGAACTGGAAGAGATCGTAGAATTCCTGCGCAATCCGCAGAAATTCAGTCGTCTGGGTGGCAAGATTCCAAAAGGCGCTTTGTTGGTGGGCCCTCCGGGGACCGGTAAAACGCTGCTGGCCCGCGCCATTGCGGGTGAGGCGGGTGTGCCCTTCTTCACCATTTCGGGTTCGGACTTTGTTGAGATGTTCGTCGGTGTCGGTGCATCCCGTGTCCGCGACATGTTCGAACAGGCCAAGAAAAACGCTCCCTGTATCGTCTTTATTGACGAGATTGACGCCGTTGGCCGCCATCGTGGTGCCGGTTATGGCGGGGGTAATGACGAACGTGAACAAACGCTCAACCAGTTGCTCGTCGAGATGGACGGGTTCGAGGCCAATGAGGGCGTGATTATCCTGGCGGCCACCAACCGTAAGGACGTTTTGGACCCTGCGCTGCTGCGTCCAGGCCGTTTCGACCGCAACGTGACTGTCGGCAACCCCGACATTAAAGGCCGCGAAAAGATCCTGGGCGTTCACGCACGCAAGACACCCCTCGGACCTGATGTCGATCTGCGCATCATCGCGCGCGGGACTCCGGGCTTCTCGGGTGCTGATCTGGCCAACCTCGTGAATGAGGCCGCGCTGATGGCCGCCCGCGTCGGTCGCCGCTTTGTTACCATGGAAGATTTCGAGAATGCCAAGGACAAGGTGATGATGGGTGCCGAGCGCCGCTCGATGGTGCTGACCCAGGACCAGAAGGAAAAGACTGCCTATCACGAATCAGGGCATGCCGTTGTTGGTATGACGCTGCCATTGTGTGATCCGGTCTATAAGGCAACGATCATTCCGCGCGGTGGTGCGCTGGGCATGGTGGTGTCACTGCCAGAAATGGACCGCCTGAACTATCACCGCGATGAGTGTGAGCAAAAGCTGGCCATGACGATGGCCGGTAAGGCGGCTGAGGTGATCAAATATGGCGAGGACCATGTCTCGAACGGTCCGGCGGGCGATATCATGCAGGCCAGCCAACTGTCGCGGGCGATGGTGATGCGCTGGGGCATGTCGGACAAGGTCGGCAATATCGACTATGCCGAAGCGCATGATGGCTATTCTGGCAACACTGCCGGGTTCTCGGTTTCGGCCCATACCAAGGAACTGATCGAGGAAGAGGTCAAGCGCCTGATCCAGCAAGGATATGAGCGTGCGCATCAGATCTTGTCAGAACAGAACGAGCAATGGGAACGTCTGGCCCAGGGGCTGCTGGAATATGAAACCCTGACCGGTGACGAGATCAAACGCGTCATGAATGGCGAGCCGCCCAGCGAAAGCGATGACGAGGGCGACAAACCTGATGAGGGCAGCGCCCCCAGCGTGACAGCCATTCCGAAAACCAAGGTTAAGAAAACTCCGCCCGATGGCGGGATGGAGCCGGAACCAACGGCTTAAACTTTCAAAGACCCGGGCCTGTCCCGGGTCTTTTTTCTTTTCAATCGCGAAGGTTTGCCCTTTATTCCGCATCAGATGTCAGTTCTGAAAAAGGGATAAATATGCCGGTATTGCGCGAAACCGAATTCACGGGCGAAGTTGTTTGGTTGGGCCACGTACCAGCAGGTAAAACTCTCCGGGCCAATTCCGTGGACAGTCTGGATTTGGGTTTCTCGGGTGATCAAGGCGCGCGTCACGAAGGCGTGAATCGTACCTCTTGCGTACGGGTCAAAAACCTGTACCCGGTGGGCACCGAAATTCGCAATGTGCGACAGTTATCGATCCTGTCCGCAGAAGAACTTGATGCCATCGCGCAGGAAATGGGCTTGGGTAAGCTGGACCCGTCCCATCTGGGTGTCAGCATTGTCTTGCGCGGCATTCCGGATTTCACCCATATTCCGCCCTCGTCTCGTTTGCAGGTGGAAAATGGCCTGACGCTGACGATCGACATGGAAAACCGGCCCTGTATCCTGCCGGGGCGCGAGATCGAGGCTGACTTGCCCGGGTATGGTGCTGCCTTCAAGCCTGCAGCGCAGGGACGGCGGGGGGTCACGGCTTGGGTCGAAAGACCCGGAGAGCTGAAGCTGGGCGATGAGCTTACACTATTTGTCCCCGATCAGAGAGCCTGGACACCATAAGGGACCGCAATTTCCGATCGGAAGGCGCCGATGTGACGCTACGACGTTTCAAGGCGCAATTATGTCGGAATCCATAGCCACCAATTTGGTACACAACGGTATGGAGTGAGCAGCGCCGGCGTTCTGCGTCGGGTTTGCACGGAATTCAATCAGGGACCGAAACCCAATGAGCTATAAATCTGACATCGAAATTGCGCGTGAGGCGAAGAAGAAGCCGATTCAGGAGATTGG